>PBSR01000118.1 GCA_002726335.1 Gemmatimonadaceae bacterium
GCGTCAGGGTGATCCGTGGACGTTTGCCTGGCTCAATACAGTTGGGATGACCCGGTGTCGTGTTGAGGCTGCGCAGCCGGTTGCCATAGGTGACACCCGCCTGGCCGCCATCCATGCGGTGGGTGTCGACGTTGGCGCTGGGTGTGGCGGCCACGACATTCCCCCAGCGATCCGCAACGACACAAGTGGTGGTCCCCGGTCCGCCAGGACGGAAGACACCGTCACTGACAACGGCCTGCATGGCGTGCGGATCGCCGGGCCGGGCCTCCGTGGAGGCAGTCTCCATGTCGATGAGGGGACGGCGTAGCTCGGTGTAGGCGTCACACAGCAGGGAGGCCAGCGGCACCTCGGCGAATTCGGGATCGCCGTAGTAGCGGTCGCGATCGGCGAAGGCGAGCTTGAGCGCTTCGACGGCCAGGTGCACGTAGTCGGCGGACAGGTGTCCGACGCTTTGCACGTCAAAGCCTTCCAGCAGACGTAGTGCCTGCAGCAGTGCCGGACCCTGGGTCCAGGTGTCGCACTTGCAGACCGTGTAGCCGCGGTAGTCGGCCACGACGGGGTTCTCGACGCGTGTACGATGGGCCTGCAGATCGGCCAGGCGCAGGAAGCTGCCGTGGCGGATGAACTCGGCTTCCAGCTCTTCACCGATATCGCTGCAACGCGGGTTGCGGCCGTAGAAGCGATCACAGGCCGCCTGCAGCTTCTGTTCCCGGCTGTCGTCCGTGAGACTCTCCTCCTCGACCATCCGTCGCAGCGTGTGGGCCAGCTTCGGCTCCCATTCGCGCGTGCCGATATCGAGGATAGCCAGCGTCGGTGTCACGATCTGTTCCAGCGACAGGGTCCCGTAGCGCTGCATCGTCGTGATACACAGGCCTACGACAGATGGCACGGGGGCCATCTTCATATCGCCCGGTCCGGGGATGCCGTTGGCCATGTACCAGTCGATGGCTGTCGGCGACAACGGCGAGCGGCCCATCCCTGAGAGCGATTTCACCTCTCTGCGCCCAGCGTCGTAGATCAGCAGGGGCACCTCCCCACCGATACAGCAGGCGACGTGGTCGGTGACCTGCAGGGCGAAGAGGGTTGCCGCGGCGGCGTCGGCGGCGTTACCCCCCGCCTCCAGAATCTGCATGCCGGCATCGACGGCGCCAGCGCCGCCGGCGGCGATAGCGCCCAAACTGCTTTCGGCCTGCCAGCCGATTCCCTCGATGTTGCGACTCATGTGGCAAACTCCGCGAAGACGGGCGCGTGATCGGAAGGACGCTCCCAGGTGCGTGGTTCGCGGTCGACGCGCGAGGCGGAGCAACCGTCGCGCAGGGCCGCCGAAACGAGAATATGGTCGATGCGCAGACCGCGGTTGCGGCGAAAGGCAGCCATACGGTAGTCCCACCAGGAAAAGGTGGCTGGCTCCTGATCGAACAGCCGGAAGGTGTCGGTGAGTCCGAGTTCGAGAAGCCGCTGGAACGCCTGGCGTTCGGGTCCCGAGAACAGGACCTGTCCCGTCCAGCCTTCCGGGTCGTGTACATCCTCGTTCTGCGGGGCGATATTGAAATCCCCGACGACGGCGAAACGCTCGTACTGCTGCAATTGCGCCTCGATGTAGGCGGCGCACCTGTCGAGCCAGCCCAGTTTGTAATCGTACTTGTCCGACCCCACCTCCGAGCCGTTGGGTACGTAGAGATCGAGAAAACGCAGGTCACCCACACTGACGCCGAGAACACGCCGTTGGGGATCGTCCAATCCCGGCAGGTCGGTGACGACGTCAGTCGGTTCCGCCATCGTCTCACGCCGACTGAGAACGGCGACGCCGTTGTAGGTCTTCTGCCCGGCGAAGATGACGTTGTACCCGGCGGCTTCGATGGCGTCGACGGGGAAGTTGTCGTCCACCAGCTTGGTCTCCTGCAGGCCGATGACGTCGGGTTTCTCGGATTGCAGCCACTGCAGCACCTGTGGCAGTCGGACCTTCAGGGAGTTGATGTTCCAGGAAGCGATCTTCATGGCGGCTTTCTGCAGGTGCTGGCGGGTGTGGTTACCGTTTGACATCGTTCATCCAGCAGGGGTAGCCTACCCCATGAGATGAAGACTCGCTGGGACAAGATACGGTCGGCCGAGCTCGACGCACCGGCGCGGGAGGAAATCGCTCGCCTGATTCGCGAGGAGAAGGCCAGCGAACCGGCACTCGAGCGTCAGGGTTCAGTGGTGGAATTCCGTCGCGGGGGCCAGTTGCTGTGCGGCTATCTGGCCGGTACTCCGCAGGGGCGTCTGCGCTACCGCGTGATCGGTGTCGACGGCCGTCCCTGTCGCCTGCGGCGCGACAAGATCGTGGACGTGTCACGCGAGCAGGTGTCCACCTGGCCCCCGGAGAATCGCCTGCGAAGTCTCCGGGTTGTCGACGAGAACCGCGACAGAGCCCGACGCGACGTCGATCTGGCGACGCTGTGGCAGGTGGTGATCGAAGCCGATGCCGACCGTGTCTGGCGTCTGGACGAACTGTTGGGACTGCACCACGCGATACCTGCAGACGCCACACAACGGGTAGGGCTGCTGCGGGCGCTGTGGCAGGATGATTACTTCGACCGCGATGGCGACGACTGGCGCCCCCGCACCCCGGCCGCCGTACAGCAGATGGACGCTGCCGCCGATCGAGCGGCAGAACGGAAGGCCCGACAGGACGAGCTGGCCACGTGGCTCCGTCGTGTGGCCGACGGGGGAGCCGTGGAACCCCGTCCCGCCGAGGCCGATGGCGCTGTCGTGTTGCTCGAAAAGGCCGCGGTCCAGCAGGAGACACCGGAGTCGGCGGCGCTGATGCAGGCCGCCCATCTCCACGGCGCCGGCAGCGCCTTCGACCTGCTGGTGCGACTCGGTCATTGGACTGCTGACGAAAACCGCGAACTGCACCGGCTCGGTGTGCCCGACGTTTTCCCGGAGCACGTGCTGGACAGCGTCCGGGAGATCGACATGGAAGCGATCGCTGCCAGCTGGTCCGGCCGCCGCCGCTGGGGTGGCGGTACATATGCCGCCGCCGATGGGGCGCGGGCGTATCGCCTGTGCCGCAGCCTGCGCCATCGGGCCGTGATCGACATCCATCTGGCGGCGCCGATGCTGTGGGTGACAGAGGCGGACGCCATCGATGGTGAAGCCCTCGAGCGCGGCACGGCAGTACATCTGATCGAACGCGAGATCCCGCTGTTGCCGCCGATGATCCAACAGGCCAGCCGACTGACACCGGCGGCCAGTCGACCGGCCCTGACTCTGACAGTGTGCCTCGACGAGGATCTGAACCCGCGATTTGTGGAGGTGAAGACCAGCCGTGTGCGGCCCCGGGCCAGACTCGATGACGAGTCATGTGCGGACGCAACGGCTCTGCAGAGGCTGGCTGAGCTGGCGATGGGACTGCATCAGTGCCGCCGGGCGGCAGGAGCCTGGCAGGATCTGAGGCCGACGCCCTGGATCGAGTTGCGGGACGGGCACTGCCGGCCAAAGCCCGAGACGCCAGCGGCACAGATCGACAAGGAACTGAGCCTGCTCGCCGCCGAGGCGATCGGTGACTGGTGCCAGGCCAGGGACGTGCCCGCCATCTATCGGTCGCACGGTGCGGCTGCCGACGAGGTCCCGGAGGCCGACGTCGCGGCCAGCGCCGCCGACCGCGAAGCCCTGCGCAGCTTCCTGCTGGACGGGCGAGCCCCCCACCCGACGCACGGCATCACACTCGGTCGCCACGCCGGCCTGGGTCTGCGCCAGTACGCCGTCGGCGCCGATCCCGCGGCCAGCTACCTCGATCTGGTCATGCAACGCCAGCTGCTGGCGGTGACGGCGGGGGAGAAGAGCCTGCCGGCTGCGACGCTCGAGCGCGCTGTGCTGGACACGCAAACCGCCCACGAAGCGGCGCAACGTGTAGCAGCCAGCAGTCAGCGCTACTGGTGCCTCAAGTGGTTGGAGCAGTTCAACTGTGATGAGGGCGTCAGCTGTGTCGTGGTGGAACCCCGGGGACCAGGATACCTGGTACTGCTCGAAGGCGGCCCGGAAGCGGCGCTGGCCTGGGCGAGTCGCGGCGAGCGGATCGACGTTGCCGCAGGTCAGCGCCTGCGCCTGCGCATCGAGCAGGTATCGGCCCGGCGCAACGTGCTGCGGTTAATCGACCCACGACCCGAAGTCTGATCCTCGTGCCCTAAGAAAAGGCCAACCCCAGTCCGGCAAAGGCGTTGTTGAGGGCGTGAATGGAGGCCGTCACGCCTAGAGCGTGCCACAGGGAGACCTCCCGCCACACCAGGAACGCGGTGGAAAAGACGACGAAGGTCCAGAAAATGCACACCCCCCAGATCGGGGCGCTGAGAGAATGCAGGATGGCCCAGACCAGGGCAGAGCCGAGTACGGCGTAGCGTCGTCGTGGCAGGACACGCACCAGCAGCGCCAGCAGGGGGGCCATGAGCAAGGTCTCGAGAATCGGGGCGACAAGGATGATCTGCACCAGCAGCATGCCGGTGGACATCTCGAAGAGATTGCCCCACTGACTCTGGTCGAAGAGATGATCGGCTCCCACCAGCTGGGCGACGATGGAGGCGACCGTGGCGATGGCCAGCGTCGGTACGATGGCCACAGGCCAGGCGCGCAGGACGTAGTGGGCGGGATGAACCCGGCGGTCCAGCAACAGCAGACGGAGACTGGCGATCAATCCAGCAATCCCCGACGCTGCACCGCGGCCAGGGCCTCGTCGATGACGCCGAGGGCTTGGTCGACGTCGGCATCGGTGTGGGAGAAGTTGGGATAGACCACCGAATACAGAATCACGCCACGCTGCAGGCATTCTCCTTCAAGAGCGACACGCGCTTCGGCAGAGGGGAGCTCGATCTGACCGACAGGTGGCAATCCGGCCATGCCGACGGGCACTGCCCGACGTCCTGCGATGGCAGTGATACCCTCGTGCAACCTGAGGCCCCGGGCCCACAACGTGTCGATGACGTTCTCGCGTTCGTAGATGGCCATGACGGCCTGGGCTGCGGCCAGGCCCAGCGTGTCACCACCAAAGGTTGAGGAGATGACGACGTCACGCACCTTCTCCATGACGTCGCGTCGGCCCAGATAGGCTGACAGGGGAACACCGTTCGACATGCCCTTGGCGAAGACCGCCAGGTCGGGGGTCACGTCGAAGTACTGCTGTGCCCCACCACGGGCCAGGCGGAAACCGGTGACGATCTCGTCGAAGATGAGCAACGCACCATGGCGTTCGGTCAGATCCCGCAGGGCCGGAAGGAACTGGTGCCCCAATTCGATGTCGGCATAGGAGCAGGCGACGGAGACGGCGGCGATGTTGTCACTGCCCAGTTCGTCGAAGGCGGCTTCGAAAGGGGACAGGTTCCCCCAGGGCAGGGCGTGGTAGACGGAGTTGATCGCTTCCGGTACGCCGGAACCGCCCATGGCATTAACCCAGCCATGATAGCCGCAGGTGAGGATGTGATCGCGTCCGGTGAAGCCCCGGGCCAGGCGGTGGGTGGCGGCCATGGCTTCGCCACCGGTCTTGAGAAAGCGTACGCTCTCGGCGCAGGGAATGATGTCGACGAGGTTTTCGGCGACCTCCACCTCCAGCGGATGGGCATAGCTGAAGACAACACCACCGACCAGCTGGCGGGCCACGGCCTCGTCGACCTCCGGGATCGCGTATCCCAGGGTGATGGGGCCAAGCCCGCAGCGGAAGTCGATGTACTCGTTGCCGTCCACGTCCCACACACGGCAGCCCTTGCCGCGCCGCAGGTAACAGGGCTCGGTGCCACGCAGCACATCACGGGGCGCCTTGCTGTGGGTCTGCGTACCCATGGGAATGATAGCGCTGGCGCGGTCGTAGAGCGCCCAGGACTGGTCGACGGTGCGGTCGGTCATAGGCCATAGATTCGCCCAACCATCAGACGTCAGCAAGGATGGTGGCCAAACAACATGGAGGCATCTCATGGGTGCGTTGGATCTGACCGTACAGTACTTCCAAGTCAGCCCGGCAGAGGGTCTGTCCTGGCGTGAGGAGCACTTCGTGCGGCGAGATGTCGATATGCGTCTGCCCGTGGAGCAGACGGCGCTGGTCCTGGTCGACACCTGGGACAACCACTTCATCGAGAGTTGGCTGGAACGGGCCGAACAGGTGACCCGAGAGGCCGTGGTGCCCGTGCTGCATGCCGGCAGGGAGGCGGGCCTGACGATCGTCCATGCTCCCAGCCCCAAGGTGACGCCGGACTTCCCCGAGCACATGAAGCGACATAAGGCGGCACCGACGGGCTCTCCTCCGGACTGGCCGCCAGCGGAGTTCCGCGGGCGCCAGGGAGCCTACGCCGTTTTCCGGGGTCCCGGGGCGCAGCCCCCTGGCACCCCCAAGATCAACATCGGTATGTCCCCGCACATCGACATCGGCGACGACGATTTCCTGCTGGAGACCGGCACGCAGCTGCACGAGCTGTGTCGCGAGCGCGGCATCCTGCATCTGGTCTACGCCGGCTTCGCGACGAACTGGTGCATCCTGAATCGTGACTACGGCATGCGTGCCATGGCGCGCTACGGCTACAATCTGATCCTGCTGCGGGACGCGACCATGGGTGTGGAGTTTCCGGACACGGTGGACGAGTGCTTCGCCACCGAGCTGGCGATCCGTGAGGTGGAGACACAGCTGGGGTTCAGCGCCTCGAAGGGGGATTTCCTGGCGGCGTGCGCTGCTGCGGGGGGAGAGACACATGCGTAATCATCCGCTGGACGGCATCGCGCGGGAGGAGCTGAAGATCACCGATGTGCGCGTCCTGCCTCTCTCGTACGTCGATCCGGACGGCGACCTGTGGCGTTGCGGAGCCTATCAGGTGTGGAAGACGGACGGCGCCATCACGCAGATCTTCACCGATCAGGGGCTGATCGGCATCGGTGAGGGTTCACCCTATGAGAATCCGGCCGACATCAAAGGATACACCGAACAGGTTATCCGGCCGCTGCTGCTGGGGAAGAACCCCTTTGACGTGGAGTTGCTCACGTGTCGCGGCAATGACTCGCGCCACAGCCGGGCCCCCTGGGCTGGCATCGACACCGCCTGCTGGGACCTGATCGGCAAGGCCAAGGGCCAACCGGTGTACGAGCTGTTGGCCACCGACGGTAACCCGGCGCGGGAGATCAGGATCTACGCCAGTGCCGGCGTCGAGCATGAATGGTATGACGACGGCGGCGATTTCCTGATCGCCGAAGCGCTGCGCTACAAAGAGCAGGGCTATGACGCCTTCAAGTTCCGACCGGGGACGGACTGGCAGCACGCGGGCATGACGCTGGATCGATACGTACCGATCCTCGAGCGCCTGCGGACCGCCGTCGGCCCGGAGTTCCGCCTGATGCACGAGGGCCTCGGAATGAACCTGGGCTCCCTGGAGGCGATCATCACGGACTTTGCGCCGGTGCTCGAGGAGCTGGGGTTCTACTGGTTCGAAGAGGCCTTCGGTGGTACAAGACTCGATCACATCGAACTGTTCGTGCGGTTGAAGGAGGCCATGCCGACTGTGCAGGTGTCCGGCGGTGAACGCTTCCTCGAGCGCTTCGAGACCCAGCCGTGGCTGGATCGTGGTGCTCTCGACATCGTGCAGACCGACTGCAATGTCACCGGTCTCACAGAGAACTGGTACATCGCGCGCATGGCACACCGGCGCGGCATCAAGAGCATTCCACACAACTGGCACGGTGGCGGTACGACCATGGTGAACGCTCACTTCGTGGCCGCCATCGCCAACCGTGAGTACTGCGAACTGAATCAGACATACAATCCGCTGAAGGAAGGGATCTTCAGGGAGCCCCTGACGGTGGAGAACGGTGTGATGCGACTGCCGGACGGGCCGGGGTACGGTGTGGAGCTCATCGATGAGGTGGAGAAGGCGTTTCCTTATGTGCCCGGTTCGTACATGAAGCCGAATCCGAGAGTTGGCGGATGAGGAGTTGGCCGCGATGAAACGAGTATCTCAGCTTCGCGATCTGTCCGAAGATCATCACCACGGCCTGGTTCTGGCGCGAAAGGCGAAGAGGGCCGCATCCGGTCCGGACGGGACTGTAACCGAGGTGTGGGCCGAGGTGGAGGCAGCCTTCAAGGGCGAGCTGGAATCGCACTTCGAGATCGAAGAGTCGTTCATCGGCGAGGCCCTGCGAGCGGCCGGCGAGTCACAGCTTGTCCAGCGACTTGCCGACGAGCACCAGGTGCTTCGGGGGCTCTTCATGCCCGGGCAAGGGCGGGCAGTGGACGATCTGCAGCGTTTTGGCGAACTCCTGGAGCGACACATCCGGTTCGAGGAACGGGAACTGTTCCAGGTCGCCCAGGACAAGCTGAGCAGCGACGAACTCGACGTCGTCGCGGCAGCCTGCAGCAAGAGACGGACAGAGCTGACGTTGGTGATCCACAGTCTGTGCAAGCAGGATCCCGAGCCCATCTCAACTGCCTTTGATGAGATCGGCTGGAACCGACCCGTGGCTCAGTACGAGACCTACCTGGATCAACAGGAGGCGGGCGATCTGCATGTGCTGGTGGCGACGGTGGAGGGCCTGTTCGCGGGATATGTCACAGTCAAGTGGGAGACGGACTATGCGCCGTTCGCGGATGCCGGAGTACCCGAAATCCAGGACCTCAATGTGCTGCCCCAGCACCGCCGTGGTGGGATCGGCACCGCCTTGATGGAGGCAGCAGAGGCGCTGGTCGGAGAGCGCTCGTCCACCGTTGGCATTGGCGTCGGCATGTACCCGGACTACGGCAACGCGCAGAGACTCTATGTGCTGCGCGGCTACGTACCGGATGGTCGAGGACTGACCTACAATGGCAGGATACTCGAACCCATGGAGTCCACCGTGAACGACGACGATCTCGTTCTCTATTTCACGAAGGCACTGGTCCAGAGCGATGATGGCCTACGGGAGTCGTCTCCTGAGTCGACGCCGGTGGGCCGCCTCATCTTTCGGCGCTGGCACCATCTGTATTCAAGATGTGGCTCCGGGCGTATGCGAGCCGAAGATCTGAGAATCACGCCCTTCAGCCCTCTGCATCAGTTGGCAACTCGCAAGCTGATCCTGGTGGGCCTGGGTGAGCACTGGGGCTGGATCGATGAGCACATCAATACGGATCTCGAAGATATCGAGGCATCCTATGCCGGCGGCGATTTCGTCCTCGGTTGGCTGGGGGACAGGCTGGTCGCTACCGGGGCACTGATTCCCGAAGAGGAGCACACGAGACGGATTGTCAGGATGAGTGTGGCCAGGCGATTCCGCAGGCAGGGTTATGGGCACCAGATTCTTGACCATCTGCTGGCTATCGCGAAGAAGGCCGGGATAGGACGAGTGGTTGTGGAGACCACAGAGACGTGGGACGAGACAATCGCGTTTTACAGAGCGTATGGCTTTCAGATTGACGGGCACCGCAGCGGCGATGTTCACATGTCACTTGATCTCGATCAGGCCTGACCACTTTGGCCGCACGAGATATACGGTTTCAGGGGGCGATCGTGCAGGAGGACCGCATGCTCATCCTTCGCTACAAGCCACCGGAGGATTTCCCGTTCTGGCTGATTCCTGGTGGAGGACGAGAACCCGGGGAATCAGAGACCGAGTGCGTTGTACGTGAAGTGCTCGAGGAGACCCATCTGGTTGTGCATGTTGCACGACTGATTCTCGAGGTCGCTGCTCCTCGAGGAGACACCTACAGACTATTGCGTACGTATCTGTGCCACCCGTTGGACGGAGTGGCCAGCCCCGGATATGAACCGGAGGCAGAGGCCGCAGACGTGGGCGAAATCACAGAGGTTCGATGGTTGCCGCTGCACGACGAGCATGACTGGCCCGACGATCTACGACAGGATCATATCAGTTACCCGCAGATCCATGAGATACGACGGATATTGGGTTATCTCGGCGGCGAGGAATAGTGCGCGCCGCGTCTGCCGGGGACGGGAAGGGGAGTACGTGTCATTTCTAGACGAAGAGATGCCAGACCTGCGCACCGAACGTCTTGTGATCCGTCGGTTCACGATGGAGGATCTCGAAGATTTCCACCAGGTCCTGACCGGCGACCAGGACTGGTGGGACGATTGCAGCCTGGAGGGTGCCAGGGACGCACTGGCGTTCCGCATTCGGCAGACAGCCTACCACAACCCTCCCCTCGGATACCGTGCGGTTATTCTGCAGGACGAGGACCAGTTGATTGGAACGGTCGGATATGAGTGCTATTTCCTGGATGCAGAGGAACGGGCCTGGCCTGGCGTTTTCGGCATGATCGAACAGGGCGATTTTCACCAACACCGGAGGAAGCTTGATGGGTAAGGTCTTCGACGAAATCACCCCTGAGTTGAGCCAATGGATCGAGCAACAGCACATGTTCTTCGTCGGCTCGGCGCCACTGCAGTCTGACGGCCACATCAATTGCTCGCCGAAGGGCATGGACACTTTTCGAATCCTCGGGAAACAAGATGTCGCTTACATCGATATCACTGGAAGTGGTGCCGAGACGATCGCCCATCTTCGCGAGAATGGCCGGATCGTGTTCATGTTCTGTGCGTTTTCGGGGTCACCCAGGATTGTTCGCCTACACGGCCATGGAGAGGTTCTGACACCAGGCCAACCAGAGTTTGCCAGCTTCTCGGAACGATTTCCCGATCACATCGCGTGAGAAGCATCATCTCATGCAAGGTTGGCCGCATCAGCGATTCGTGTGGCTATGCCGTCCCCCAGTATGAATTCGTGGGTGAGAGAGACGTCCTGACCAAGTGGGCGATCGCCAAGACCGAGTCGGGACTGGCGGACTACCGAAGAGAGAAGAACGCCACAAGCATCGATGGTCTGCCCGGGTTTCCTGCTGATTCGTGACGGAGCCAGGAGTCCGGTGACGACGACGCGCCCGTCGAGCCCAGACGGGCCGAACACACCTTGCCCGAGGGCTCCCGATTCACGTTACTGGGCTCTCACCCCGCTATCGATTCCGAGCCCATGTCGCGTCATGCTTTAGTAGGTTGGCCCATCCTCTTGCTGATGCTGGCACCCTCGTGGGTGCAGGGCCAGGCCGACACAGCAGCGGGCACGATCCTCCGTGTCACTTCCACCGACCTGTTGCCCCTCACCGGCACCTGGCGGTACAGCACGGAAGATGAGCCAGGGTTCTCGAGCCCCTCATTTGACGATCGAGCCTGGCCCGAGATCTCCACACCAGGGCAGTGGCACATCCTTGGAATCGACTCGGATGTCGTCTGGTATCGGCGGCACTTCCTTGTTGCAGAAACGCTTCGAGACACACCTCTCGCTCTGGAGATCCCACTGATCGCCGACGCCCATGAGATGTACGTGAACGGTGTCCGGGTCGGAGGTCGCGGGAAGATTGCCGTCGATGGCACGCTGGAGCAGAGGAGCAACCGGCCCGGTGTGTATCGGATCCCCCCAGGGGTGCTCCGCTTCGGGTCCCCTGTGAATGTGATCGCCATGCGGGTGGCGGACAACGTCGGCTGGGGGGGTGTGGTGCGGCCGGAGTTCTACATCGGGGGGGAGCGCCGGATCACGCGCGATTTCGAGCTCCAGCTCATGCGCCGGGCAGGGCTCTGTCTGGCGTTCCTGGTTACGGGGCTTCTCTATCTGGTCTTCTATCTTGGGAGTCGTCAGCCCACCTACCTGTACTATGCTCTGTTCTCATCTCTGAGCGGTGTCGAGGCGGCGGCGCTCGCCTCGACGGGCTACTGGCTCAGCGATTCGTTTATCTTCAATCACATCCTGCAGCACGGCCCCTATCATCTGTTCGCCTTCGCCCTGACAGGCTTTCTCCACACGTTCTTCGAACTGGAAACGCGGGTCGCATTCTGGGTGCGGGTCGTGACGATTCCACTTCTCGTCGTCTTCGTCCTTGGATGTTTCAGTCTGACCTTCCTGAAGGTCTATGCCCTCTACACCTTGCCGATCGTCCTCGGCCTGATCGTGCTTACCATGGGCTACGGGGCGTACGTGATCGTTTCGTCTGCGAGCCGGCTCGAGGCCGGCGCGCAGATCATGCTTGGGGGCCTCGTCGTGCTGGCCATGGCGATCTTGAACGACGTGCTCAACTACTTCAAGGTCTTCGATACGTTCCGCGTCGTGCCGGAAGGGATGTTGGTGTTCACCGGAAGCATGGGTGCCGCGGTGGCCTACCGATTCGCTGAGATCTATCAACGGAGCGAAAGGCTGAAGAGACAACAGCAGGAGGAACGGGCGCTGCTTGCCGCGCAGGAGGAGGAGCTACAGACCGCCCGCCAGATGCAGATGGGACTGATGCCGGCTTCGCCGCCCAGCGTGACGGAACTGGATGTGGCGGGGAGGTGTCAGACAGCCAACCATGTGGGCGGGGATCTGTTTCAGTATTTCACCAGACGGAATGAACTCTCGGTCGCCATTGCGGATGTCACGGGCCATGCGATGGTGGCCGCCATCCCGGTGGTGATGTTCAGCGGCATCCTCGACCGGGAGATGGAATTGCAGATCGAGCTGGGTGATCGCTTTGGTGGCCTGAATCGTTCCCTCTGTCGCTCTCTCGGTGAGCGAACGTTCATCTGCTTCACGATGGCCGAGATCGATACTGACTCAAGGAGGCTCCGGCTCGCCTCCTGTGGTTCGCCCTACCCGCTGCACGTCCACAACGATACCATCACCGAACTCAAGATCGACGGCTACCCCCTTGGCGTAACCGAGAACTCGACCTACGACGTGATCGAGGCGCAGCTTTCAGCCGGCGACTATCTGGTGATGTACTCCGATGGCATCCCCGAGACGGTGAACGCCGATAAGACGATGTTCGGCTACGGGCAGACCATCAACACCGTACGCGAAGCGTGTGCCGAAGGGATCGCGGCTGAGGAGCTGGTGGATCGACTCATGTTGCGGGCGCGTCGTTTCGCCGGAGACGAACCACAGTCTGATGACATGACGTGCGTCGTGGTGAAGGTGGAGGGATGAAGACGTCGGTCACCACTGTCCACACATCACATGATGAAGGAGGAACTGTCCATGTCTGATACCAGCTCAAAGACCATCGCGTAGTGCTCGGGGCCAATGTTCTCGCCCGGCAACCTGTACACCGGAAAGAACATCGCCACGGTATTCGAGGACGCGGACTACGCGACGTACCTGCCGCCGCGCGACGGTCTGGAGGTGGCAAAGATCATGAACCTGGGAAAGATGGGCTTCCCGGATGCTGGCATCATCAAGACGCTCACCGACGACGTATACAAGGCCATTTTCGCCCTCGACGTCTATCAGCTCATCGAGCGGTGCGATGTACTGGTATTCAACATGAATGGCAGGGCCGCGGACGACGGCAGCATCTCAGAGACGGCAATGGCCTATGCCCTCGGAAAACCACTGGTCATCTACAAGGATGATCCCCGGTCAGAATTCAACGGCCGCGACAACCCCTTGCTTACGGGCCTGAGCCTCACATTCGCCACCGAATCCTGTCAGGCCGACCTCCCCGGTGCCTTGAAAGCCGTGCAGGAGCAGTTCACGTTCCCGAGTACGGACCAGATCATGGCCAATCTCCCCGACACGGTACGTGGAGCGGTGGACGCGGGAAGAGCAATCTGGAACATCAAATGCGACTACGAGAAGCGAATCGGGGAGGACAAAGAGACGCCGTCCACAACATCAACCCTCGCGGGGCTGGTCAGCAGCGCCGTCCCGGCGCTTGGCGGGGCGGGCGCTGACAAGCTCGGGGAAATGATCCTTGCCGAGATCGTCGCTCTCGGGAAGAAACTCGGGATTCCGGGCCTTGATGGCGGGGAGAGCAGCATCAGTCAGGAACTGGGCAAGATGCTCGCCATGCTGAAGCTGGGTCTGAAGGATCTCTACAAGATCTTCATCCTGCTTTTGGTCCTCAAGGATCACCTCAGCGAAGTCGAACTCATTCTGGCGTACTTCCAGACGTACAAGCTTCCGGACGCCGACAGTCTCAAGGACCCCTGCGCCGGCTGACTGACCCCCAAGAGGCTGGTTGCCGAGACGATCATTGGTCTCGAATTACTGAATAGGGGAGCGGGCCGTCCGGTCTGCGCAACAAAGCACAGGAGAACGGTATGGCCATGACTCCACGGGAGCGGATCTTGCGAGCTCTGCACCGACAGCTGCCGGATCGGACACCTACCGATGGCTGGTTTCACCCCGTCGTTCAGACTCGACTCAAGCAACACTACCAGACCGACTCCTGGGAACAGGTCCTCGCCGAACTGGGGGTGGAAGGCTGGGCCGGCTGTGGCGTGGGACTGCGATTCCCGGAATGGGAGGAGCGCCGGACTGAACGCCCCGGGGCGGCGCCGGGTCAGCGCAATCTGTGGCTCGACGAGAACACCCACGAGGACGGCTGGGGAGTGCAGCATCGTATCGGCGCAGGTGGCTGGTACGAAGAGTGGGTGGACGGTCCGTTGACACGGGCAGAGAGCGTGCGGGATGTCGACCAGTGCGGATTGCCCACGGCGGACAATATCGTCGAGCCGGACAACTACGAGGAACGGGTTGCCGACCTGAAGCAATCGGGGCAGTTCGTCAGCGGCGGCATCCCAAATCCGTACAAGATGGCGTGGATGCTGCGCGGCATGGACAACGTACTCGCCGACTACCTGATCAACCGGCCCCTGCTCGAAGCGCTCTACGATCGGTTGTACGCGCTCTACACAGAGATGGCGGTGCGCATGACCCGTGGCGGTGTCGACATGATCACGATCACCGGCGACATCGCCATGCAGGATCGAATCATCATGGGGCCGGACACCTGGCGGGCCGTCGACCGCCCCCGGCTGCAGGCGCTGATCGACGCCTGTCGCGCCGTGAACCCCGATGTGCTGCTCTACATCCACTCCGACGGTGATGTCACCGACCTGATGCAGGACTTCGTCGATATGGGCTTCGACGTGGTGAATCCGCTGCAGCCGGAGTGTATCGATCCGGCCGAGGTGAAACGCCTGTACGGTGACCGCATCGCCCTGCACGGTGGGGTGAGTCTGCAGAAGACATTGCCCTTCGGTACCACGGACGAGGTGCGCGACGAGGTCGAGCAGTTGATCCGCAGCTGTGGTTACGACGGTGGCCTGGTGGTGTTTCCGTCCAACGTCATCCAGCCCGATACGCCTATCGAGAACATCGTCGCCTGCTTTCATGCGGCGCGCGATTTCGACCTGGCCACCCTCGACGGTGTGCCTTCGTGACTCACGGTTTTGGCTCATTGCAGGACACGCAGGCTGAACGGATCGATGCGCTGAGTCTGGAGATCCTTCAGCGCGTCGGTGTCGGTGTGGACGAGGCACTGGTGCGCTCACGGTTGGCCGAACGCGGGGCCCGCGTGGACGAGGGGGCAGGCCGTGTCTACCTGACCGAAGACGTCCTGCGCGGGCTGCTGGCCGACGCCCCCGCCGACGTACGCTTCGGCCAGCGCACCGGAGACACGCATACTGTGGGGGCGTGCGCCGGGGGCACGGTCCGGTGGCCGGGCAACGCTCTGTACCTGGTGGATGGCGCCCAGCGACGAACGCTGACGGCCGACGACTTCGCCAGACTCACCAGGCTGGTGGACCGTCTCGACAACGTGCAGGGCATGGTCGGCGTGTCGGTGGGCGACTTCGAGCCGACGGTGAGAGACTTCTGCACGCTGCGACTCATGGCGCAGCACACGGGCAAACACCTGCGCCCGGTGATCACGTCCCTCTCCGGTGTCGATGCCGTCATGGAGATGACCGACGTGCTGGCAGCCGGTCGCGACGACTCTCCCATCAGCTTCGGCTACAGCGTCGTCAGCCCGCTGCGCTGGACGGCGACGGCGTTGCAACTGATCCAGCGCACATCGGGCCGTGGTCTGCCCTTCATGTTCAACGCTGAACCCCTGGCCGGCGGAACCTCCCCGGTGACGCTGGCCGGCTCGCTGGCCCAGGCACATGCCGAGACGCTTTCGGGAATCGCCATCGGCCAGGCCCTGGAGCCTGGCCGCCCCTGCCTCTACAACGCCGGCTTTGCCCACACACTGGATATGAAGAGCGCCGTCGCTCTGGGCGGGTCGGCGGAGGTGTTTCTCATGGCGACAGCCTCGGCCGACCTGGCACGGCGGTGGAGTCTGCCGTGTTCGAGCTGGGTCAGCTCGGAGGGGATGACGGAGGACGCCCAGGCTGCGGCGGAGAAGTCCATGGGGCTGACGCTGCACACACAGGCGGGGGTGAACCTGGTGTGGGGCATGGGCCAGCTCGAATCGCAGATGTCGATCTCGTTGGAACAACTCGTCATCGACGACGAGATCGCGGCCCAGGTGGACCGCCTGCAGCGGGGGATCACGGTGGACGACGAGCATCTGGCGAGGCAGGTCCTGCTGGCCGATCCGGCTGAGCGCGGTGACCTGCTGGCCCACGAGCACACCCTGCGCTGGTTTCGCCAGGAGCTGGACGAGCTGCCCCTGGCAAACCGTACCCTGCGCGAGCGCTGGGAGGAAACCGGATCGCCGGATCTCAGGCAGCGCGCCATCGACCGGATCGCCGAGCTGCTGGCCGAGCCGGGCGAATCGTCCCTCACCGCAGACGAGGACGCCGAACTGCTGCGTATCGAGCAGAGCTTTCGGCGTCAGCTGGGGGGCTGACGGGCAACCCGTGAGCCGCGGGGCAGTGACCTTGCCGCTGCCTCCGGTCCCGTCTACCATACTTCGAGTGTTCGGTCTCACCCTCCTTCTTCTTGTCTGGGGCGCCACGCGCCTCGAAGCCACCGGTACAGACGAACCCGTCCTTCTGCGCGCCGATGGCCTGCCGACGGTGACCAGTACCGCGGCCCTGGCCAACGCCCAGCGCGCCGTGTTGCGGGCCTTCCTGCGCGATCATCCGAACTATCGGATCGAGCCCTTCATGATGCCCGGTATCCAGGGGCAGGAGATGGACACGAGGCCGCTGATGGGCATCGCCTCGGGCAATCCGCCGCACGCGATCTACGTCAACTTTCGACAATCTTCCAGTTACATCAATCACGGGTTTCTCGAGCCCCTCGAGGTGCTGCTGGCACGGGTGCTGGCCGCCGACGAGCGTCAGCGTCAGGCCGATGCCGACGGCCGCTGGCTCGCCGATCCGGACTCGGCCCAGATCGAGGCCGCCCTGCAGGCGATCCTGGACCGCGTCGTAAGCCCGGTGTGGCCCGTCATCCATCGGGCGGCGGATGTGGACAAACCCGGAATTCCCCCCGGACGGCACGTATGGGCCATGCCCACGTCGATCCTGGTGGGGGCCCTGCTCTACCGCAAGGACGTGTTCCAGCAGGCCGGTCTCGATCCTCGACGTCCTCCCCGCACGTGGGATGAGCTGCTCGACTATTCGAGGCGTATCAAGACGTTGCCGGGAAAATTCGGCATCACCTTCGCCGGCGGTCCCCTCATCAGCTGGGGAGCGTACAGCTTCCTCGCCTCCAACGGGGTGACCTATATGGACCGACGCCCCGACGGCAGGTGGCGTGCCGCGTTTGCCTCCCGCGAGGCGGCGGAGGCGATCTACTTCATCCTGCGCCTTGCCCGTGAAACTTTCGAGGTGGACGGCGAGACATACCAGGGGGCGGCCTATATCGGCCTTCCTGGAAATGACGCCAGCCTTCGCTGGGAGCGGGGCCAGATCGGCATGCAGTTCACGACGCTGCGCGACGAGATGCTGGCCTCGCTGAACCCCGAGCTGGTCGGCATCGCGCCGCTGCCGATATCCCCCCGTGGGTCGCGTGGCGGCGAGCTGAACAGCACGATGATGGGTGTCTTCCACCAGACGACGCCGGCGCAGAAGATCGCCGTCATGCGCTACATCTGGTTCATCACCAGCGAAGCGGCGCAGCGGATCCGTACGCGCGTGTTCGTCGAGAGCGGCTTCGGCCGCTTCGTACGGCCCGATCTGCTCGAACGGTTCGGCTATCACGATGTGCTGCGCCAGGTCCCCTCAGGTTGGCAGGAGACCTTCCAGACGGCGCTGGAGTCGGGTGTTCCGGAGCCGTACGGACGGAACACGCAGTTCATCTACACCAAGGTGTCGGAGCCGATCAACTGGGCCCTGCAGCAACCCCTGCTCGAGTTCTCCGAGGAGGAGGCCCTGCAGCGCATCGAGGCCATCCTCGCCGACGCGGCGCAGCGCGTCGACAAGTACATGCTGGGGGAGATGTCGGCCGAGGAATGGGCCACGCGGCGCGGCGTCGGCGCCTCGGTGCTGCTGTTCATCGTCGTCATCTTCGCCGGGTCTCTGATCTGGGTGTGGCGGGAGTTCACGGCCCAGGAATCGGGAGGCACCAGCCGTTCGTGGTGGGCCTATCGCAAGGCCTACCTGCTGGTCCTGCCGGCTCTCTCGGTGGTCATGTTCTGGCAGTACCTGCCACTGCTGATGGGAGCACCACTGGCCCTGTTCGACTACGAGCTCGTCATCGGCTCGGCCTTTGTCGGTATCGACAACTTCGCCACCGTGCTCTACGACGAGCGCTTCTGGGCCTCGCTGGGGCGCACCTTCTACTGGGTACTGCTGACGGTGGGCCTCGGCTTCTGGCCGCCCATCTTCGTTGCCGTGCTGCTCGACGAGGTGCCCACGGGAGGGCTGAAGTACTTCTTCCGAACCGTGTTCTACCTGCCCACCGTGGTCAGCGGCGTGATCATGGTGTTCCTCTGGCGGCAGCTCTACGAACCCTCGGAGTCCGGGTTCTTCAACCAGCTGTTGCTGTCACTCAACGACCTGGGTCCGGTGGCCGGCACCATCGTCAAGCTCGGGGCTCTGGGAGCCTGGCTGTCGCTGATCGGTCTGGTGCTGTCCCTCGCCATGCAGCTGCGCGAGCTGACCTGGCCGGTGCGCGGGGCCATCGCCGTCTTCGGCGTCGCCCTGCTGGGAGCGACGCTGTCGCCCATCCTGTCGGCGTGGCACGGCCCGGGCAATCTGGTCATCGCGGCGCGCGGGCTGGACCCGGCAGCGGTGACGGGCTGGTCCGGGGTGGGTGCCTTCTTCGCCGGACTCGTAGGGTCTTTCTCCATTCAGCCCCTGTCCTGGATCGACGACCCGGATCTGGCCATGCTCTGCATCGTGTTGCCCACGGTGTGGGCCACGGCAGGTCCCGGCTGCATCATCTACCTGGCCGCATTGAAGACGGTTCCCGAGGAGCTGGTGGAAGCGGCCACCATGGACGGCGCCGGCATCCTGCAGCGCATGGCTTACATCACATTGCCCCGGATCAAGTTCCTGATTCTCATCCAGCTCGTGGGGGCCATCGTCGGCGCCTTCAAGGGGGGCACGGACTTCATCCTGGCCATGACGGGTGGCGGCCCGAATGGGGCCACACGTGTCCTCGGCCTCGACATCTTCGAACGCACCTTCATGGAACTGCACTACGGTCTCGGTGCGGCCATGGCCTGGGTGCTTGGTGCCCTCGTCATCGTGCTGACCGCCTATCAGCTCAAGCGCATGTCCCAGGCGGAATTCTCCACCGCCGATACCAAGTGACCGCGTGATTCGACAGGACGCCAGATGTCGGTACTGACCAAGTCAGAAGCGAAGTCGACCCGCGGCCTGCTGTTGCAGGCCGGGGTCACCCTGGCTCTCGTCGTCGGTGGTATGACGATGGTCTATCCCTTTCTGCTCATGCTGTCCGGCTCGGTGCGCAGCGAGATGGACGTGGCCGAAATGGACGTCGTACCGGAGTACCTCAGCAACGATGCTGTGCTGGTGCGCAAATTCCTGGAGATGAAGTACTGTCACGATGTCAGTACGATGAATCGTGTTCGCGGGTTTCAGGACTTCAGCTTTGCCCTGGCCACGGTGCCGGAGACGACGGTACCGGCGCGGGCGGCGGATCTGCGGCGTTTCGCCGATGCCGCCGACATTCCGCAGCACTGGTGGTTCCTCGGTGGCACCAAGCTGCTCAAACGAATCTCGTCGACCAATCTGCGTACTCTGCGAGCGCGGGTGTACGAGCGCTTTGACGGTGACCTGGCCGCCATGGGAGAGGATAGCGGCTGGCTGCTGAACACGTGGTCACAGCTGACTCTCGGCATTCCCGAGTGGACCGTTGCCCGCTACGACTACACACCGTCCGTGCTCTACGAGGAGTACTTCGCGCTGCTAGCGGAGCGCCCGCTGGCGGAGCGCGCCTTCGTGTCGGTGACGGGTACGTTCCTGCGGAACATGGTGGCTCCTGAATACGGCACCGAGAGCACCGATGCCTACAACGAAGCGCACTCGCAGGCGATTGCCGCCTTCGAGCACTTCGTCCTGCCGCGCCGCATGCCGGCAGCGGATGAGCCCGTACTGCGTGACGAGTGGATCACCTTCGTGCGCGAAGTGCTCAACGTCTCCTTTGTCCGGTCGGACGCGTCGGACGCGGACTATGTCGCCTTCCTGCGCGACAAGTACGGGAGCGTGGCAGGCTTGAACGAGCGCTGGCACACCGAGCACACGGGCTTCGGGCAGGTGCGTCTGCCCGGTGAACGGGAGTGGATCGTGTCGGCCCAGCGGCAGGACTACCACGCCTTTTTGAAGACACGGACGAACGAGAGCCTCTACCTGGTGGGCCCGGAGTATGCCTGGCGTGCCTGGCTGTCGCGTGTCTATGGCGCCGACCTGGCGGGGTTGAATGAGCGTCACCAGGCGCGCTACACGGACTGGGCGCAGATCCCGGTGCCCCTGGCCGAGCTCGAGATCGAACACGTGCTGGCGCACACAGGACGGCTGCGCTGGGAGTTTCTGACGACGAACTTCGTCAACGTACTGTACGAGATCTTCGTGCAGGGACGGGCCTTCCTCAACACGGTGATCTTCGTGGTGCTGTCCCTGGCGCTGACGCTGACCCTGCAGCCACTGGCAGCCTACGCCCTGTCGCGGTTCCGACCACCGGGTATGTGGAAGCTCATCCTGCTGTTCATGGCGACCATGGCCTTTCCACCCATGGTGGGCATGATCCCCCAGTTTCTCATCCTGCGGGAGTTGGGCCTGCTCAACACCTTCATCGCTCTCGTGTTGCCCATCGTCGTCAACGGTTATCTGATCTTCCTGCTCAAGGGCTTCTTCGACTCCCTGCCGCAACACCTGTACGAGGCGGCGCTCATCGATGGTGCCGGCGAGCTGCGCATGTTCTGGGAGATCGCCATGTCCCTGAGCAAGCCGATTCTCGCCGTAGTCGCTCTGCAGACCTTCCAGCTGGCGTGGCTGATGTTTCTGTATCCGCTGCTGGTCTGCCCCGACGACAGCATGCACGTGCTGGCTGTCTGGCTCAGTCAGTTTCAGCAGGAGGCGCCATCGGCGGCAGTGTTCGCCTCGATCCTCATCGTCAGTATTCCGACGATGCTCATCTTCCTGTTAACCCAGCGCACGATCATGCGCGGTATCGCCGTGCCGGCGGAGAAATAGCACACACAGGAGCGCCTGATGACAGCCACGGAGAAGCGAGATTTCTTCGAAGAGCAGGGATATCTCGTGTTGGAAGACTTCATGAACGCCGAGGAGGTAGCCACCTGCGGCAACGAGATCGACCGCCTGCACGAGTTGGCCGCGTCCCTGCCCGATGAGGACCCGCGGCGCCGCGATTTCCAGATCGAGCCGTACGCCGGGAAAGAACAGGAGGGCGGGCGCCCGATTCTGCGCAAGATCGAACAGACCCGCGACTACTCTGCTATCTTCCGCCATCTCGCAGCTCACCCGAATCTGATCGACACGGTGCGGATCCTGCTCGGCGATGATCTGCTGCTGTTCCGCAGCACGTTGATGCTGAAGCCGGCCTATCACGGTTCGGTGCACGCCTTTCACCAGGACTCTGCGTACTGGCCGATGGATCCCCCGACACTGGTGACGGTGAGCATCGCACTGAACGACAGCTCAGAGGAGAACGGCTGCATCCAGGTGATTCCCGGGAGCCACAAGTGGGGAATGCAGGACTGGGGACTCATCGCCCAGGACAAGGACAAGCCCCTTACCGAGCGCGACGATCTCGATCTGAGCCGACTGACGACGGTGCCGCTGAAGGCGGGCAGTGCGCTGATGTTCCACAGCCTTGCCGTACACGGCTCCGGCGCCAACAGCAGTCCGAGGCCGCGGCACACGGCGCTCTACGCCTACTTCCCACCGTCGGTGCACTACCGTCCCCAACCAGGCGGCGCCCGGGAGAAGACGGTACCGGTGATTCACGGCCTCGACGGACCTACCGAGCTGACGCTGACGGCAGAGGTGGCAGCGTGAGCGCCGCGCTGGCCGCTGCCTATGAACGTGACGGTTTCTGTCTGCACAGTGGAGCCGTCGTGCCGACGGATGTTCTCAGTGCAGCCCAAGCGTCCATGGCGGCGGTACGGGATGGCACTTTCGACACGGGCCGGCCACCCTCCTCACATCCTGGGTACGATCCGGCGGTGCTGTGCAAGATCAACGATGCCCACCTGGCGGGTCGGGGGCTCTACGACCTGGTCTGTCACCCGGCCTTCGGGAAACTGGCGGCGCAGGTCACCGGGGCCCGGCAGGTGCAGCTGTGGGCCTCGCAACTGCTGATCAAGCCGCCGGCGTCAGGAGAGCAGGGCCATGTCGGCTGGCATCAGGACAGGCAGTACTGGCGGTACTGGCAGGAGCCGGAAGGACTGTTCACCATGTGGGTCGCACTCAGCGATGTGACGGAGTCGAGCGGGCCCATCCGTTTTGTCTGTGGCTCGCAACGCTGGGGATATCTGGACGAAGGTGACTTCTTCGGCCGCGATCTGGCGGCGCAGCGGCAGCGGATCACCGTGCCGCCGGAGGAAAGCTGGGAAGAGGTCTCCGGTCTGCTCGATGCCGGTGGTGTCAGCTTCCACCACTGTCTCACCTACCACGCCAGCGGGCAGAATACCTCATCGTCGCCCCGCTGCAGTCTCGCCGTACATCTGCGCACCGAACAGGCCCGACCCGTGGTGGGTGACGACAACTACTATGTGTCACATCTCGACGATGCGGTATACAGTCCCGTGCTCTACGGCGCCAGTACCACGTGATGGATCTCGATACGATCATGACGGAATTCGACGAGCAGGGATATTCGATCCTGCCAGGGTTGCTGCCTGCCGCCGCCATCGAAGCTGTGCGTGCCGACCTGGAGCGCTGGGTGGATGACGAGGCCACGATGCTGCAGGCCGATGGTGTCATCGAGAATCCGTTCGCCGACGAGTCTTTTGATCGACGCCTGGCCCGACTGTACGCCGGCCACATGGAACGGGCGCCCAAGAGCCTGCGCCAGCAGCTGCACTGGGAGGGGATGTACGGGCTGTTCTTCTGTCCCGCCGTGCTCGATGTGGTCGAGGGGCTGCTGGGTGCACCAGAGATTCGCCTGTACCCGAACTACACCGTCCGTCCCAAGTTTCCCGATGATCCGGCCACGGAGGTGCTGTGGCATCAGGATGCCGGCTATACCGCCAGCGGTCAGCACGGCCAGGACGAGGCAGCCAGCGAACAGAGCGTCGAAACGCTGCGTATGGTCAACGCCTGGGCGCCGCTGGTGCCGGCGCGGCGGATCAATGGCTGCATGCAGTTCGTGCCGGGTACTCATCGCATCGGGCTGGCTACACACGAACGTCGCGAACACTACCTGGAGATCAGCCGCGACGAGATCGAATCTCACAGGACCGAGGCCATCGACATCGAGTGTGACCCGGGGGATGTGATCCTCTTCAGCAACATGCTCTACCACCGCGGCCTGCCCAATGTCACCAGGACGATTCGCTGGAGCTGCGACTGGCGCTATCAGGATGCCGCTCAGTCGACGCTGCGCCAGGAGCGGGGTCACCTGGCGCGCAGCCGGATGCCGGGGACAGCGGTGTCCTCACCGCGGCAGTGGGCGTCCCTGTCGTTTCAGTGAACGCCGAACCCGTGGCGGTCTTCGTCGGGACGCCACATGTGCCGGTGGATGGCAGCACCGACATCGAGGCGTACCAACGCTCCATACGGGCTGGACTGAAGCGGCTGCTGGGGGAGGCCCCCTTTGCGGAACCACCGGCGCTGAGGCTGCAGGTTCTGGAGAGCCACGACGACGGCGATCTGCACCGGCACAAGGTCCGCTACGGGAGCGAGGCGGATGACGTCGTCTGGGCGTGGTTGCTCATCCCCAAGGGGATCGATGCGCCGGTGCCGGCCGTGATCTGTCTGCCCGGCTCCTTCATGACACCCAACTGGGGCAAGGATGCACCGGCCGGTCTCGCCGGTCCCCTGGTGGCGGGGGATCCGGAGGCGTACGGACGCGATCTGGCGTCGCTGGGGTTTGTCATCTTGTGTCCCGACTATCCCTGCTGCGGCGAGCGCACGACACCGGGGCAGCCCAGCCATGACACCACCGAACTGGACGGACGCTTCCCTCAGTGGTCTCGTGTCGGTCTGTCCGCCTGGGATGTTTCACGCGCCGTCGATGTGCTCCAGGAACGCGAGGAAGTCGACAACTCACGCATTGGCACCTGCGGCTGGTCGCAGGGAGGCCAGATGGCCATCATCGGTGCGGCGCTGGACGAGCGCATCACTGCCGTGGTTTCCATCTGCGGCTGGGGACCATGGCGCGGGGTCGGCGGCTCTCATGCCGCCAACTGGGCCAGGTCGTACAACTTTCCGCGGCTGGCAACCTGTCTGGAGCGAGGCGGGCCCCTGCCGCTCGACTTCGACGATATCGTTGCCTGTGTGGCACCCCGGCCTCTGCTCGATGTCAGGGCGGCGCAGGATGAGACCTTTCCGAACCGAACCGAACACGCCGCCGCCCTCGAGGATCTGGCCCAGCTGTGGGCTCAGGTCGGTGCCGGCGAACGGTTCCGCGCTGTCGAGGTGCCGGGGGAACATGCTCACGGCGTCGATTCCGCCCGGGAGGAACAGGCCTGGCTGCGACGATGGCTGTAGTTCATGTCGCCGACGGGTTCACTCTTCCAGAACGCCGCGCCAGTCGGACACCGGCTGCACGATGGCACCGGTCTCGGCCGACTCCATGGCGGCGAACAGCATGGCGAGAGAGTTCAGATTGTCGGCGGAGTGCGTCAGCGCCGGCTTCCGCGTCTGCAGAGCGTGGGCGAAGGCCGACCACGTACCGGGGTCGGGCGTAGGCGGATCGATCGTCAACGGCGATTGGCCGTCGGCGTGCCCCGAGCGAGTCTGCAGGCGCAGTCGATCACCGTCGATGGCCAGTTCGCCCTCACTGCCATGGATCCGAGCGGTGCACGTGTACCCCACAGGATCGAGCAGCTCGCGAATCGATGCGGTGTAACTCACTGTCACCGGGCCGCTCAGATTGAGCACGGCGATGGCATCCGTGGCGGCGGTGATGTCCTGGCCTTTCTCCGGACTGGGCCAATCCTTCACGTAGAGGCTGTCGCACTCCTGACCGGTGAGGTAGCGGATCAGGTCGAAGTGGTGGACGGCCAGATCCTGCAGGATGAGATGGGGCAACTGGCAGCGGTACCCGCGCAGACAGACATCGGAATGCACGGAAAAATGGAAGTCGAGGCGACGCAGATCGCCGATCTCGCCAGCCTCGATCCGTCGACGCGCCTCGTGATGGCACGGATGCCAGCGCAGCTGATGATGGATCATTAACATGCGGTCACGCTGAAGAGCGCTGAAGTGCATACGCGCCGCATCGGGCAGCGTCTCCGCCATCGGCTTTTCGCAGATGACGTCCAGTCCGGCCTCGAGGGCGGTCAGGGTCAGGGGCGCGTGGAAACGATCTGGCGTGGCCACCAGAGCGGCGCTGGCCTCAACAGCGCCGAGAGCCTCGTCGAGGTTGGAGAAGGCGGGCGTCCCAGTCTTTTCGGTAAAAGTGGCGCGCGCTTCCGCCTCGACATCGACACCCCCCACGGCGGTGAAGCCACCACAGTCGATGGCGGCGTTCCAATCGTGATGGCCCATGCCACCCAGGCCGATACACAGCAGACGAATCAAGGTCACAACTCCAGGTCAGATGAGTATTTCATAAAGCGAGGGATAGATGAAGCTGATCCTGTTCTCCAAGATGCTACAAGATCGCAGTATCGACGAACTGGCGGATCTGGCCGCTCGTCTCGGCATCGACGGCTATGATCTGGCGGTACGTCCCGGTCATCCGGTGAATCCGGACAACGTCGGCGAGGCCCTGCCGCGGGCGGTTGAAACGCTCCGCGCCCGCGGCCTGGATATTCCGCTGATCACGGCCAACACGGACCTGGTCGATCCCGCGGCCGCGGGGGTGGATGAGCTGCTGGCGGCGATGGCCACCGCCGGCGTTCCGCGGGTGAAGCTCGGATACTACAAGATCGATCTGGGCGTCGACTACTGGGACCTCGTCGAGGAGTGCCGGCAGAAACTGGCAGCCTGGGGCGAAAAAGCGCAGAGCCACGGGGTGCAGGTCGTCTATCACACGCACTCCAATCGCTGTATGGGGCTGAATGCGGGCATGCTTGGACATCTGCTGCGCGGACTCGACCCGAAGGGTGTCGGCGCCTATCTCGACACCGGACATCTGACAGGGGAGGGTGAGGAGTTCGCCGTGGCCCTGGCCATGCAGCGAGAGCATCTGGCGGCGGTGTCGCTGAAAGACTTCCATCTGAGCCGGGAAGAGCACAACGGCCATGGGCGCAAGGGGCGCACGGTGGTCGAGGCGGGCCAGGGGATGACGGACTTCACCGCCGCCTTTGAATCTCTGCACGGTGTGGGCTACACCGGCCCCGCCTCCATTCACTGCGAGTTCGAGGTCGACGCCGCGGCATTCGACGCTGCCGTCGAACGAGAGGCGCGCTTCTTTGTCGCTCTGCGCCGTCGCGTCTACGGGGAGTCTCCTTGACCCCGGCCGCGGCGGGCGCGAACTTTTTTTGACCATCTGCCGATATACCATATAGATAGATTCCCATGCAAGCCTCTCTCCCTATCGCCGCCACCGGCCTGCGTCACGCCGACTCCCGTCAGCGCGCCACCGCACACGGCACCGCCAACCTGGCAACGCCGGAGACGACCGTGGTTCGTGCGGTGGGTAGCGAACATCCTACCGGGCACGGGGTCGAGACATACTTCGAGGGGCGCGTCGAACGGCGCCCCCATCTCGGGGCCACCGGCCCGCCAACCCCGATCGCCTCGGCGCCAGCCGTCGGTCTCATGGTCGACCAGATCTCAACCGTCCATCAGGCCGGCACACTGGCCGATGTCGTGCGCACCACCGATGACATGCTTGGCTCCCTGATCGATATCCTCGGCTGAGCTGACAAGCAGATCACCGATGCTTCCCGGCCGAAGGCTCACTCTCCTGATCATACCCGAGGAGGGTGGCAGTACTTACGAGTACAAGATTCCCCGCTTGCTGTTGTGGATCTGCCTGCTGTTGTCCCTCGGCGTCATCGCTCTGCTGGCAGTCGGAGCACACAGTTGGGTGGAGAACGACTATCTCGCCCGCCAGGTGGTGCGGCTCGAACGGGACAAGACGATCCTGGCTGAGGAAGTGCAGCTCATCGTAGAACTCGAATCGATGCTGCTGGAGCTGGAGCAGAGCAACCTCAAACTGCGCAATATGGCTGCCGAGGCCGTGGGCTTGAACACCCGTCCGTCGCCGGCACGCACGAGCCGTACCCGGGAGCAGTTCATCTCCATCCAGCGGCGACTCGAACACGGTGGGTTACGGACCGTGCCGACGCTGTCACCCGTGATGTTTTCCAGCTGGCGTGTCCTCGACAAGGGCGTGCTGCTGCGGGCCCCGAAGGGCAGTGCCGTGCAGGTCGCTGCCGCGGGCAAGGTGGAGAAGATCGGTTACGATCGCGATCTGGGATACACGATCCTGGTCGATCACGGCAACGGCCTGCAGACACGGTATACCGGCGTCGGCACGCTCATCGCGGCGGCAGGCGCCCACGTGCAGAAGGGTCAGCCCCTCGGTCTGCTTGGCTGGCCCCGGAATGGGGCCACAACGGGCGTTCGCTTCTCCATCATCGAGAACGGTCGCGAGCGGACAGCGGACTACCGGTCACTGTGGATGTGAATGTGAGTACGGGCGCCTTCCATACCGTGATCGGCCAGGGGAGCCTGCTCAAAGGCACTCTGGAGATCAACCACGGTATCCAGGTGGATGGTGTGTTCCGCGGACGGGTGACGACGCCGACGGCGCTGCTGGTGAACGACGGCGGCGAGGTGGTTGCCGACGTTGTCGAGGTGGGCAGTGCCGAGATTCACGGCATCGTCAACGGCACGATCCGTGCCCGGGACTGGGTGCGGATCGGCGCCACGGGCCGGATTCGCGGAGGCGTTGAAACGCCACGACTCATCGTCGAGGAGGGGGCCTCCATCGTCGAGACCTGACGGCAACAACAACAGAAACCAAAAACGGGGGTCCGCTGTCGGTAGCGGACCCCCGTTTCTTTTGCTGCAACTTTCAGCGAGACGAGCCGGACGAACCGCCGGCCGTTGTCGCTTAGTACATGTCACCGCCCGGAGGACCTGCGGGCGCCGGCGGCGCCTCCACGGGAATCTCGGCGACGAGCGCTTCCGTCGTCAGCAGCAGGCTGGCGATGCTGGCGCCGTTCTCGATGGCCGTACGGGAAACCTTGGCCGGGTCGGTGATGCCGGCCTTGATCATGTCCTCGTACGTGTCGGTGAGCGCATTGTAGCCATAGGCGCCGGTCTTGGCCGACACACTCTGGACAACGATGGCACCCTCTTCGCCGGAGTTGGCCGAGATCTGGCGCAAGGGCTCTTCGAGAGCGCGGCGAATGATGGCCACGCCCGTTGCCTGATCGCCCTCGAGGGTGAGGCTGTCGAGAGACTTGATGGCGCGAATGAAGGTAACACCGCCCCCGGGGACGACGCCCTCTTCGACGGCGGCACGGGCAGCGTGCAAGGCGTCCTCGACGCGAGCCTTCTTCTCCTTCATCTCAGACTCGGTGAAGGCGCCGACGTTGATGACGGCAACACCGCCGGCCAGCTTGGCGAGACGCTCCTGAAGCTTCTCGCCATCGTAGTCAGAGGTGGTCTCTTCGATCTGCTGACGAATCTGACCGACGCGGCCCTTGATGTCAGAAGCCTTGCCACCACCTTCGATGATCGTCGAGTTGTCCTTGTCGATGGTGACACGCTTGGCCTGACCGAGATCCTCCAGAGAGGTGTTCTCGAGCTTGAGGCCCGTCTCCTCGGAGATGACGCGGCCACCGGTGAGGATCGAGATGTCCTCGAGCATGGCCTTGCGGCGATCGCCGAAGCCGGGGGCCTTGACGGCGGCGACGCGCAGGGTGCCGCGCAGCTTGTTGACGACGAGTGTCGCCAGGGCCTCACCTTCGATGTCCTCGGCGATGACCAGCAGCGGCTTGCCGAGCTGGGCGATCTTCTCAAGGACGGGGACGAGATCGCGCATGTTGGAGATCTTCTTGTCATAGATCAGGATGTAGGCGTCCTCGAGGACGGCCTCCATGGTCTCCTGGTCGGTGACGAAGTACGGGGACAGGTAGCCGCGGTCGAACTGCATGCCCTCGACGACGTCGAGGGTGGTGTCCATCGACTTGGCTTCCTCGACGGTGATGACACCATCCTTGCCGACCTTGTCCATGGCGTCGGCGATGAGGTCACCGATCTCCTGGTCATTGTTGGCCGAGGTGCGGGCGACCTGAGCGATCTCCTCGTGGCTCTTGACGCCTTTGGCCGCCTTGCGAATGCTGCCCACAACGGCGGCGACGGCGGCATCGATGCCGCGCTTGAGATCCATGGGGTTGGCCCCGGAGGTCACATTCTTCAGGCCTTCACGGAAAATGGCCTGGGCGAACACGGTGGCCGTCGTCGTGCCATCACCGGCCACGTCGGAGGTCTTCGATGCCACCTCGCGCACCATCTGGGCGCCCATGTTCTCAAAGGGATCCTTGAGTTCGATCTCCTTGGCGACGGTGACACCGTCTTTCGTAACAGTGGGGGAGCCGAACTTCTTGTCGAGGACGACATTGCGGCCCTTCGGGCCCAGTGTCACCTTGACCGTGTCGGCGAGTCGGTCGACACCCAGCGCCAGCGACTCGCGGGCGGCGATGTCGAACTCAAGCTGCTTGGCAGCCATACTTGATTCCTCCTAAGGGGTTGAAAGGGAGATACTTATAACTGCGTTTGAAGCTGATGATTTCGAGTGTAGCACTCATGGCCGGAGAGTGCTATGTGTTGCTGATGAAACATCAAAGATACAGGTGAGGGTGTCTTCCGACAAGTGGTAAAATGGCGAATTTTCCCCGGCACGAGCGGGGGGTCCACACGGTTGCCGCTGGCCCGGCCTTCCGTTAGTTTCTCGACAGTGCCAGCAGTAAGCATCCTCCTATAACACAATGACTTACGACATCAATGCCGGCCTCAGGGCCGGTCGCCGGGAGACCCTGTAGATGCTCGACCTGTTGACCATTGCACGAACCGAAGCCGAGGGTGGCGATCTCCTTGGCCTGCTCGAGGGTCTGTTCCAGCCCGCAGACGTCAGGCCCGAAGGGTATCCCGATGCCGTCATCTGGCAGGGAGGCAGCCACGACGGCACGGTGCATCCGGTGGCCCATTCCCTGACCGATGCCTACGCCCTGCTGGGTACGATCGCCGCCATCGATGTGCTGGGCCTGCCGTACTACGCCGTTCCCATGTGGGCCCAGTACCGGCACGATCTGAAGCTCGAGCCCCTGAGCTGGTTCGGGAACATGCCGTGTACGTCGATCAAGTGGTCGACGGCGGGAGATGCCTGGGTAGACGACGGCCAGGGCGGCAAGGTTGTCGTCATGGGCAAGTCCGGCAATGCGCCGCTCAGGACACAGGCGGGGGTCTACTGTAATGTGCGCCCCTACGGCACCATTACCGTGGTTCGCTGCATGCCCTGTCTGCCGTATTCGCAGGACAAGGCGAAGTTCGACGTCTGTTCAGATACGGGGATCGTGCACTCCGAAATGAATACCCCCGGTGTGCAGATGGCCTACGCCAGTCGCCGCTTTCTGCAGATGGTACACGAGACGGGCAAACTCGGTCGCGTCGCCTTCAAGCCGACCCAGGCGATGGAGGACGGGATCAACGCCGGGTTGCTGTCCTGGTTGTTGCAGGGCACGAAGTTCGAGGTGGGACGGAAGTATGCCGTCGACGGCTACGAGGAGCATCGCGAACGCGTAGATCGCATCATCGCCCTGCTACCTGATGATTTCAAGGCCGGTATGGAGCACTGGGACGGTCGGGTCGAGCAGCACATTGCCGACACCAACTACGGTCTGCTGCTCTGGGACCTGATCGACAAACAGGACGCCATCGTGCTGGCCACCGACCTGGACGGAGATCGCCTCACAGACCTGCTCGCCGATGTCTCCGATCCCCTGCGACACTTCGGGCAGCTCGTCATCGACAAGGTGGGGGCCAGCGCCTCGATGGACGACCTGTGGACCGACATGGGGTATACGACGGGCAACGGTCGGGACATGACGTCGGTGATGTATCGCATGAATGGCCCGCCGATCCACGAGCAGACTCTCGGTTCGGCCGACGCCATGCTGCTGCGACTGCTCGATGGCGACGAGTCGATGGGCAGCACCAAGAGACCCTACGACCCACGCATCCACTTCGTCCTCATGCGCGACGCCTACGTCGACGCCAACCCGGACAACGACGGTCTGCGCACCTGGCTCGACGAAGCACTGGCGAAGTTTGACCAGGTCTACAGCGGCGACCGACCAGGGTTTCTCCAGGGATATGAGCAGCTGAAGACGGCGATCAAGCCCTGGGGTGAGTGACTCCTACTTCGCCGCCACTGGCGGCAGGGGCCAGTTGTCACCGGCCATGAAGCCGCCATCGATGTAGATACACTGCCCGGTGACGTAGTCCGACGCCGGCGCGGCGAGGAAGGCCACCGTACCCACCATATCCTGAGGTGAACCCAGCCGGCCGAGGGCCACCCGGCTCTCACCCCAGGAACGCATGGTGTCGTCAGCCCACATCTTCTCGGTCAGCGAGGTGACGACGAAGCCGGGGCAGATGGCATTCACCTGGATGTTGTCAGCACCAAACTCCACCGCCTGCGCCTTGGTCAGTTGACCGACGGCGCCTTTGGTCGCCGTGTAGACGGAGACCTTGGCCAGGGCGTATCCGGTGGTCAACGAGCCGACGTTGATGATCTTGCCCTGCTGGCGGGTGCGCATGTCGCGGGCCACCTTCTGACTGAGAAAGTAGAGTCCCTTGAGATTCACCGTCATGATGCGGTCGTAGGCATCCTCGTCGACCTCGTCGATGGGTTGACGCACGTTCATGCCGGCATTGTTGAAGAGGATATCGATACGGCCGTGCTCGGTGATGACCTGCTGTACGCCGGCGTCGATGGATTCCATGTCCGCCATGTCCAGGGTGAGGGCGGAAGCCCGGCCGCCGGCGGCTTCGATGGCGGCTACCGCTTCGTCCAGCTCATTCTTCGTCCGTGAGGCACAGACGACGGTGGCGCCCTGGGCGGCGAGGCCTTCGGCGACGCCCCGCCCGATACCACGACCGGCACCGGTAACCAGGGCGATCCTATCCTCCAGCGAGAAAATGCTCATCGGTGAGTGCTCCTGTTGTGATGTTGCGAGCCGGGGATGGTGCCAGTCAGCGGGCAACGGTTATGTTCAGGTCTGTGGCAGTAACAAACAGGACTGTTGCCGGTGCTGACAAGGCGCCGGTCCTCCCCTTCTGATCGACAGGACCGATGGCGGACAGACTGACCCATCTCGACAACTCCGGACGAGTGCGTATGGTGGACGTGTCCGCCAAGGACAGCAGCGAGCGGCAGGCCATCGTTCGTGGCGAGATCCTGATGGCGCCGGCGACGGTCGAACTCGTGGTCGACAATCAAGTGTCCAAGGGCAATGTCCTGGAAACTGCGAGACTGGCAGGGATCATGGCGGCCAAGCGGACGTCCGAGTTGATTCCGCTATGTCATCCGCTGAACCTGAGTGCCGTGGAGGTGGATTTCACTGTCGGGCCGGATCGGATCGAGGTGGAGTCACAGGCGCGGGTCGACGATCGTACAGGCGTCGAGATGGAGGCGCTGACGGCGGCCACCGTGGCGCTGCTGACGATTTACGATATGTGCAAGGCGGTGGATCGAGGCATGGTCATCAGCCAGGTGCGGCTGCAGGAAAAAAGCGGCGGTCGCAGCGGCCACTACCGCCGCGAGGAGTAGCTACTTCTCCGCCGGGGCAATACCTCCCGAAACGCTGCTGACGACCTCCGGCGGCAGTTCGTGCACCATGACGATGTCGACGCGGCGGTTGTGGAGACGACCCTCCTCGGTGCCATTGCTGGCGATAGGCCTCTCGTCGGCGTACCCCATGGCGAACATCTGCGTGCGAGGAATCTGCTGGATGTCGTGCAGGTACTGCTTGACCTGCGCCGCGCGGGACTGCGACAGCAGGGGATTCTTCTCCTTCTCACCCATGTTGTCGGTATGCCCCTCCACGACGACGGGAAAGTCGGGGAAATTGAGAACGAAACGGGCCGCATACCGCAGGCGTTCGTGCATGTCTTCGGAGAAGTCGGGCTTGCCGGAGCCGAAGTTGATCGTCTCCAGAAGTACGTGATGCGGAAATAACAGGTAGCCGCGCTGGATCGGCTCCGGCGACTCCACGTCCAGCTTGCGGTCGAGGTTGACGAGGCGCAGCGAGGCGGTGTCCCGGAAGACCTGCTCGACGCGGAGCAGGCCCACGTACGTCTGCGCCTTGTAGGCCTGGAAGATCGCCCCCGGTTTGACGCCGTCGCGAGAGCCGAAATTGGCGATGTATCGGGCATGACTGACGGCGACCTGGACGGCCCCCTCCGAATCGGGAAGATGGGTGCGCAGGATACCGTACTTGGTGATCGGTCGCTGGACGACGACGGCGGCCACCGAGTCGGAGTCGGCCGCTGCCGTCTCGGACTGGGCGTGGAGCGGCGCCAGGGCCAGCAGGCACAGAGCCGCCGCCCAACGGGTCATGGCAGCAGGCCCGCCAGGGCCAGCAGGGCCGACTTCTGACTGTGCAGTCGGTTTTCCGCCTGATCAAACACCACCGAACGGGGATCGTCGACCAGTTCTCCTTCGATCTCGTAGCCACGGTGAGCCGGCAGGCAGTGCATGATGAGAGCGTCTGAGCCGCGCAGCAGCGCCCGGTTCAACTGGTACGGCTCGAACAGGCGGATGCGGCGTGCCTTCTCCTCAGCGTACTCCGGATCGTCGAAGTATTCCATGTCGAGCCAGGTGTCGGTGTAGACCACGTCGGCATTGGCCACCGCCCCCCGGACATCTTCGGTCTCGACGTACCGATTCGACGCCCGAGCCTCGGCGAACAGGGCATCATCGACTGCGGATTCGTTCATCTCAGGGGCGACGACGGTGATTCGCATACCCGTGCGCAGTCCCGCCGTGATCAGCGAGTTGGTGACGTTGTTGTGGACCCCCACATAGACCAGATGCACACCCTCGAGGCGTCCCAGCTTTTCCTGTACGGTCTGCAGGTCGCACAGTGCCTGCAGCGGATGATAGCGGTCGCAGCAACCGTTCATGACGGGAACGTCAGCGGCATCGGCCACGGTGACGACATCAGCGTAGGAGAGAAAGCGCGCGAGAATGAAGTCGAAGTACCTGGACAGGACGCGGATCTCGTCCGCCAGATCGGCGAGGCCAAAGTTCGTGGCGCGCCAATCGAGAAATACCGCCTGTCCCCCAAGCTGGAACATGCCGACCTCACCGGAGCACCGGGTACGTGTGGAGGTCTTCTGGAACAACATGGCCAGCGAGCGTCCCGCCAGTCGATCAGCGAAGGCGGCTGGATCGGCCTTGAGGCGAATGCCGGCATCGATCACGCGCCGAATCTCCTCGCCGCTCCAGCTCTGCAGGTTGACGAGATGGCGTGTCGCGTCGCTCATGACAGCACCTGTTCGATGGCGGCCACGATGCGGGTGCGGACCTCTTCGAGGGTGCCGTCCTGCCGGCAGCCGGCAGCCCGCGAATGACCGCCGCCGCCGAAGATATGGGCGATGGCGCTGACATCGACGTCCTCGCGTGATCGCAGGCTGATGCGGTAGTGGTTTTCGGACTCCTCCTTGAACAGAGCCGTCACCTCCACGCCCTTGATCAGCAGGCCGTAATTGACGGCCGCCTCCGGGTCGCCACGCTGCATGTCCTGATACGACAACGACAGGGTCGCCACCCGCCCGCCATGGTACAGGGCCATCGACTCGATGGCCTGGCCGATAAGTTTCACCGACTCGAAGGTGGCATTGTTGTACAGTCGGTCGGCGATGCGGTCGAGGCGGGCACCGCGACGGACGAGGTCGGCGCCGACCTCCAGGGATGTCGGTGTCGTCAGCGAGTAACGGAAACCGCCGGTATCAAACAGGATCCCAGTGTAGAGCTGCTCGGCGGTGGGAGGATCAATCTCCAGACCCATATGCACTGCCAGGTGATAGATCATCTCGCAGGTCGAGCAGACCGCGTCGTCGGTCAGATTGACAGCGCCGAAGCGGTCGTTGTCGTGGTGGTGGTCGATGTTGAGCAGCGTCGCGTCGGCCGAGAGATGGTGGCTGACGCGTCCGATGCGGTCAAAGTTGGGGCAATCGAGAATGACAGCACAGCCGTGCCGTGCCCCGGCCGTGTTGCCGATGGCGCCGATCTCTTCCCAGCCATCGAGGTAGGCGTAATTGTCGGAAGGGGCGTCCTGCAACAGGATCCGGGACCGCACGTCGAACTGGCGCAACAGCCCTGACAGGGCCAGGCTCCCGGCAATGCCGTCGCCGTCGGGGTTCACGTGCGAGGTGATCAGCAGATCGGATTGGGAGCGCAGGAAGTTGGCCGCCGCGTCGAGATCGCTGGTTGACAGACCTGCCGGGAGCAGGGACATGCTCACTCTCAGGCCGGCCGGCGCAATACGAAGTGGATTCGATCGGAGCGTTCGGACCCCGGGCGCCGCGTGAAGCCATCGAGGGCCTCGAGCAACTCAAAGGGACTGGCGCCGATACAGGCGACCAAGTCGTCATGGGGGTAGATGCGCTGCACGTGGCTCTCCTGTCGGCGCGAACCGTTCTCGAGACGGATGTCAAACCTGTTGAACTGCAAACCCTCATCCGCGTCGTAGTAGCTGTGTCTGGAGTAGGTAAATCCCGGTCCCTGCTCCGTGTCACGAACATCGCGGAAATGCTGCATGGAATTGCGCTCCGTGCAGACATCGAAGATAAAGAGAGCACCTGGTGCAAGCACATCGTACACCTGGGTCAGCGCCAGGCCCACATCCGCCAGAGACAATAGATAGTTGAGGCTGTCGTAGAGGCAGATGGCAGCCTCGAAGTCGCCCACCCCACCGAGGTCACGCAGATCGCGCACTTCGAACTGCAGGTCCTGGCGGCTCTCGGCCTTCTCCCGGGCGACGGCGATCATCTCTTCGGAGGCATCATACCCCGAGACGACGTACCCCAGAGAGGCCAGGGCGCAGGCGGCGTTGCCCGTACCACAGGCCAACTCGAGAACGTGATCAGCGTCGCCGTCGTGTCGACGCAGCAGTGACTGCACGTGCTGTGCCCAGTGCACGTAGTCCACGTGGCGCATCACATAGTCGTAGATCGGCGCCAGGCCTTCATACGGCCGGACTGGCACCGACTCAGGGCTCGTCATCGAAGGAGAGCACCTCCCGGTCCAGCGGTTCCCGCCCGTGTTCAGTCAGGTAGCTGCCGCGTCGACTGCGTGCCACCGGACGTTCCGGCACGTCCAACACTTCAGCATCGATCCTGAAGCCTCCGGTCTCCACCAGCAGACGGGCCCCCACATGCACACTGCGTGATCCACGGGCCGCCTCGCCATCTATCTGCACGCGGCCTTCGTCGCAGGCCTTGCGCGCCTGGGTGCGGGCCTTGAACAGTCCGGTGTTCTTGAGGAACGCATCAAGTCGTGCCAATGGACAACTCTGGCCTTCTGGTCTAGGGCAGTCCGGCGGCGGTGGTCGGCTCAGAATCGGGTTGGCCGGCCGCTTCGAGGGGATCCCACAACCAGTCCACGCTCAAGCGCTCCTCGATGTGGATCTCGCCCCGGTAATCCTCGATCAGCTGTTCCATACGGGAGCCCACACGCTCTTCGCGAACCAGCGACTCGAGGGTTGCGTAGTCGTCGTTGATCTTGAGAATGTGTCCGCCGTCCTCAAGGAAGAAGGGCTGGCTGATATCACCCAGACCCAGGCCGCTGACGAAGGGCTCGAGAAAGGCAGGAATCGCGGTGCTGTCGATGATCTGCCACAGTCCGCCCTGCCGCGCCGTGCCAGGGTCCTCGGAGTGATCTCGCGCCAACTGAGCGAAGTCCTCGTCGGACAGGGCACGGCGGCGCAGGTCGATGAGTTGATCACGAATCCGCCCGATATCGCCGTCGGTGGTTCGGGCGCGCACGAGGATGTGGCTGACGCACATTTCACTCTCACGTTTCTCGTGCAGCAGGATGAGATGGATCCCCAGCGGCGTCAGCACGGCCTGGCTGGTCTCGCCCGGTTTGAGGCTGACGGCAACCCGTTCGAACTCCGGCATGAACGTGCCCGGTGCGAAGCAGCCGAGGTCGCCGCCTTCGCCCACAGTTCCCGGGTCCTCCGAGAACTGACGGGCGACGGTGGCGAACTCGCCGCCGCTGTCGAGCTCCTGCTGGATGATGGCGACCTGCGCCCGCGCCCGTTCCAGCACCGAGTCGGCGGGGGTCACCTTCATGTTGATCTGGCTGATCGACACCTTCGGCGGCAGATCCGTGTCGAAGGAGTCACGGAACGCCTCGACGTCGCGCCGGGTGATGAACTGACGATAGGCCAACTCGCTGACCATCTGCTCGAAGAGCAACCGGTGTCTGATCTGTTTGCGATACCGCTGCTTCAGCTGTCGCTCCGTCATACCTGAGCGCTCCAGCATGGCGGTCAGCTCGGAGGGCCCGATGTTGTCCTTGATGCGGTTGAACTCGACATCGAGGTGTTCCTCCACAAGGGTGGCATCGACCTCGAGGCTGTCCTTCTCCGCCTTCTTCACGACGACGAGTTCGTCCACCATCTCCTCGAGTACCCGGCTGTTTTCGGTGGACACCTCTGACTCGGTGAGGAACATCGGGTTGCGTCTCTGAGACTGCAGTTCCATCTGCGTCCGCAGGCTCAGTTCCGACCACAACACGACCTGGTCGTCGACGACGGCAACGATACGGTCAAGCAACTCCGGGACCGCCTCAGCACGGACAGCGACGAGGCAGCAGAGCAACAGAAAGCGGCGCAGGTGGCGTCTACTTGTCATGGTCCGGCCAATCGGGTTTCGTCGATGGACCAGGTGTGCCCGGTACGCAGTCCGTTCACCAGTTCATCGAGGCGTTCGCGGTGTGTCTCACGTACCAGGGCCTCGAGTATCTGTTCACGCACGGTGGGTTCCGTGAGATCGCGAACCGTGGCTGACTCCTTGCGGTCAGTGAGTCGTACGATGTGGTAGCTCCCGTCGAGGGACACGAGGCGGCACAGCTGGCCAGGCCCGGTGCCGGCACAGGCTTCCCAGATTTCGGGCCGATCGTCAGCGGTGAAGTAGCCCAGGTCTCCTCCTATGGTGTTGGTTTCGCGATCGGTGGACAGGTCGCGGACCTTGTCTTCGAAGATGGCGCCGCGCAACAGTTCATCGCGCAAGGACGTGGCGTCCCGCCGGGAACCGAGCAGGATGTGCTGGGCCCGAATCTCGGCGTCTGGCCGGCGAAAATCGTCGGCGTGCAGGTGGTAGTACCGTTCCACGTCCGGCTCGCTCACCTCGATCTGCCGATCGCCGAACAGATCGTCGACGAAAGCGGCGATGACAAGATCCCGGCGGGTCTGTTCCACGAGCTGGCGCACCCGTGCAGTTTCATCGACCTCACGGGCCAGAGCCTCCTGATAGAGCAACTCCCGGCGTACCCAGTTCTCGACGAACAGCCGCCGTTGGGCCTCGGCCATGTCGGAGTCGGGTATCTGGTTGTCGAGCTGGGCCACGGTGAGGGCAGCATCGCCCACGCGGGCCACGACGGGTCCCTCTTCACGCTCCGGCCCGCAGCCTGGCAGGCCGACCAGACCGAGGCCGAGGATCAGCAGGACACTAGAGCAGCTCTTCGACAAGATCCCGGGCCTTTTCCAGACGTTCCTGTTCGTCGGCAGCTCTCAGGAAGGTCTCAATGGACAGACGTTCGCCGACGTTGAACTCCAGTTGCGAGGAGGATTTCTCGACCAGACGCTGAATGTCTGCCGGAGCCACCTGCACGCTATCGGGAAAATGCAGACTGAAGCGTGATTTCTCCAATTGCACCGAGGCCAACCCCAACTGACGGGCCATCACCTTGATCTCCATGATGTGCAGCAATGATCTGGCCTGCCACGGGGCGCGGCCGAAGCGATCCTCCATCTCTTCCTTGATTGCCAGCAGGTCGACGACCCGCTGAGCTTCGGCGAGGCGCTGGTAGAACTCCATCTTCAGGTCGCCGTCCGGCACGTAATCTTCCGGGATGTAGGCGGTGACGGCGATCTTGATGTCGGGATCGACCTGCTGTTCGACCTTTTCTCCCTTCAGTTCCCGGACCGCCTCGTCCAGCAGTCGCGTGTAGAGGTCGAAGCCCACGGCGGTGATGAAGCCGTGCTGCTGCGCCCCGAGGAGATTGCCGGCACCACGGATCTCCATGTCGCGCATGGCGATGTTGAAGCCCGAACCGAGGTCGGCGAATTCCTCCACGGCACGCAGACGCAGACGTGACTTGCGTGTCAGCTTCTTGCCCTTGGGGATCAGCAGGTAGGCGTACGCCCGTTCCTTCGAGCGTCCGACTCGACCGCGGATCTGGTAGAGCTGCGACAACCCCAGCATATCACAGCGGTTGACGAGGATCGTGTTCACCGAGGGGATGTCGATTCCGGACTCGATGATCATAGTACTGACGAGGCAGTCGTACTTCCGTTCCAGGAAGTCGAACATGATCTGCTCGAGTTGCCGGGAGGGCATCTGGCCGTGACCGACGGCGAAGCGCACCTGGGGCAACAACTCCTCGAGGAATTCCACGAGCCGGTGGATGGACTGCACACGGTTGTGGACGAAGTAGACCTGGCCGCCCCGATCGATTTCACGTTGGATGGCCTCGACGATCCGGCCTTTGTCGAAGGCGATGATCTCGGTGTGGATCGGCAGGCGGTCCTCGGGAGGCGTGTTGATCACCGACATGTCGCGGGCGCCCATCAGCGACATGTGCATGGTCCGCGGAATGGGCGTCGCCGTGAGGGTAACGACATCGACGAGATGCTTGAACTGTTTCAGGCGCTCCTTGTGCTTGACCCCGAAGCGCTGTTCCTCGTCGACGACGAGCAGGCCGAGATCTCTGAACTTCACGTCCTGGCTGAGGATGCGGTGGGTGCCGATCAGAACGTCCACCTTGCCATCCTTTACATCCTGAGCGACGGCCTTCAACTCCTTGGGCGTGCGGAAGCGGGACATGACCTCCACCCGCACCGGGAACGGGGCCATGCGTTCGGAAAAGGTCTGGTAGTGCTGCTGGGCGAGGATCGTCGTCGGCACCAGAACGGCGACCTGCTTGTGGTCGCACACCGCCTTGAAGGCGGCGCGCACGGCCACTTCCGTCTTGCCGTAGCCCACGTCGCCGCAGACCAGGCGGTCCATGGGGTGGGGGGACTCCATGTCCCGTTTCACCTCCTCCACCGTACGCATCTGATCCGGTGTCTCCTGGAAGGGAAAGGCCGCCTCCAGTTCGCGCACCATGCCATTGTCGGCGGAGAACTTCGTACCCGGCAGGGACTTACGCTCGGCGTAGAGCTGAATCAGCTCGCCCGCCATCTTGAAGATCTCTTCCTTGGTGCGCTCCTTCAGCTTCTCCCAGGCGTTGGAGCCGAGCTTGTTGAGCAGCGGCACGGCCTCTTCGGTGCTGGAGTAGCGGCGCAGCAGGTCGAGTTGCTCCACCGGGATGAAGAGTTTGTCGGTGCCGTGGTAGGTGACCTCGAGACAATCGTGGTCGCGATTGGCGATGGTCAGTCGGCGCAGGCCGATGTAGCGACCGATGCCGTGGTCGACGTGGACGACGAAGTCGCCGCGCTGCATGGCGTCGAAGGAAGAGATCGGCTTGGCAGACTTGAACCGGCGGTAACGGTAGCGGCTCTTCTGCCGCGAGAAGATCTCGTGGTCATTGAGAATGGCGACCTTGGCGGCGGGGAACACGAAGCCGCGGCTCAGAGCTCCGAGACCGAAGGTTATGTCGTCACTCCACGCGGAGAAGATCTCCTGCAGCCGGCTCGACTGGCCCTTGGTCTCGCAAAGGATGTGGACGGCGTAGCTCTCTTCGTCGAGGCGGCCGATCTCCTGCTTGAGTACGGCCAGTTCACCCTGCACAACACGCGGTTCGGTGGCGCCGAAGCGCACAGCAGCGTCGGCTTTGCCCACCGGTGCGGGGCGCAGTCTCGGGAGCGAGTCCAGACGCTCATGCAGCCAGTCACCGTCGCGCACCAGGTGGGCGGGGGGGACGTGAGTCTGGCGCTCGGCGTGCCGCTCCCAGTCACGGAGCGAGGGCCCCAAGGCCTTGTCGAGCTCGGCGTCGAGGTCGTCCGACTCCTCGCTGTAGATGAGAGCATCATCCGGCAGGTAGGCGAACAGCCCGGCATCGGCGCCGTAAAGAATGGCCATGACCATCTCGATGCCGTCGAGCGTGGTGGTGCCGAACTCGAGCTGGTCCTTCACTTCCGTCAGGTCGACGCCCGTCTCCTTCTCGACGCGCTCCAGATTGGGCACGTAGTCGTCGAAGAAGGGGCGATGGAGCACAACCTCGCGTGCCGGCAGGATCAGCGTCTTCTCAATGCCGCCGATAGAGCGCTGGGTGGTGATGTCGAAGGTGCGGATCGATTCGATCTCGTCGCCGAAGAACTCCAGCCGCACGGGGTGATCGAGGCCTACGGAGAAGATGTCGAGGATGCCGCCACGGGAGCTGAACTGACCGACACCGTCGATGACGGGTACCCGCTCGAAGCCGGCGTCGACCAGGTGTGAGATGAGCTCGTCGAGAACCCGCTCTTCGCCTGTTGTCAGGCGCAGCGTGGCTCGTTCGAGAGCGGCGGCGGGCATGACCGGAGCCAACAGGGCCGCCGCCGGGGCGACGACGATGGCCGGCTCTTCGGCAGCCAGACGGGCGGCGGCCTCGATGCGCAGGCCGGAAACGTCGGCATCCGGCGACCGGCCATCGTAGAGGCCGACGTCCCACGCCGGGAAGTAATGCACGATGTCCTCGCCGGCGATGGCTGTCAGATCGTCGCGCCAGGACTCGGCCTGGCTCTCGTCGGCGGCGATGACGACGACCTGGCGGTGCAGCTGGCGCTGCACCGTGGTCAGCAGAAAGGCACCCAGCGTGGCGGGCAGACCATGGACCAGGACGTCCCGGTCGTGGGCGGCGATCCGTTCCAGCACCTGCCTGAAAGGGGCGCTCTGAGCGGTCGTGCGGGCGACGGAATCGAGGGCGGGCGCGACGGTCATCTCGGCGGTGCGTGAGGCCGGAGCAAGGGCAGGTATGTGCTTGAGAATGAAGGTGTTGCGGCGAAGGACAAGAAGCTAAAGATAACCGGGGGCGTGGTCCTGTGTCAACGCACCGAACGGCGAATCGCGGGGTGCGTCATGGCGTCACCGGCGTCTGCGGCCCTTCTTTCTCTCCTTCGCCTCGCGGGCTTCCCGGGCCGCCTCGAGCCGGGCCTCGGTGGCCAACTCGCTCAGGGTCCGGATCTCCCGGCTGGCCTTGACCCAGAGCCACAGCGCGACCGCGGTGGAGGTGGACAGCATCAGCATGAGAGCCAGGCGTGGATAGAGCCACCGCGCCGGATCTTCAGGATCGTGCAGCAGCAGTCCGCTCGCGCACAGGACCAGAACGGCGCTGAGGGCGCCGATGAGGATATGGCGGAAGCGTCGCCACTGCTGGCGCATCCAGATGTAGTCTTGCAGATCAGGCAAGGGGCCTATAAAACGGACAAAAACAACCTGAGATTGACAATTTCACCGTCCGGCGAATATAGACTGACGCCGCGAGCCCGGGAAGGAACGGAAGGAATCAGTGGACAGCCCAAGTCATTTCTTCGCCTACATGGCGCGCATGAAGTACATCCAGCGCTGGGGTGTGATGCGCAATACGCACACCGAGAACATACAGGAACACAGCCTGCAGGCGGCGGTCCTGGCCCACGCCCTGGCCCTCATCGCCCGGGATCAGTTCGGCCGCGATGTCGATCCCGAGCGCGTCATGGCCCTGGCCGTGTTCCACGATGTCAGTGAGGTCATCACGGGGGATCTTCCCAGCCCGATCAAGCACCACGACCCCGATCTCAGGTCGGCCTACGGACGCATCGAGGCGGCCGCCCAGCAGCGGCTGACGGCGATGTTGCCTGAGGGTCTGCGGGAGGCATACCGGTCATTGCTCATCGGTGAGGATCGAGCCGAGCACGTGCAGCTGGTGAAGGCGGCCGACAAGCTGTGCTCTTACCTGAAGTGCCTCGAGGAGCTGAAGAGTGGCAATGAGGAGTTTACCTATGCCAAGGCGGCCATCGAGGGGGAGATCGAAGCTCTGGGGATGCCGGAGGTGGTCTGGTTCATGGAGCGCTTCGTGCCGAGTTTTTCGCTGACGCTGGACGAGCTAAATAGGTAGCGCTCGATGGAGCGGACGCGACTGCGTCGCGCCGCTCATCTCGCGAGCCGTGTTGGAGACCGACTCGCTGCCCTCGCGGCTCAACACGGCCCGGGGATTCACCCCCGCCCTACGCCCCAACTGCGAACTGCCATGGCGACGTGAGGAGAATATGGATCCACGAATGATTGAGTTGGGCCTGGAGCCGGGCACGCTGACCGACGAACAGAGGCAGCAGCTCGACGAACAGAGTTTCACCATTCTGCCCGAGGTCATCGACCCTGGGTGGCTCGGTCGTCTGCGCCAGGCCTTCGATGCTATCTACGACGCCGAAGGCGCCGATGCCGGTAAGGAAGTCGCTCAGATGGAAGGCGTGCGGCGCCTTGCGGATCTGGTCAACAAGGGCGACGTGTTCGATGACGTCTACGTGCAGCCCCGGTTGCTGGCGGCCGTCTGGCATGTGCTGCAGCGGCCCTTCAAACTGCACTCCGTCAATGGCCACGACCCGTTGCAGGGGTACGGCCAGCAGGATCTGCACGCCGACTGGGGTGGGGCCCGCGACCCGGGTGTCTACCACGTGGTCAACTCGATGTGGATGCTCGACGACATGACCCCGGACAACGGCGCCACGCGGATCGTACCGGACAGCCATCTCCTGGCGGCATCCGTCCACGACGTGCATCCCGATCGTCAGGCACCCCATGCCGATGAGGTCTACCTGACGGCGCCGGCCGGGTCCGTGGGTGTCTTCAACGGCAGCGCCTGGCACAGCTGTACGCTGAATCGATCCGGTGCGCCCAGGAGGCTGCTCCACGCCGCCTTCATCGCCCGCGAGCATGCACAGCAGACCGACCAGCGCCAGCATCTGCGGCCCGAGACCGACGCCCGGCTGTCACCTCTGGCGCGGTATGTTCTGGATGTCTGAGAACACGACGGCGCCGTAGATCTTCCCGGCGACCTGCTCCGGTCTGATCGGGGGGGCATCACTCATGCTCGCTGCCGCACAGCGCATACTGGGCGCATTTCTTGGCGCCGAGGCGGCTCGTGGCACGACGCTCGAGCCCATTCACGGCGGCGAGAGCGCGGCGTCCCTCTACCGGTTTGGCCACCGGGCAGACGCTCTGCCTGAGCGATATGCACGACGCGTCGGTGATCGAACGCCTCGCTCAACGGCTGAGTCGACTGCATCGCGCCAGCGTCGATGTCCCGACCGCAACGTCGCCCTTCGAGCGCTTCTACGGGTTTGAGCAACGCGCCATCGAGGGCGGACGGCCCTGGCCGCAGGCGATGACTCGCGCGGCCGAGTTCGTACGGCGCCTGGAGGAGGAACTGCAGCACACAACTCCGAGACCATGTCACCTAGACCTGCATGCGCGAAACATCATTCTCCCACCAGCGCAGGACCCAGTGTTCATCGACTGGGTCAATGGGGGGTTGAGTGATCCCGTGTCTGACGTGGCGACTATCATCGCCTTCCTCGGTCTCCGAGATGGGCAACGAGACCACTTTCTCGCCAGCTATCAGAAGTCGATGGGCGAGGCGCTCGACATCGCCCGGCTCGAACTGCTGATGCCGATTCGTCCTTTTGTGGCGGCGGCCAGCAGTCTCGTCAACACCCCACTCGACGTCTCACAGTCTCAACTCGAACAGGAGCTGGCCCGAGCAGAGCTGCCGGGCCACGAACTCTACAGTATTCCGCATAGTGCTCGTCCTGAATGGCCGCGGTGGAAATGGGGCTTGATCGCACTCAAGATGGGTCTGTCACACCTGCCGTAGATCACAGATCTGTCATGGGAGTCCCATCAATAGGCCACACCAAGCGTCCGCTGCAGGCGTTCGTCACCAGCATCACCCTCGATCTCGACGCTGAGAATGTAGAGCCCGGGAGTCGCTCGACTGCTTCCGGTGCTGCCGTCCCAGACAAGATCTACCTTGCCGGCCATCGCCTCGCTGTCGAGCAGCTCCGCGATGGTCGCGCCGCCGAGATCGAAGAGCCGAACCCGCAGCCGTCGGGGCTCGAGGAGGCGCATCAGGTCGAAGCGAATATCCAGCCTGTCGTTCACGCCGTCCCCATTCGGCGTGATGACCGGGCTCGATAGCTCAAGGTTCTGCAGCATCGGTCCCCGCGTCGGCAGTGACACGGAAACCGTCTCATTCTCGACGTCGGCCGAGGCGTCGCCCTCATCCACGCGCTGACGAACATCGGTGCCCAGGGCGCTGTTGAAGAGCACCGTCTCATAGCGCGTCCGGTTGACGAAGACCGTGCTCTCGAAATCGATCTCCACCCGCGCATCCCGGCGCAGTCGATCATCCAACCGCAGCCGGAAGCCGTCCTGCTGGGGCGTCGCCGCGGCGGCCGCAGCCTCGCCATCGATTCGGATCCCGCGATAGTGCATGTCCGCCGAGGACGTGATCTCGATCTCGTCGAAGCCCCGGTCAGAGTCTTCCGTCACGATCCTGAGTACGTAGGTGAACACGATGGGGGTGCCCGGCGTCGCTTCCGCCGGTGAGATCTCCGCTCGGGTCGCGGCCACCAGCGGTGGATGAAAGCGCAGCGACAATTCGTCGAGCTGCGCTGCTCGCTGCGGATTGTCCGATAGAAAGCGGGCCTCCATCTGCACGTATCGCCGAGGCCCCGGAGACAGGAAGGCCTGACCTGGTTTCTGGTACGAACGGCTCCAGGCGCTCCAGTCAGAGCCGGCAGACCGCGTGGTGTCGACAGGACCCCGGAAAGACGGGATCAGCCGTTCCCACTTCCGCCGAGTCAGCTGTTTGCCATTCTTGTCGAAGTAGGTCCGTTCCTCCTGCAGCTGATTTCCGGTGCGGCTGCGAATATGGATGGCCGTTCCCCCAGGGAGCGACGCCTTCCAGTCTACGGCGGTCACGTTCTGTGCCACTCCGAGATCGAACAGCGGGGACCGCGAGACGACCTCTGCGGCGTAGCCCTCGCCGAAGACCTGCATCTCGGCGGTCACCCCGGAAAGGGCGGCAGAGGTCATGCCGAACAGCAGACGAAGGTAGCGCAGTTTCCTCGGTTTGAAGGTCTCCTCAAAGTGCACGATGTCCCGGTGGTTGCGCGGACTCTCCGGCAGGTCACCAAGAGGCGTCCAGCGCAGCGTTCCATTCGGCGCCAGCGAGCCGTCAGAACCGGACAGCTGGTACCACAGGTAGTTGATCGAGCCGAAACGAGTGCGGGCCCGCTCTCCCGTCGTGGGCAGGCCGCTGAAGTCTCCGAGAAGGCGCGTGCGGTCGACCCAGAACAGCGCCCCCAGGTCGAGTGTAAAACGGGCGACGGGTACCGCGCCACGACCTTCCTTGCGCCCCCAGTACGTGGTGATATCGCCGTCGATGATCAGGCTGGAGAGGAACTCGGACTCCTCCCGCTCACGGTCTCCGGCGCCCAGCAGGCTGCGGACCTCGATACTGCCGCCACGCCCCAGTGCACCCAACGAAAGGTTGTCTCCGGGTGTGGCGACGCGCAGATCGGCCAGTCCGGCGCCCGGTCTCAGCCGGTCCGCCTGAATCCGGACATACCGGATCGGCACCAGGTTCAGATCGATGTGAACGGTGTAGCTCTCGCTGTAACTGAAACGCTCGCGCCGGTTGTAGCGCAGAGTACCGTCGATGGCAACCCCGGCATTAGAAAAGAACGGCTCGCCGTCTGAGAAGAGAACGCGGAAAAACTCCAGCGGCACCGCTGTGCGATCGAAGTCGAGTTCGACGTAGTGGGCCGATACAACCCGCCCGAGGTCGACCTCTATCCACCAGTCGTCCAGTTGGGTGGATTGATCCGGTCTCCAGGCGGAGATCGGATCCTCATCGATCAGCGCCGATGCCTGAGGCAGTGAGGCGCCGGCACCGCGTACACCGCCACCGAACTGGCCGGCATTGTCCACAGCGTCCATCCGGCTGCGAACGAAGGCCGGGCCGATGGCACCCTCAGCAATCAGCATGGCGTCTCCGGGTACCGACCAGCGTCGCCAGTCGGTGTCATCATCGACAACCAGTTCATCAGCGCCCGTGGGCGGGCCATAGAGGGTGCACACAATCATGTACAACACAACGGGGGCGTTTCGCGTGGGCATTGAGCAGCCGTCGGCGTATGTCAGCGGTACCGGACTTCGGGGCGAGATCGAAGTCTATTCTTTCGGCCCGGGGGCTGCCAATCGGTCGGCACAGAACGAGAAAGCGCAACTTCGTTAGAAAACACGGAGTTGCGTATCAGGACATGGTGGAGCTGAGGGGAATCGAAATCATAGCCTAAGTGCGTATGCCAACTGTATGTTAACGCGAATACACAACAAACATACCCCGTAAAACTACCCCGTAAGCGGTGGCGGCGGTGCCAGGGTGCCCGCCCCCACGAGGGGGTGCCGGTCTTTTCTGTGCGGCGGGATCTGGGGCCCCATCTGTGGCCTGGTTGGGGCTGATTCCCGACCTCCGCCCTGTGGTCGCCCGTTACGTTCCATCTAGTAGCCGCCTAACGAACCGAAAACGGCGGAGACGTGGTGGGTCCCTCTACTCCACGGCCAAATCTCCCACACCAGCGATTCTGCAGGTCCTCGCTGTAATCAGCCCCCCCCGGGCAAGCTTCCGTGGCCCACCGGCGCCGTTGTGGTCGTGGCAACCCCGTCGTCAGCCTATACTGAAGAGCATGTTCGGAATCTATCCGGTCAATCCTGATGAATCCCTCTGCGCATCGATCGCCTGGAGTCTGTGGAGCGAAGGACGGCTGGCGACGACGCTGCTGCAGGGGGCCTTGCCGGGCATCGAGCACAGCGTCTATTGGACGCCACCACTCTACTACCTCGTGCTCGCCGGTTGGATGGGACTTTTCGGCCCCGGGCTGCTCGCCGTGCGCTCGCTGTCGCTGATCCTGGGGCTGGTTCTCATCGTCGTACTCTGGCAGAGACACCGCAGCGTCGGCGTCACCGCGTGGACGTCGTGCGCCCTGGTTCTGTTCGACCCATCGCTGCAGGGCGCCGCATCCATGGCGCGCATGGACATGCTGGCAATCACGCTTACTGCGGGCTCGCTGACGTGGCTTGAGGTGGGTCGTGACGAGCGTCGCTACCTGGGTGTGGGCGCCCTGGCGGCAGCGGCGATCCTGACGCATCCGTTGGGCGCCGCAGCCATGGCAGCTGCCGGCCTTACGAGTCTGCTGCGAGGACGTCGCCTCGTGCTCCTGTTTCTCGCCGGCAGTGTGCCCCTGCTGTTGGCCTGGGGGGTGTACATTGCCCTCGATGTGGACACATTCGTGGCGCAAATGCAACTGCAGTTGGCGGTAAAATCGGGCAGGGCGCAGTCACCCCTTGGCAACCTGCAACGTCTGGCCGAACTCTCCGGGCCCCTCGCACCGGTGCTGGCAGTGGCCTTTGTTGGTGGTCTGGCGGGGCTGATCGCAGGTTGGCGAGAGTTGCTCCCCTGGCTGATCGGCGCCGTCTGCCTGGCGCCGTTGGCGCTGTTTTCCGGGGAACTGGTCTACCCGGCGTACATGGCGCCGTTCACCGCCGTCGGGCTGGGCTACTGGCTGCAGCTGAGTCGCTGGGCGCGTCGTGCCGTGCTGGTGGCCGTACTGGCGCTTTCTATGGCCCTCATCATGGATCGGCCTCCTCTGGCAGGCATCGACCCGACGTACGAGCTCTACTGCAGCTACCTCTCCGATCATATCGGGCCCGGCAACACCGTCCTGTTCGCCATTTTGCCCGATCCCTGGTTCGGCTTCCAACACCGCACCGATCTGCAGTTACGGGTCGCGCCGCCTGTCGTCATCGACATGCCACAACTGGACGCCTACGTGGGCGCCGCCGATCTGGTTCTGTTCGGTGGCTACAATCCGCCTGGATTCATCTCGATCATCAAACGCTGGGACGAGGTGGCACATCCAGGGGAGCATCTGTGGATCCTGGAAGGGGGAGAACTGCACGACTTCGCCAATGTCCGGGACAGAGTGCGGTTTCGCTGAGTGCGCGCACACCTGAGAAAGAGCCCCTCTACCGGGTACTGGCCGAGTACTTGGAGACCTTTGGTTGGGGCTGGTTCCCGACCTCGCCCCTACTGTTGGCCGCTACGTTCCATATAGAGGTAGCCTAATCGATCCCGAAAACAGCGATGCCGAGATGGGTCCCCCTACTCCGCACCCAAATTGCCCACACCAGCGATTTCCGGTTCCTCGGCTGCAATCGCCCGTCGGACTAGCGGTTCAGCAAGACCGATTCAAGCCATTGCGCGGAGACTCACCAGCGTCGAGGGGTAGATTCCGGAGTCAAGAGTTGCTCACCCTGGGACGTGATGACCAGCCTCCAGGTTCCAGATCGCGTAGAAGACCAACCCCATTGCATGGGGCGAGATCGGCCTATACTGCTGTCGACTGCCACATTGGTCGGTTGGCGAACGCCGCGGGATTGGTTCGGCCTATGGAGAATACTGGACTGGATTCCTGCTTCGGTCGCAATGGTAGTTGCGGGGATCGCCATCCTCTTTGCCGACGAGAAAAGAGAGGACGAGGATGAACCGATGGCGTGATCGGTCGTCCCGAGTCGCCACGCCATCGGTATGAACTTTGAAAGAGGGCTCCATCGGCTAGCGAAGGTTGCTGGCCTCCTTCTGGCCGGATGGGTCTTTCTGGTATGCGAAGCATTTGGAATCACGGCGGTCTTTACCTATGAACGGACGAGTGAGTTGTACCTTGGCGTCGCACTTATCGTCATTGGCGTGGTGGGCGCGGTTGCCGCCTATTATCTGATAGGGTGGCTATCCACCGTCCTTCTCTGGATCATCCATGGATTCACCGAAGAGGATGTGAAGGCAGAGGATTGATACGTGGCTACAGTCGTGCTCGCGGCCCTTACGCCGAAGGAAAACGCCTCTACGTGGATCTGGTGCGTTCTAGGCCGGTGCCTCAGTTCTGTGATGTGGGACCCCTATTCGGGGGACCCTTCCGCGGATGATATCCATAGCTGGAATCATGGGACCTCTGCTGGGGGGAGGGGTCTGCGGAGCAGCAGCCTCCCTCACACAGAGGACTATCCCTGGACGATGCGTTTTAGCTCTTCATCCGACAGCGATGTCACCTCTGACTTGATCTCTTCTTCGATGGGCTTCACCCACCGCTCAGGTCGGCGTCTGTTGAGTACCCAGCGTCTGTCTGTGGGATTGGACTCAGCGGCTTGCCACTGATGTTCCTCCAGGTCGTCGAGGACTTGATCCACAACATCCTCCCAGCGCCTACGAAACCCGTCGTCATGTTTCCGCTGGAGATAAACACCCGCAGTACCTGCCAGGCCGGTAGCCCGACAAGCTGCGGTAACGTTGAGGCCGTTCCTGCTCAGGAAGCGGAGGAACTCATCCTGGCGGTCCGGTGTGACGTAGTTCTTCCTGAACCTCGGCCTGAACACTTCACCGCTGTACATATCTATGAAGCTAGCACGAACGTGGAACCCGCGCCTGTCTAGACGCGGCGGGGGGGTCCTCGGGAGCCACACGTCGCCATAATCGACGGGCAAGTCCTCTTTCGAGACACCAAGCTGCCCGAAGGGGCCCAAGGCGTCCATATCTATATGTGGCCATCTTGGGCGTCTTGGGGGCCATCTTCCGGCCTCAACTCCCATGTCCACCCCTTATCGAACGCTGACTTTCGGATCTTGCAGACCCGCTCTTTTGCTCGTCGTAAGGTGCGCGGGGTGATTCCTGCCGACTCCGCTTCGGCCATAACGTCCTTGGCTGGCATTTGGCCATTGGCCAACGCCTCCCGGAGGAACTGTTCGGCCTCGTCCCTGGCGCTCAGATCAGAGGCGTCGCCTCCGCCCAGCACCTGCGAGGTCGTCAGTGTCGTCTCGCCAGTCCAGGTGAACCGCCCTTCCTTGATGGAGTAACCGAGAGGCGGGGCCTTGGGACCTAGGTTGGCCTTCTCGTGGAACAGGGCGCACCTATCAGGGTCGTCCGTATCGCTCCCAGCCAGCAGGGCAGATCGGGCAGCGTTGACGAAGTCTCCGGAGCCAAGGGCTCGGTGAACAGCCTTTGCCGTCTGCCCCTTGGTGACGTGCGTTGAGAGCAGGATGGCCGCTCCAGTGCGCTCCGCGACCTCGGATAGGGGTGCCAGGACGGCCCGCGTCTCATTTGCTCGGTAGAAGTCCACGCCCCGACCAAGGAACGCCACAACCGGGTCGATGATAGCTAGTTCCGCCTTCTTCTCGACGATCATGCTCTCGATGAACTGGATTCCATCTTCGTCGAGCCCAAATGGTTCGCCACAGGCGTAGATGTGTCGGGTGTCAGCGTCTATATCATCAAGGCGGCGGCGAAGCTCACCAAGTTGGTCCTCTCCTGTGAAGAAGATGGAGGCTGAAGCCCGTCCGGTGCCCTCGGCTCCGGGTAGCCCTGCCCCCGTTGAGAGAGCCGCAGTCATGGCCAGGCAGATGTGAGTCTTGCCGACGCCGCCGTCGCCAAACAGGAGGGTGAGGTAACCAGCCGGTATTCGAGGATACCACAGCCATGTCGGCTTCTCCGCCTTCACCTGGGAGAGTTGGACTACGACCTTGGTTCCTTTCGGCGGCCTA
>PBSR01000119.1 GCA_002726335.1 Gemmatimonadaceae bacterium
CAGCCGAGGAACCGACCGAGCTCGAGTCGGCGCGCACCGAGGCTGCCGCAAGCCAGGACCGGTATCTGCGCGCGGCGGCAGAACTCGATAATTTCCGCAAGCGGACCGTGAAGATGCGTTCCGAGACGCGGGATGACACGCTGCGCGATGTGTTGCTCCAGGTGGGACCCATGCTCGACAACTTCAGGCGGGCTCTCGGTCAGGAGACCGAGGACGTCGGTTCCTTCCGGCAAGGCATGGAGATCATCTTCAAGCAGTTCACCGACATCCTCGGTGGCTATGGCCTGATCGAGATCGAGGCGGAGGGCCAGCCCTTCGATCCAAACCTTCACGAGGCGCTTGTCCAGGTGCCGAGCGATGAGCATCCCCCGGGAACGGTCATTCAGGAGATAGAAAAGGGATACAGGCTCAACGACCGGGTCGTACGTCCCTCACGGGTCGTCGTCAGTGCGGCGAAGGCTGACTCCGATCAACAAGTTGATTCCGATCAACAAGCTGACTCCGATGGAAAGGCGTAGGTAGAAGAGACGAATGGGCAAGGTAATCGGCATCGATCTGGGTACGACGAATTCGTGCGTGGCGGTGATGGAGGGCGGCGAGCCAGAGGTGATCAGCAACTCGGAGGGGGGTCGTACGACGCCTTCGATGGTGGGCTTCGCCAAGGACGGTGAGCGGTTGGTGGGTCAGACGGCGAAGCGTCAGGCGGTGACGAATCCGACGAATACGGTGTTCAGCATCAAGCGATTCATGGGCCGTCGTTTCGACGAGGTGGCCCAGGAGATGACGGAGGTGCCGTACACGGTGCAGACGGGGGGTCGCGATCTGGCGGTGGCCGAGATCGACGGCAAGGAGCTGACGCCGCCGGAGATCTCGGCCATGGTGCTGCAGAAGATGAAGCAGACGGCGGAGGATTATCTGGGGGAAGAGGTGACGCAGGCGGTGATCACGGTGCCGGCGTATTTCAACGACTCGCAGCGTCAGGCGACGAAGGACGCCGGTCAGATCGCCGGTCTGGAGGTGTTGCGTATCGTCAACGAGCCGACAGCGGCGGCCCTGGCCTACGGTCTGGACAAGAAGAATTCGACGGAGAAGATCGCCGTCTACGATCTCGGCGGTGGCACCTTCGATATCAGCATCCTGGAGCTGGGTGACGGTGTCTTCGAGGTGAAGTCGACGAACGGTGACACCCATCTTGGGGGTGACGATCTCGACCAGCGTGTCATCGACTGGATCGCTCAGGAATTTGAAGGCGCCGAAGGCATCGACCTGCGCCAGGACGCCATGGCCCTGCAGCGGTTGAAAGAAGCGGCGGAGAAGGCCAAGTGTGAGCTGTCGGGCTCGGGGAGCACGGAGATCAACCTGCCCTTCATCACGGCGGACCAGACCGGTCCCAAGCACGTGCAGATGGATTTGAGCCGGTCGAAGTTCGAGCAGTTGGTGGAGGATCTGGTGGAGCGCACCAAGGGTCCCTGTCAGCAGGCGCTGAAAGATGCGAGTTTGAGTGCGTCCGAGATCGACGAGGTGATTCTCGTGGGCGGCTCGACGCGTATGCCGAAGGTGCAGGAGGCGGTGCAGTCGGTGTTCGGCAGAGAGCCTCATCGCGGGGTCAATCCCGACGAGGTGGTGGCCCTGGGCGCGGCCATCCAGGCCGGCGTGCTGGCCGGCGACGTCGACGACGTGCTGCTGCTGGACGTGACGCCTCTGTCTCTGGGAATCGAGACGATGGGTGGGGTGATGACGAAGCTGATCGAGCGCAACACGACGATTCCGACAAAGAAGAGCCAGATCTTCAGCACTGCGGCCGACAACCAGCCGAGTGTGGAAGTACACGTGTTGCAGGGCGACCGCGAGTTTGCCAACGACAACCGCACGCTGGGTCGGTTTCATCTCGATGGCATTCCCACGGCGCCTCGGGGTATGCCGCAGATCGAGGTCTCCTTCGACATCGACGCCAACGGCATCCTCAACGTGTCGGCCAAGGACAAGGGCACCAACAAGGAGCAGTCGATCCGCATCGAGGCATCCAGCGGTCTGTCGCCGGACGAGATCGAGCAGATGCAGCAGGACGCCGAGGCCAACGCCGAGACCGACAAGGCGCGTCGCGAGAGTGTCGACAAGCGCAACGAAGCCGACCAGCTGGTCTACGCGACCGAGAAGTCGCTGTCCGAACACGGCGACAAGCTGTCGGAACAAGAGCGCCAGCCGGTGGAAGCGGCCCTGGAGGAGACGAAGAAGGCTCTCGAGGGCGAGGATGCGGCGGCCATCGAAGCGGCCGTGGCCAAGCTGCAGGAAGCCTCCCACAAACTCGCCGAGGTCATGTACAAGGACGCCGAGCAGCAAGCTGCTGAAGCCGCCGCCCAGAACGCCGGACCGGAGGGAGCCGCCGATCCCTCGGCTGAGCAACCCGGTCAACCAGGACCGGGTGACGATGCCGGGGTTGTGGACGCTGACTTCGAGGTCGTGGAAGACGACTCGAGCAGCGAGGACTCGAACGGCGAGGACTCGAAGGGCGACGACTCCAAGGCCAACGGACGATGACCCTGCTCAGACAGGGCGTGATCAGATAAATGGAAAAACGCGACTACTACGAAGTCCTGGGTCTCGACAAGGGGGCGGACGATGCGGCCATCAAAGGCGCCTATCGCAAGCTGGCGCTGAAGTATCACCCGGACCGCAATCCGGACGACGCCGAGGCGGAGGCGAACTTCAAGGAGGCGTCGGAGGCGTACGAAGTCCTGAGTGACGAGGACAAGCGGGCCAAATACGATCGCTTCGGCCACGCTGGCGTTCAGGGCAACTTCGGCCAGGGTGGCTTCCAATGGTCGGATTTCTCCCACGCCACCGATTTCGAGGATATTTTCGGCGATGTCTTCGGCAGTATCTTCGGCGGCGGCGGACGACGCCGGTCCCACGGCCCGTCCGGTCCGCCAAAGGGGCGCGATCTGCGCATCTCTCTCGAACTGACCCTGGAGGAAGTAGCTCAAGGCGTCGAAAAGAAGATCAACCTGACGCGCCAGCAGCGCTGCAAGATCTGTGATGGCAGCGGTGCAGCCCCCGATTCCGGGACCGAAACCTGCAGCACCTGCAACGGTATGGGACAGGTGCAGCAGGTGTCACGATCCTTCTTCGGCCAATCCGTCACCGTCACGGCCTGCCCGACCTGCTCCGGGGAGGGCAAGACAATCTCCAAGCCCTGCCGCGAGTGCGCCGGTGAGGGCCGTGTGCGCGAAACGGCGTCGATCACGGTCCGGATCCCGGCCGGTGTCAGTACGGGGAACTATATCCCCATGCGAGGTCAGGGTGATGTCGGTCCACGGGGGGGGCCGGCCGGCGATTGTCTCGTCTTCATCGAGGAACTGGAACACGATCAGTTCACGCGACAGGGCAACGACATCCTCTTGCGATTGCCGGTCACCATCAGTCAGGCCGCCCTCGGCGACGAGGTTAAGATTGATACGCTGCACGGGGCGGTGAAGATGAAAATCCCCGAGGGGACGCAGGCCGGTCGCATCTTCCGCCTGCGCGGCAAGGGCGTGCCCGATGTCGACGGACGGGGACAGGGAGATGAACTCGTGGAAGTGATCGTCTGGACCCCGACCAACCTCAGTTCCGAGGAGCGCGAACTGTTCGAGCGCCTCGACGAGATTCAACAGAACCGGGCCAAGCAGGAAGGCAAGGGCTTTCTCGATCGGATGCTGGAAGCCCTGGGGTAACCCGGGCAGCCGGCTGGAATCAAGCGATGTCGTTTCCGCGCACATTGCCAGAGGGGGGCACGACGTTGCCGGGTGTGGCCAACGTCGTCGCCGTTTCGTCAGCCAAAGGTGGTGTTGGTAAATCGACGGTGGCGGTGAACCTGGCCCTCGCCCTGGCACGGGACGGAACCCGGGTGGGTCTTCTCGACGCCGATATCTACGGCCCCAGTCTGCCGGTTCTGATCGGCGTGCGGGAGGCGCCCGAGATTCGCGAGGGAGACAGGATACAGCCTCTCGCCGCACACGGCCTGGCACTCATGTCCATGGGATTCCTGGCCGACCAGGAGGCGCCCGTCATCTGGCGGGGGCCGCTGTTGGCCCAGGCGGTCCAGCAGTTTCTGCAACAGGTCGACTGGGGTGAACTGGACCTCCTCATCCTCGACATGCCCCCCGGAACCGGTGATGTGCCGTTGACGCTCAGTCAGGCCGTCACCCTGAGCGGCGCCGTGGTGGTAACGACGCCGCAGAGCGTCGCCCTGGAGGATGTGGAGCGTGGCATGGCCATGTTCGACAAGGTCGATGTCGATATCCTGGGTCTCGTCGAGAACATGAGCTACTACCTCTGCCCTCACTGTGACAAGCGGCACGAAGTATTCGGTCACGGCGGTGGCCGGCTGACCGCAGAACGTCTCGATATCGACTTTCTCGGTGAGATCCCACTCGACGAAACCATTCGCGAAGGCGGTGATCGCGGCGCGCCGACGATGCTAGCAGAGCCCGAGTCATCCCGGGGACAGGCGTTCGACGCCATCGCCCGCGGGGTTGTGGTCGCCCTCGAGGACTGATCGGGGCCCTGATAATGCATGGCTGGGTCAGGCGTCGATCTGTCTGGATACTGCCCTTCGGTACGACCTGCTGTGCCGCCGATCTGCCCGCGGCCTTCGGACCGGACCATGACCTGGGGCGACACGGGGCGCGCCTCGTCTACGACGCCGCACAGGCCGATGTCCTCGTGGTGGCGGGGCGCGTGACGCGCGCTCTGGCGCCAGATCTGCGACGGCTGTATGACGCCATGCACGAGCCGAGAGGGGTCATTGCTTTCGGTACCTGTGCCTGCTCCGGTGGCGCCTGGGTAGGAGAGGAGATCCCGGGCGGTGCCGATGTCGTGATTCCCGTCGATGCCTACGTCCCTGGCTGCCCGCCTCCTCCCGAGATGCTGGCAGACGCCCTGTCCCGCCTCGCCTAGGGCTCTGTCAAGGAGCGGACCTCACACTCGCCCTTCGATGAAGCCTTCTCAGTTCGCCGCGTCTGGCTTGCTGGGGTTGGCGGGGTCTGGCTATCTTCGACCAGAGAGTAGCCGCTGCCGCCGTCGACGAGTTCCTCCTTCCTGCAGACACAACCGACTATCATCGAACACGAATCCCGCAGTTGGCCCTTCGCCGTCCTCGTCGTGCCTCGAGCCGCCGCGGAGGACGTGGCCGTCGAGTGTTTTGACCTGGGCAGTTGCGGTGTGCACGAGGTGGAGGCGGGGGAGATGACACACCTCAACGTCTACTTCGAAGCCCCGGCCGTCGATTTCGACGGGCTTGACGCGAAACTCGTCCAGGGTCTGCGGGCAGCGGGACGGTGGCCCGATGGCGCACGCGTCGCGGCAGGGGATGTCGAACTCGAGCGTGACTGGAATGAGACATGGAAGCAGTATTACCGCCCGGTGTGGGCGACTGAACGGATCGTCGTCCATCCCCCGTGGATTCCTGTCGAGATCGAGGCCGGGCAGATGGCCATCGTCATCGACCCGGCCATGGCTTTTGGCACCGGTGGTCACGAGTCGACGCAGTTGGCGCTGGAAGCGATCGAGGGATCGACCTGCGCTGACTGTCGGTGTCTCGATATCGGTACCGGATCCGGCGTGCTGACCATCGCTCTCGTACAACTTGGCGCCGCCCACGTCACTGCCGTCGATACGGACCCGGTCGTCATCAGCAACGCGACACGAAACTTGCGCCAGAACCTGGGTCCGAACGTCGGGCGCACGCAGCTTCTCAGCGGCAGTATCGATGAAACTGTGGGCCCTGACTTTGATCTCATCGTCGCCAACCTGGAGAGTCATCTCGTGCGTCCCCTGCTGCCACAGATCAGGGCGCGCCTGTCGACCGGCGGCAAGGCGCTGTTCTCCGGCCTCATCGAGACGGAGCGGGAGCGGTTCCTCGGCTGGCTTCAGGAGGCCGGGTTCACCGTCGACAAGATGTGGAGCAGAAACAGCTGGTTCAGCTGCCGTTCGCGGCCATCCTGAGATGCCCGCCTTCTTTGTCGAACCGGCCGATGTCGGCAAGGATTCTCTCATCCTCATCGACGAAGAGGCCCATCACGTCCGCGTTCGGCGCAGCCAGGAGGGTGAGCTCCTAGACGTGATCGATGGCGAAGGCTGTGCCTATCGTGTCCGGATCGAGTCGATCGCACCGAAGCGCGTGGAGGCGGAGATCGTCGAACGGCGTCCTGAATGGCAGGAGAGCCCCATCCGCCTGCATCTGGCGGCGGCAGTACCCAAGGGCTCACGTTTCGATCTGGTCATCGAAAAGGGGACGGAAGTCGGCGTCAGCTCCATCGTGCCGCTGTTGACCGAACGGGGGGTGGCCCGTCCCGGTGGTGAGGGCAAACGCGTTGAACGCTGGCATCGCCTGGCCCGTGCCGCCGCCAAGCAGTGCGGTCGCTGCCGGGTGCCCCGCATCGCTGAACCTGTCGAACTGTCGACCGCTGTCGAGGAGTTGTCCCGAGAATGCGGGCTGCTGCTCATGGCGGCCGCAGTGGCGGGTGCGGACCTGGGTGATGTGCTGACGGAGACCACCAGCCCGGTGGCGCTTTTCATCGGTCCGGAAGGGGGATTCGACCCCGCAGAAGCCGCAATGTTGACCGAACGGGGTGCCCGGGCCTTCACCTGGGGCGAACGGATCTTGCGGGCCGAGACGGCGGCGGTGGTGTTGTCCGCTCTCGTGCTCGACGCCGCCGTGCGACGGACCAATCTGAACTGAGAACAAGGAGACCCGAGAGTGGCACCGACAATCCTGCTCCTCAATGGCCCCAACCTGAATCGCCTCGGCACGCGCGAACCCGGTGTCTACGGAACGCTGACTCTGGCGCAGATCGAGGTCAGAGTCCGGGCCGAAGCCGAAGCCCTCGCCGTCGAGATCGACTGGCGGCAGTCGAACCACGAGGGTGTCCTCGTCGACGCCGTCCACGAAGCGGCCGACGTGGCGGCGGGCATCGTCTTCAACCCCGGGGCGTTCACCCACTACAGTATCGCTCTGCGCGACGCCATCGCCGCCGTCGGACTGCCCACGGTTGAGGTACACCTGTCAAACGTGCATGCCCGGGAGGCGTTTCGTCAGCACTCCGTCATCGCGCCGGTCTGCCTGGGGCAGATTGCCGGGTTCGGCGCCGACAGCTATCTGCTGGGCTTGCGCGCTGTCACACAGCACCTTGCCGAAGGGGGGGGCTCATGAAGCCCGGATCGGCTCTGTTTCTGCTCGCCGTCCTGTTGTTGCCGGGCGCACCCGTCGATGGACAGGCTGTCTATGCCGTCGATCGGGAACAGGTCAACGTGCGCCAGGACGCGACGACGCAGAGCGCACGAATCAGCATTCTGCGCCAGGACGAACAGGTGGTCGAACTACGACGCGCGGGCCAGTGGATGCAGGTGCGGATGCCTGACGGGACGCCGGGCTGGATCCACTCTCAGTTGTTGCGTGCCCGTCTGCTCGTCGAGGGAGAGGGCTTGCGGCTACGCGCCGGGCCATCGGCGACGAGCACGTCGGTGACGATGTTGTTCCGCGGCCAGGAAACAGCGCAACTGTCGCAGCGAGGCGGCTGGACCCAGGTGAAACTCCGCGACGGTCGGACAGGCTGGCTTTCGAGCCGATTCGTCCGGGCCAAGACAGAGGCGGATCTGCGCGACGAGCGCCCCGGGCAGGCCGAACCGCGGACGCCGACGGCCAGGACCGAGAGTCCGTCAGTGGATCCCAACCCGCCAGCAAGGGAAGTCGTTACCGCCGAGGCTGCGACCTTGCAGCGCGATCCCTATGCCCAGGGCCTGCAGCACGAAGCGGGAGGAGATCACGCTCTCGCCCTCGACAGTTTTGTCGAAGTCCTCGAGGCCGATCCGGATCATGTCAATGCCCTCGTGCACGCTGCCCAGGCCCATCGAAAGATGGGCGAATATGACGAGGCCCTTGTGAGACTCTACCGTGCCCTGCGAATCACCGGGGGCCGCAAGGATGTCTACCTGACCCTGGGGGAGATCCATCGCCTGCGGGCATCCCCGGACAGCGCTGCCAAGTACCAGGCCCTGTTCCGCGGCGACCCGATCCCGGAGGCTGGGGGCACGACGGTCGGCGCCTCTCCCGACAGCCTGCTCGAGGAGGTGCCGTCGTCACCGTTGCCGAAGGGGACCGTGCTCGACGAGTTGCCGGAGCCGAGGGCGGCCGACGAGGAGGGCGGCCTGCTGTTCGATACGCCGTGGTTGCCGGTGGGTCTGGCCGGTATCGGGCTTCTCGCCCTCGCCGGCGTGGCCTGGTGGGTGCTGAGCACCTCGACGCATCGCACGAAGCAGGGGGCGGCCGTGGTCGGCGACCCGCGGTTCGAGAAGGTCTGGAAGGAAGAGTCGCAGCAGGCACGACATGGCAAGGCGACGACGGAAGAGGAGGCGGAGCTCAATCGCCAGATCGACGCCCGCTGGAGTGAACTCAAGGAGAGCGATGCCACATTCGCCCCGCCCCCTTCTTCGGGGGAGGGGGTCGATGGCATTCTGGATCAGGTCGACGGACTGCGGCGTACGCTGGAGGGCCAGGACGAGCGGGCGAAGATCTATGCCGACATCGTTCGCCTGCAGAACATGAAGATTGACGCGATGACAGAGGAGATCTCGCGCCTGCGCAAGGGGTGAGATCAGAACGTATGGCGGTAGACGAGCTGCATCCGGGCATCCCCGGAGGCGTCCAGCGACAGCTCGGGGAAGATCTTCTTCGTCCTCGTTTTCGGGATGGCGGCCACGCCAAGAGTGCCGACAGCGAGCACTGCCGAGCTCCAGCCCCACAGTCCGGCACGGTCGGCCTTGTCATCGAGTTCACTGGCTCGCGCCAGCAGACCGTTTTCTCTGTTGATTCGCGCTTCGGCCTTGCGGTCGGACTTCGTGTCGAACTGGAGCCAGGAGATCAGGCTGAGGGCGACGGTTCCACCCAGAAAGCTGATGTAGGGAAACTCACGGACCGTCACCGTCCGGGCCTGTCCGCCCAGCGATTCCAGGGTGACGAGCTTGTCGATCTGATCGGGCTGGAAGGTGAAGATTTCGCCATCGCCGCCGCGGACGATGATCAGATCAGCGTCGCGCCGGATCAACTCGCCCATTACGACGGTTCCGTCCTCGAGGTAGACACGAGTGTCGGCCGCCGAGGATTCCTGCGCACCGAGCAGGAGGGGCTGAATGGTGATGGACAGAGCGATGAGCAGGGTGATGGTGTGACGCACGTCAGATGCCTCTTTCAGATTGGAGACGACTCGATGTGGAGTGAGCCGTCGGGGCACCGGCGGATACTGTAACTCCTTGTATCTGCTGGCAATATACAAGGCCCCCTTACCCTGTCAACAGCCTCGATGAGGCTGGACGCCGAGGGCATCAGGCGTGCCACGGTGGCCCAGATCCAGGCCGCGGTGACCGAACGTGGTGGCGCCGGCCGGCGTCTGCTGGCGCTGCTCGAACAGGACGAGCGCTCCGGCGTCCGGCGCCTGGCGGTTCGTGAACGGGTGCGCTGGCGCGGTCGGCAGTCGGAACGCCGCCGGGCCCGGCGCATGCGCGACCTGGAGCACAGATTCCGTGCCGAGGGGGCCCGTCGACTCGCAGGTGTCGACGAGGTCGGTCGGGGGTGTCTGGCAGGACCTGTTGTGGCCGCCGCCGTCGTTCTCCCGGAAGATGCGACCGGGTTGGACGAACTCGATGATTCGAAGGTTCTCGACGTCGATACCAGACAGCGGCTGCGGGAGCGAATCGTCGAGGTTGCCGTCGACTGGTCAGTAGCAGCTGTCGACGCGGCGGAGATCGATCACATCAACATTCTCGAGGCGTCGATGCAAGCCATGCGTCTTGCCCTGGCGGCGCTGCAACCACCTCCGGACCGCGTGCTCGTCGACGGCAATCGCGCCCCCACAAGCGGCCTGCCCGAAACGACTCTGATCAACGGCGACGCCCGGTCGCTGTCGATTGCCGCTGCCTCTGTCGTCGCCAAACAGCACCGCGACGGGCTGATGACCAACTTCGATGCGCAGTATCCCGGGTACGGCTTCGCCAGCCACAAGGGCTACGCCAGCGCCGAGCACCGGGAGAGCCTGAGTCGCCTGGGTCCCTGCGTCCTGCACCGCCGCTCTTTTGAGCCTCTGGCACAGCGTGATCAACTGAGTCTGGATCTCGAGGCGGCCCCTCCAGGCATCGGTGAGCGGGGCGAATGTGCCGCCGCCGACTACCTGCGCGACCATGGCTATGAGATCCTCGCCAGCGGGTATCGAGGTGTCGGCGGAGAGATCGATCTCGTCGCCCGCTGCGGCACGACTGTCGTCTTCGTCGAGATCAAGACCTCTCACCGTCCACGTCGCCGCCCGGAAGAGCGCGTCGACGTCGGCAAGCAAAGACGTCTCGGTCGGGCCGCCGCCCACTATATCGAACGCAACTCGGTTATGATTTCCAGGCTGGGTCAGGCCGACTTTCGCTTCGATGTCATCGCCGTGGAGCTGTCTGCGGGGGCACCCGACATCGAGCATATCGAGGATGCCTTTGAAGTACCCGCCGCGTAGTTGTGCTATCGTGGCAGGTGGTCGTTATCGCGATAGGCGATGACACCGCCGACGACGGTGGCCATGGCACGGCCCACAAGCTCGAATCCGGTGAAGGGCGTATTCCTCGATTTTGAGCAGAAGGTTGACGGGTCGACCGTCCAGCGGTGTCCGGGGTCGAGGACCGTGACGTCGCCAGGGTCGCCCTGGCTCAGGCGCCCTCCGGGCAGGCCGAGGACACGGGCCGGCCCCCACGTCCATTTCTCCACGAGAGCGGGCAGGTCCAGCCGTCCCCCCTCCAACAGAACCGTTACCGACAGCCCGATCGCCGTCTCCAGACCGACGATGCCGAAGGGTGCCGTGGCCAGGGGGCGGGCTTTTTCCTCTGCAGTGTGCGGGGCGTGGTCGGTGGCGATGGTGTCGATCGTGCCGTCCGCCAGGCCCGTCTTCATCGCCTCTACGTCCGTCGCGGTTCGCAGGGGAGGCGCCATCTTCGCCGCCGTTCCCTGGCGTTCCACCTCCTCATCGGTCAACAGGAAGTGGTGGGGGAGGACCTCGCAGGTCACGGGCAGCCCATCCGCCTTGGCTGCCCGCACCAGGTCGACTGTGCCGGAGGTGCTGATGTGGCAGATATGCAACCTGCCCCCCGTGGCGCGAACCAGCTCGATGTCGCGGGCGATCATGTCATCCTCCGCTGCCGGCGGCATGCCCTTGACGCCGAGCCGACGGGCGACCTCGCCGTCGTGCATGCAGCCGCCATCGGTGATGGCACGGAACTCCTCGTGCGGAAACAGCGGCCGTCCGATGCGACTCGAGATCTCCAGAGCCCGGCGCATCAGGGCTTCGTCTTCCACCGGATCACCGTCATCGGAGAAGGCGATGGCGCCGGCAGCGGCCAATTCCTCCAGCGGCGCCAGCACTTCGCCTCGACGTCCTTGCGTGATGCAGCCGATCGGGTAGACCCTGGCCTGCCCGTCTCGACACGCCCGTTCCATCACATCCCGCACGTGTGTTGCGACATCGGGTGGCGGTTCGGTGTTGGGCATGGCGGCAATGGCGGTGAAGCCACCGGCGGCGGCCGCAGCAGTGCCGCTGGCAATCGTTTCCTTGTGCTCGAAACCGGGTTCACGCAGGTGAACGTGGGAGTCGATGAATCCCGGTGTGACGACGAGTCCGGATACATCCAGCCTCTCGATCCCTTCCGGTCCGGTGAGATCTGCACCGATGCCCCGAACGACACCCTCGATCAGCAGCACATCCGCCACGCGATCCACGCTATTGGCCGGGTCGATGACCCGACCTCCCGACAACAGCAGGCTGCCCATCGGTCCGTGCATTTCTTCGGTTCTCCTCTACTTCTGCTTGGAGCCGCGCGGTTCTAAGCGGACTGGCGGCGTTGCAGGCGGCTCACGAAGTGGCAGGCCTCTTCCCGCGTCAACAAGCTGGGAGTCTGCCATCCCCGGCGACGCAGGTCAAGGCTGAGGGCCAGTGCGGCCGGGGGCTTGACCGTGGCGCCGTTGTCCTGGCAGCACGCCTGTTCGAGGACCTGGCGCGTAGGACCGCACCAGCGGACCTGGCCCTGCTCCATGACGGTGACGGATGCCGCCAGTTCGGCGACGCGATCCATGTCGTGACTGACGAGGACGACGCTGACGCCATCTGCTGCCAGTCCTGACAGCAGATCCGCGATGAGCTGCTCGTTGGCCGGATCGAGGCCTGCCGTCGGCTCGTCGAGAACGAGAACGGCCGGTCTGATGGCGAGCACACCGGCGATGGCCGCACGTCGACGCTCGCCGCCACTGAGCGCCAGGGGCGCTCGCCCACCGAACCGATCCACTGGCAGGCCCACCATGGCCAGGGCTTCGGCGGCTCGCTGGTCGGACTGCTCTGTTGAACAGCCGTGATTGCGGGGGCCGAAGCGGACATCTGTGGCGACGGTCTCCTCAAACAACTGTGACTCCGGGAACTGGAACACGAGACCTACCTGACGTCGCGCCGCACGGCTGTCCCCATCGGCCCAGATATTGCGCCCGTCGAGACGGACGGTGCCGGTCGTGGGGTGCAGGAGACCGTTGAAGTGTTGTACGAGAGTTGTCTTGCCGGAGCCGCTGGGGCCGACCAGGGCGCTGATGGCTCCCTGCGGGACTGACATATCTACGCTGCGCAGAGCGTGCACCGGCTGCGGGACGCCAGCGCGATAGACGTGTGACAGATGCTCAGTGGCCAGCTTCTGCGTCTCACGGCTCACGGTACCGGCAACCGGGCGAGACTCGGGAAGGGGGGGGCGGAATTCGCGCACGAGCCAGGCGCTGAGCTCCCCGGGATACAAAGTCCGTGTGGTGCCCCCCCCCGCGGCGGCTACGGCTACCGAGAAGGGGACGGCGAGCCCCATGCCGGCCAGCTCTTCGGCGCGGCTGAAGATGTCCCGGGGATCACCGTCAGCGACGATACAACCCTCGTTCAGGACGAGGATACGCTCGGCACGGGCCGCCTCCTCGGGAGACTGTGTGATGTGCAGTACCCCGAGGCCTGATTCGCGGCACAGACGCTCGATGAGGTCCATCAACTCGGACCGCGCCCCCGGGTCCAGCAGGGCAGTCGGTTCGTCGAGGATCAGGAAGTCGGGCCGAACGGCGACCGCCGCAGCCACCGCCAGGCGCTGTCGCTCGCCCCCGGACAGCAGATGAGGCGGGTGGTGACGGTAGGGCTGCAGGTGGAACAGGTCGAGCACTTCGTCCACCCGGCGTCGCATGTGCCCCGGATCGACACCGTGGTTCTCGAGGCCAAAGGCGATATCGGTTTCAACGGTGGGTGCTACGAGCTGATCGTCAGGGTTCTGAAAGACCATGGCCACACGCCTTCGCACCTGCGACAGGGCCCGCTCGCTGAGGGTTACGCCACCGACTCGAACCCTTCCCGAGGTCGGCAGCAGCAGGCCGTTGAGACAGCGTGCCAGAGTGGTCTTTCCCGAGCCGTTGGGACCGATGAGGGCGGTCCACTGTCCCCGGGCCAGGGACAGGGTCACCCCCTGTATCGCCGGAACTCCGGTGGCGTGGACGTACTCGAGTCGATCGATTTCGATCATCGGTGCAGGCGGCTGACGGTGATGAGTCGCGGTGAGGGCGCCACGAGTCGGCAGGTGTTCGTTGACACTCAGAAATCCCGCGGGTACCTTGGAACGACAACCCACTAAGGGCGCAAGATCGTACGCGCCCGTCAAGGGACCGGCGACGGTGCACCGTCCGGACCCACGCAAGCGGAGTATCCCCACCCATGCTGCATTCCCTGTCGCGCTCGCTGCGCCTCTGGACCCCGCTGACCGCCTTTGTCCTGATCGTCGGTTGTGCTGACGAAGACGACAGCGTGACCATCGACGGCCCCGATTACCCGACGGGGCCCGGGGTGCTCTACAACATCGAGTCGGTCACCTTCAACACGATAGACGACGTCTCTGTATCGGCGTCCTATGGCAGGTTGCCAGGGGCGGGATCCGAGGCCGTCGTCATCCTCGTGCACGAGGTCGGCATCGCCCTCGCACACCAGGAGTGGTTGGTTTCAGGTCTGTTCGAGGCACTGCTCGAAGGGGGATACAACGTTCTGGCACTGGACCTGCGGGGGCACGGTGGGTCTTCGCTGCCGGCGGATGGCCGCACCCAGGACGTTCTTCTGGTCACAGATCTCGAAGACATGCACCTTGAAGTGCGTGCCGCCGTGACCTGGTTGCGCACGCAGCAGTCAGCCGACAATGCCCGTATCGCGGTGATCGGCAACGGCATCGGTGGCAATATCGCCTACGTCAGTATGGGAGCCTTCCCCGAGGATCTGCAGGCCGGAATCGCCCTGTCGCCCGGCTTCTGGGACGACACTCTGCAACCCCTTGTCATCGGCACCGGCATCGAGCCCTTCTCGCCCCACAGCATGCTGTACGTAGTGGGTGAGAATGACCTGATTCCAGTCAGCGACACCGAGAGTATCAGTTATGCTGGTTTCGCCAGCGCGTTGGCGTCGGTGACGACGAATCCGAGTCTCCAGGTGTTCACCGGGGACGCCAGTCACGGTCTTGCCCTGCTGCAGTCTCCGGCCACTCTGCAGCTCATTCTTGAGTGGCTGCAGACCCACTTCTGACCTCGCCGAGCCAACCGACTGCGCCGTTGCACGGCAAGGTCGTCGTTATCATTCCCGCCCTGAACGAGGAGGATGCCATCCTCCGCGTCCTCGCTGATATCCCCGATCTGGCCGACGAGGTTATCGTCGCCGACAACGGATCCACGGATGACACGCCCTCCAGAGCGGCGTCCGCCGGCGCCCGCGTCGTACACGAACCACGTCGTGGCTATGGCCAGGCCTGCCTCGCCGGCATCGCCGCCTTGCCTGACGACGCCGAGATCATCGTCTTCCTCGACGGAGACTACAGCGACCGGCCTGACGAAATGGGCCGCGTCGTGGAGCCAATACGCTCGGGAATGGCAGATCTCGTCATCGGCTCCCGTGTCCTGGGAGAGCGTGAGCCAGGTGCATTGCTGCCCCAGGCGCGCTTCGGCAACGCTCTGGCCACGTTTCTCATGCGGCTCCTCTACGGTGTCAGATACACCGACTTGGGGCCATTCCGCGCCATTCGACGGGACGCGCTGGACCGCATTCAGATGGTGGACCGGGACTTTGGCTGGACGGTGGAGATGCAGGTCAAGGCGGCCCGTCACGGTCTGCGAGGCGTTGAAGTGCCTGTCAGCTATCGTCGTCGGCTGGCGGGTGCCTCGAAGGTGACCGGGACGTTGTCGGGGACGGTTCGCGCCGGCTGGAAGATCCTGCACACCATCTTTCTGCACGCACGCCAGTGATCCTGCTGCTGCCTGTGCTGGCCGTGGCGCTCCTGCTGCGGCTGTGGGGGTTGGCTCAGGGGTATCCCGACTTCTACGGTCACGTGGATGAGATCGGCGTCGCCGCCAGCATCTGGAATTTCTTCCGATCCGGGACCCTGCAGCCGACGGAATTCACTTATCCTGCGCTCTACCAGTACCTGGTGGCGGCCGGGATCTGGGCCACGGCGGTCAGCGGCATGCTCGACCTGCCCGACGGGGGCGGTCTCGTGGCGGGCATCGCTTTTGTGTCCTATGTCGATCCCGGCTGGTCGGCGCTGGTGGGGCGGAGCCTCAGCGCCATCGCTGCCACCGGTGTCGTTGCCGTTCTCTATCGACTCGGACGCGATATCGAGGGACGCAGTCTCGGGTTGACCGCGGCGGCCTTCGGGACCGTGGCCGTGATACCCCTGCGCCACGCCCACCAGGCCTTACCCGACAGCCTGGCGAGCCTTCTGGGTGCCGGTGTCCTCTGGGCGGCGTGGCACGTCGCCATGCGCGGCCAGTGGCGGGATTACATAGCGTCGGGAGTGTGTACGGGACTGCTGCTGGCGACGAAGTACAACGGCGCGTTGTGTGCCCTCGCCGTCGTCGCCGCCCATGGATGGCGTTGCGGGGCCCGGCGGACGTTGTTCGGCGTGCGTCTCTGGGCGGCGGGGATCCTGGCACTGGTCGTGTGCTTGATGGTATCACCCTATCTGCTGCTGGCGTATGAGCAGTATCTGGGTGTCGCCCGCTACCAGGTCTCCAGCCTCGGTTTCACCCTGCGTCAGACGTCACCGTGGTGGTGGATTGCGCGCGGACTGGTGGCGGAGGAGCTGATCGTCGGGGGGTGGATACTGGCCGGGGTCGTGCTGGCGATGGCCCGGCGACGGGCCATCGGTGTCATTTCGTTGGCAGCCATCCTGCCCGCCGTCCTCTACATTGGGTCGTGGACGCGGGAAAGTCTGCACTATCTGCTGCCGTACTACCCATTCTTGCTGATTCTGGCTGCCGGCGCCTGTCTCGCCCTGTGCCGACGAATCGCGGCCCGGCCCTACATGACACTCGCTGTCGTCTGTCTCTCTCTGGTCCCCAGCATGTGGCGCGGGGCAGGGGATGCCGGGATGCAGAAGCTGCCCGATACGCGCGCCCTCGCAGCAGACTGGATCAAGTCCAATGTCCCGGACGGCAGCACTCTGGGCATGACCTGGTTGCCTTACTGTCCGCACGTCGATCTGGCACAGACGCGCCGGGATATCCTCCAGCACTACGAATCGCAACCGGCGTGGCAGAACCGTCTGCGCCAGAGTTGGGCGCACACGCCTTCCTACCGTATTGTCAATCTCGAGGCCTGGCTGTCCCGGCCCGTTGTTCCGGAGGCCCTTCGCAGCCAGGTCGATCTCGACGATCCCGAGACACGCCGCGTGTTCTCACGCGGCTGGCGGAGCCGCGAGAGGCTGAAGACCGACGGCGTCGAGTTCCTCGTCCTGCCGGCAGCCGTCTACGAACGCTACCTGGCCGATGGTGAACCACCCTCAGCACCTGCCGCCCGTTTCCGCTATCTCCTCAACCAGTCCTACTTCCAGGGCCTGCTCAATGACAGCCGCAGCGAAAAGCTCGTGAGCCTCCCACACGCGGGCCAACCGGCCCGTGGCAGTCAGATCGACATCTATCGGTTGCTCGGCCCTTAAGCGATAAGCGACATCACAGTCTGCACCGGCACCTGCGAATTGACCATGGCCGCCTGGCTCATCTGCGCCAGGATCTGGGTCCGTGCCAGGCTGGTGGATTCCAGCGCGTAGTTCGTGTCGCGGATCGTCGATTCCGACGCCGTCACACCCTCGATGGCGCGCTCGGTGAAGTTGAGGGTGAATTCGAGGCGGTTCATGATGGCGCCGACCTCGCCGCGCTGACTGGCGACGCGGTCGATGGCCTTGTCGAGCTTTGCCAGGGACTGTCGCGAGCCGTCTCTCGTATTCACCGAGATGCCGCTGAGATTGAGCACCGGCGCGCCGATGGTCATGTCCTTGATATCATATTCCAGCCGGTCGGCGGAGACGGCATCGCTGCCCAGCTGAAACTGACCGCCCGTACCATCGCTGACGACGAGGGTTGTACCGTCCAGGTCGCCATCCTGGTAGGTGCCGAGGGATCCCTTGACGTCGTTGCCGGCCAGGACCATCTCGACTCCGAGGCTGTCGAAGTTGACCACCACCGTAGTGCCGTCCGCCACCTGGTCGCCATCCAGGATGGACCCGAGTGACACCGTCTGCGTCACCGTACCGTTGCCGAGGGTGATCTCGTTGTCATTGCCAGTGTCGACAAAGGTGTACGTCCCGGAGTCCGTGCCGGAGACATTGACCCGACGCACGCCGGTGTCGCCGTTGGCGTCCAGGGCGGTGGACAGGACCTCGTCGACGTCGTTGCCGAAGCCGGACAGCAGACTCTGATCGTCGTACGAGGCCAGTTTGGCGATTCGGTCGATGTACTCCTTTAACTGATTGAACTCCGCGTCCATCGCCTCGCGATTGGTGTCGTTCAGCGTATCCGTGGTGCCCTGAGTCGCCAGTTCCCGCATGCGCAGCAGGATGGAGCTGATCTCATTCATCCCTCCTTCCGCGATGCGCAACAGATCCATGGCCTTCTCCGTGTTCCTGGTACCTTCCGTCAGGCCGCCCAGCTCGGCGCGCATACCCTCTGATACAGAGAGGTGAGCGCCGTCATCCTTGCCTCCGTTGACGCGCATACCGGAGGCGAGGCGTTGACTGTGCGCCCTGCCTGACCGATCCACGCGGCTGAAATCGGAGATCGCCCGGTCATATGCCGGGTTGCTGTTGATTCGTGCTGCATTCATACCTCATCAACCTCCTTGTTTCTGCTACCGGCCGTCCTCCATGAGCGGCCGTGCGATTCTGCCTCCTTGCCCCCCATACTACTTGCGAGCATTTACGGGGACTTGGTATCACGTTAGGCTTATCGTCCCCTCACGGAGAAACTTCAGTTTTTTTGATGAATTCCAGGGAAACCGAAAAAAAACCCACATAAGCGCTAAAGTTCCGGGCAAGTGGTTCCGATAGACGGAACAGGAGGCGAAGGCCCGATGAGTCCAGCCGGTCCAGGAGGGGATCTGGCAGGGCTCAGAATCGGGGTCGACACCCTTGATCAGCCGCACGACGCCTGCCCGGTGTTGGCGGGGGGATTCCCCGGGAAGGGGATCTTTCTTTGAGGAGCAAGGAGGCCGGCAGATAATGCCAATTCGAGTAAACAGCAATATCGCGGCGCTGAATACACAGCGGGCGATCTCACGCAACGTCACGGGGGCCAATCGGCAATTGGAGCGATTGTCCTCCGGTCTGCGGGTGAATCGTGCGATGGACGATGCCTCGGGCCTCGTCGTTTCTGAGGGGATGCGGAGCGAGGCGGCGAAGCTCAACCAGAATGTCCGCAACGCCCAGCAGGGCTCGGACCTGCTGCAGGTGGCGGAGGGATCGCTCCAGGAGGTCAACAATATCCTGGTGCGTATGCGTGAACTGTCCATCCAGTCATCGAACAGTACGATCAACGACAGGAACCGCGAATCCATCTCGGCCGAGTTCAGTCAGCTCGTGTCGGAGATCGACCGGATCGCCTCGGCGACGGCCTATAATAGTAGCAACCTGCTGTCGGGGTACGGTAATGCAGTCAGCAGCACCGGCTCCACGGCGATCACCGCCAGCGCCACAACCGGAGTACTCCGAGTCGGTATATCGGCGGTCAGCGCCGGTACCTTCACCTTCGTCGACGGCGCCGGTGATGGTCGCCTCACACTGGGCAACGGCCTGGTGACGCAGACGCTGAATACCGGGACCGCGCTTGATGGATCGGTGGTCGCCACCGGGACCAGCACGATCGTGAACTTCGATCGACTCGGTGTTCAGGTCACCCTCGCCGGCGCCAATGCCATCGGGGCGACGGGTGACTACACCGACGGCGACCTCGACGGTTCCACCATCGTCGTCGAGGGAACCACCGGTGGCATCTTCCAGGTGGGACCCACCGACACCTTCGTCAACCGCCTCGAGGTCGGGATCCCGGACCTGCGGGCCACCGGGACGTCCCTCAATCTGGGCAGCCTGTCGGTGGCTACGATCGAAACCGCGCGGGCCTCCATCAGTAGTATCGACCTGGCGATTGACACGGTATCGGCGGCACGAGGAAACCTCGGTGCCGTGCAGAACCGGCTGAGTTTCTCCATCGGATTCACCGAGGTGGAGATCGAGAATATCACTGCCTCCGACGCCACGATCCGCGACGCAGATGTGGCTCGTGAGGTGTCGGCGTTCACTCGATCCCAACTGCTGGTGCAGACGAGCAACGCCATGCTGGTGCAGGCAAATGTGACCTCCATCGGGGCTCTGTCTCTGCTCTAGGTAAATCCGGCCTCCGGTAGGCAAATCGGCCAGACCCCCACGGCGGGGAAGGGGCTGCCTCACGGAAGAGGTGGCCCCTTCTTCAATTTGACCCTCCCGAAGACCGCCTGTACGTTCGCCGGCCTTCCCGATGGCTGACTGACGCACGAATGCACATCGAAGAATTCGACTTCGATCTTCCCGACGACCTGGTCGCCCAGTATCCCGCCGAACGCCGTGACGCGTCCCGGTTGATGCTCCTCGATCGCCAGCGCGGCGACGTCGCGCACTCCGAGTTTTGTGCTGTCATCGAGCGGTTTCGGCCCGAGGATGTGCTCGTGCTCAACGAAACACGTGTGGTCCCGGCGCGACTGCATGGGCACAAGGAACGTACTGGCGGTCGTATCGAATTGCTCTTGCTGCGGCGGGAGATCGAAGAGGGAACATGGCTCGCCCTTGGCCGGCCCCTGCGTGGTCTGCGGACAGGTGATGTCATCCGGCTGGATCGTGGTTCGTGGCGGCTCGAAGTGGTGGAGAGGGTCGGGGATCGGGTGCGTCTGCGGCTCCCTGTCGACAGCATCGTCGACGCCTCTGATGATCCCACTGGTCTTGCGGGACTTCTGCCCATGGCCAGTGAAGCGGGAGAGCTCCCCCTGCCTCCGTACATCCGGCGCCCGCCGGAAGCGATCGACGCTGAGCGCTATCAGACCGTATTCGCCCGCGCCCCAGGATCGATCGCTGCACCGACGGCGGGTCTGCATTTTACCGAGGAACTCCTCGATGCTGTCCGGGCCCGGGGTGTGGCTGTCGAGCGGCTGGTACTGCACGTAGGTCCCGGGACGTTCGAGCCCGTGCGCAGCCAGGATCCACGAGAACACCAGTTGGAGGCCGAGTACTACCACGTGGGCGTGGACACCATACAGACGATCACCGAGAGGCGTCGCGCCGGAGGTCGGTGTATCGCCGTGGGCACGACGACGGTACGGACGCTGGAAACCTGCGCCGCCGAGGGGAGTCTGAGGGCGGGAGAGGGCTGGACGGACCTGCTGATCTGCCCGCCGCATACGTTTCACGCCGTCGACGCCATGGTGACGAACTTCCACCTGCCCCGTTCCAGCCTGCTGCTGCTGGTCAGCGCCCTTGCCGGTCAGGATCGGTTGCTGGCCGCCTACCGTGTCGCCGTGGCTGAGAGATATCGTTTCTACAGCTATGGCGATGCCATGTTCATACACTAAAGCCTATGCCCACAACCACCGTCATCATTCCAGCCGCAGGACGCGGCCGCCGCTTCGGCGAGGGAGTGCCCAAACAGTACCAGCTCCTGCACGGCCGGCCCGTGTTGTGGCATGCTCTGCAGCGGTTCCAGCAGTGTCCTGCTGTGGGCACCATCGTCGTGGCCATCCATCCTGATGACGCCGGAGATTTCCGTGCTGTCGCCGGGGACTTCGACAAGCTACAGCCCCCAGTGTCAGGCGGTGCTGAGCGAGCCGACTCGGTGCGCGCCGCCCTGGGGAGCCTGCCTTCGGCGGAAGCGGACGAACTCGTCCTCGTACATGACGCGGTTCGTCCCTGGGTGTCTGCCGAACTGGTAGAGGCGGTCATCCGTGCGGCGCGGAATCATGGCGCCGCAATCCCCGTGATGCCGGTGACGGAGACGGTGAAGGTCGTGGAAGAAGGTGTCGTACTCGAGTCACCGAGACGCAGCCGGCTGTTCAACGCCCAGACGCCCCAGGGCTTCCGGCGCGATCTTCTGGAACGGGCATTTGCCATGGCCGATGAATCGGCTGCCACTAAAATGGCCACTGACGAGGCTTCTCTCGTCGAGCTTTCTAGCGTCGCCGTCCACGTGATCCCCGGGGAGGCTGAGAACGTGAAGATCACCAACGCCATCGACCTGCCCTCCCACGACACCAGCGATCTGCGAGTCGGCCTGGGGTACGACGTACATGCCTTTGCCCGTGGCCGACCGCTGATTCTTGGGGGAGTTCGGATCGAGTCGGAACAGGGCCTGGCCGGGCACTCCGATGCCGACGTGCTCACACACGCGGTGATCGACGCCCTCCTCGGCGCGGCTCGCCTGGGTGACATCGGACGGCTGTTTCCGGATGATGATCCCGCCTACGAGGGCATCGACAGCCTGCTCCTGCTCGAGCGTGTCGGCCAGCGGCTGCGCGATGCGGGGAGCCGGACTGTCAACATCGATGCCGTCATCATGGCGCAGGCCCCGAAGCTGGCGCCTCACATCGAGGCGATGTGTGTTGCCCTGGCCACGGCGCTCGGCATGCCGGCCAGTCGAGTGTCGGTGAAGGCGACGACGACGGAGCGACTGGGCTTCGTCGGCAGACAGGAGGGGTTGGCGGCTCAGGCCACGGTCCTTCTGCGGGTGCCGGCAACGGCTGAAGATGCCTGATCTGGGTGGCTGGATTGAGGCGTCCGTCAGCCGCATCGGCGACTGGCCCCCAGCGCTCGCCTATGGCGCACTTGCCCTCAGCGCTTTCCTGGAGAACATCCTGCCACCTGTGCCAGGGGATCTGGTCGTCGTGCTCTCCGCCTATCTGGTCGGGCGTGGTGTGCTGGACTGGTTGCCGGTGTACGTATCCACCTGTGCTGGTGGAACTTGCGGGTTTCTCGTGATGTACTACCTGGGGCGCTCGCGGGGACGTGCCATCCTGCAGCGGCCGGGTGGATCCAGGGTGTTTTCACCCGAACGGCTGCAGCAGGCGGAGGGTTGGCTGGCACGCTATGGTGCCTGGATGGTGCTGGCCAACCGATTCCTGAGCGGGATTCGTTCCGTCATCGCCCTGGCTGCTGGTCTGGGGGGGATGGGCTGGCGACAGGTGGCCAGTCTCGGGTTCCTGAGTATGCTCCTGTGGAATGGCGTCCTGCTGTATGCCGGCATGCAGGTGGGACAGAACTGGGAAGTCGTGACGGAGTGGCTGGGGAGCTACAACCGCGTGATCGGCGCCATGCTGCTCGTGGTGGTGGGGCTCATTGGGATCCGCTGGTGGCGCCGGCGCGACAGGGAGGGATCCTCTGTTGACAGTCTCTCAGAGGGGACGTAGTTTTACTGTTTCGTACCGCCCGCGTCCGAGATGATCAAACTAGGGCATAAGGGCCAATCAGATATGGGCTTTACGGCCGCAGCTGGGATAAGGCATTCGTGACGACCAAGAGCTACACCCCGAGAGCCGGTGACATCGAGCGGCGCTGGTTTGTGGTAGACGCCGACGGCAAGACTCTCGGCCGTCTCGCCTCGCAGATCGCCCACGTGCTGCGCGGCAAGCACAAACCGACCTACTCACCCCATATGGACCTGGGTGACCACATCGTCGTGATCAATGCCGAGAAGGTGCGCGTTACGGGGCGCAAGGCGGAGCAGAAGGTCTACCACCGCCACACCGGTTACCCCGGTGGCCTCCGTACGACGACGTACGAAGAGATGCTCAACAAGCACCCCGAGCGCATCATTCGCACCGCCGTCAAGGGCATGATGCCGAACAACATCCTCGGCCGGCAGATGTTCAAGAAGCTGCGTGTATACGCCGGCCCCGATCACGACCACGTAGCCCAGCAGCCCGAGGCCCTGAGCCTCTAGCCACCGATAACAGGACCCAACTACCAGACATGAGAGAACATGGCTGAAGAGCAGCGTTTCGAGGCCACCGGCCGCCGCAAGACCTCCGTCGCGCGCGTGCGCATCCGTCCCGGTTCCGGGCAGATCATCATCAATGGCCGCACAGTCGAGGACTATCTGCGCCGCGACGCACTCGAGATGATCATGGTTCAACCGTTGCAGCTGACCGAGACGCGCGACAAATTCGACATCCAGATCAGCAGCAATGGCGGCGGATTGCGGGGACAGGCAGGAGCCATGTCGCTGGGTATCGCCCGGGCTCTGGTCTCCTCTGATCCGACGCTACGCGCCACACTCAAGCGTGCCGGCTTCCTTACCCGCGATCCGCGGGAGAAGGAGCGCAAGAAGTACGGTCTCGCCGGGGCGCGCAAGCGCTTCCAGTTCTCGAAGCGATAGCAAACTGCGCTATCGCTTTTGCGAGAACGGTCAAACTGCGACCGTTCTCGTGATGCGAGATACAGTGTTACCAAGCGAGTCCGGCCCCGGTTGGGGCCGTACTCATGAATGAGCCGCTCTTTCGGGCGGTTCTAAACGCACGCCCTTCCGATGCATACGGGTGGTGCTGACGAGCAAGCTCGTTTGGGGCAAGCTTCGCTTGCCTTGGCTTGTGAAACGAGGCCCGTCGGTTCCGTGTGCAGATGACGGGGGGCGGAGGCCACAACCAATCTCAGGAGTAGAATAGCACATGTCCGTACCGATTCAGGATCTGCTCGAGGCCGGCACCCACTTCGGCCATCAGACGCGCCGCTGGAACCCGAAGATGAAGCCCTACATCTTCACCGAGCGGAACGGTATCCACATCATCGATCTCAACAAGACGGTCAGTCGTCTCGAGGCGGCGTCCGAAGCCGTGCGCAAGACGGCACAGTCCGGCAAGGCGGTACTCTTCGTCGGCACGAAGAAGCAGGCCGTCGATGTGATCCGCGCCGAGGCCGAACGCTGCGACATGTTCTTCGTCACCGAGCGCTGGCTCGGAGGGATGCTGACGAACTGGCAGACGATCAAACAGAACATCCGCCACCTGGATCATCTGGATCGTATCGCCCAGGATGGTACCTACGAGAAGCTGAAAAAGAAGGAAGTCCTGCTGCTCGAGAAGGAGCGGGTGCGCATGGTCAGGACCCTCGAAGGCATCCGCAAGATGAACGGTCTGCCGGGCCTGATCTACGTCGTTGACATCATGCACGAGCACGGTGCCATCTCCGAGGCGCGGAAGCTCGGCATTCCCGCCGTCGCCATCGTCGATACGAATTCCGACCCGGATCAGGTGGAGTTTGCCGTGCCCGGCAACGACGACGCCATCCGCTCCATCGAGGTGATTACCCATGCCATGGCAGACGCGGTGATCGAAGGTCGGGCGGCATCCGAGAAGGGCAAGGGGGCACGCACCGAAGAGGACGAAGAAACCACCGACGCCAAGTCGTCGACGGCTGCGGCCGCGGCGACTGCCTGAAGAAGAGAAGATAGAGATGGCAGAGATTACCGCCGCTGTCGTGCGCGAGTTGCGTGATCGCACCGGCATCGGCATGATGGAGTGTAAGAAAGCATTATCAGCGTGTTCGGGTGATATAGAGGCAGCAG
>PBSR01000120.1 GCA_002726335.1 Gemmatimonadaceae bacterium
AAGTCTCACACTCACCCTCAACGTCAAAACAACAACACCAACGCCCATACCACCGACTCGATCAAGCATTACTGAGACGGGCTCCTAGGATCCCCGTCTGCGGTGGTGTCAGGATCGGCGTCGACATCATCGAGCCGAAGACCCCGCCGTTGGTGATGGTGAAGGTGCCCCCCGACAGCTCGTCGAGGGTGAGCTTGTTGTCCCTGGCAGCGAGGGCGAGTCGTTTTATCTCCCCCTCGATCCCCGCCATCGACAGGTCGTGGGCGTGGCGCACGATCGGCACCATCAGGCCGCGTTCCGAGGACACGGCAATGCCGAGATTAACGTAGTCGTGATAGACGATGTCCTCGTCTTCGACACTGGCGTTGACGGCGGGAATGTCCTGCAGGGCGATGATCGTCGCCCGCGAGAAGAACGACATCAGGCCGAGAGAGACGCCGTGCTTTTCCTGGAAACGTTCCTTGTGACGCTTGCGCAGGGCCATCACCTGAGACAGGTCGACCTCGTTGAAGGTGGTCAGCATCGCCGCCGTGCGCTGAGCGTCGGTCAGGCGCTGGGCGATCCGCTTGCGGATGCGGGACATGGGCTCGCGGCGGGTCCCATCCGCGGTGGGAGCTGGTGCGGCGGCCACCGGTGCGGGCGCCGGCTTCGGCTTGGGGGCAAACGCTTCTACTGGTGCCGGTGGCGGTGCCGGTTCAATGGGTGCTGCGGGTGCCGGCGCGCTCCTGGCCACTGCCGGGGCCGGTTCGGTTGCCGGCGACGCCGTGGCCTGATCACGGGCATCGCGTTCCTGCTCTTTGAGCACTGCCAGCACGTCCTGCTTGATAAGGCGGCCGCCACGGCCCGTGCCTTCGATCTGCGACGGATCGAGGCCGTTCTCTTCCACGAGACGGCGGACCGCCGGGCTCAGAGAAGACAGGTCCGTGACATCGGCGCTGTCCTCGACGGCTGCCGGCTCAGCCTCCTCGGCTGCGACCTCTACCGCTGGCGCGTCCTGGACAGTGGCCCCGTTGCCGTCGCCAGCGGGAGCCGCGCCTTCCTCGATCTGCGCCAGCACATCACCCACCGACAGTGTATCATCGACTTTCTTCAACTGCCGCAGGAGTCCGGCGGACGGGGCCGGCAGGTCGACGTTGGCCTTGTCCGTCGCCAGGGTGCATATGGGCTCGTCCTTGTCCACGTAATCCCCGTCGGCACGGAGCCATTCGAGGACGGTCACCTCGCTCACCGATTCCCCGAGTTCGGGGATATCCACATCCACTGGCATGGGGAATCCTGTCGGGTTAGCTGCCGTGGCCGCCGTCGATTCCGGCGACTCGGGATTTTGCGTCTTCCAGCCTCAGCTGCTTATCAGAGGCCACATCAAGAGCCTGCGCGACGATCTCCTGTTGTTCGTTCTGGTGCTGCATCGCATCACCGACGGCCGGGCTCGCCGCCTCGTCGCGGCCGACGTAGCGCAGATCGGTCTCGGGCGGCAGCAGGTCGTCGAGCAACGGTTGTACGAAGTACCAGGCGCCCATGTTCAGCGCCTCCTCCTGCACCCAGAGGTACTCCTCGGCGTTGCGGTAGCGGCTGATGGCTCCCAGCAGCTCGGTCTCGGGAAAGGGGTACAGCTGTTCCATGCGCACGAGAGCGACTTCCTCGAGAGCCTTCTCCTCGAGTCCGGCGAGCAGGTCGTAGTAAACCTTGCCGCTGCACAGGATGACGCGACGGACGGCATCGGCGTCGGCCGCCTCAGCATCGATGACGTTGCGGAAGCCGCCCTCGGCAAACTCGGCGATATCGGACACGCAGCGCTTGTGGCGCAGCAGGCTCTTCGGCGTCATCACGATCAGCGGTTTACGGAAGTTGCGGTGCATCTGCCGCCGGAGCACATGGAAGATCTGTGACGGTGTCGTCGGATAGACGACCTGCATGTTGTTCTTGGCGCACAGCTGCAGGTAGCGCTCCAGGCGGGCGCTCGAGTGCTCGGGGCCCATGCCCTCCTGACCGTGAGGCAGCAGCATGACGATGCCGCACATACGGTGCCACTTGGCCTCGGCGCTGGCGATGTACTGGTCGATGACCAGCTGGGCGCCGTTGGCAAAATCGCCGAATTGCGCCTCCCACATGACCAGACGACGCGGGTCCGTGGAAGTGATGCCGTACTCGAAGCCCAGTACCGCCAGCTCCGACAGCATCGTGTTGAGCACGACGAACTCGCCCTGATCGCGTGCCAGATGTGTCAGCGGGCTGTGTTTCTCACCGGTCTCCACATCGTGCCACACACTGTGTCGGTGGGCAAATGTACCGCGCTGGGCGTCCTGGCCTGCGAGCCGCACGGGGATCCGTTCCAGCAACAGACTGCCATAGGCGAGCATCTCGGCACAACCCCAATCGACGGGGCGCTCCCCATTGGCCATCTCGCGGCGCGCCTTGTTCAGTCGTTCCACGGTTCGATGCAGGTGAAATCCCTCCGGCGCCTGGGTGATCAGTCCGCCGAGACGCTTGAGAATGCGGTCGCTGACACCGGTGTCGGCGTCCCATTCCTGACCGGCCCAGGTGATGCCCTGCCAGACACCGCCGAAGGTGTTCGTCCTCGGCTTGACCTTCAGCCGTCTGGCCTTCTCCTGGCAGCGGTTGAGGACATCACGCACATCACCGCGCATCTCATCGGCCTCGCCCTGCGTCACGACACCGGCCTCGACGAGCGTCTGGCTGTAGAGCGTGGCCACCGTTGGGTGATCATTGATCGTGGAGTACATCAGCGGCTGTGTCAGCGTCGGATCATCCGCCTCGTTGTGACCGTACCGCCGATAGCACTTCAGATCGATGAGAACGTCGCGCTTGAACCTCTGTCGAAATCCGATGGCCAGTCGTGCCGCATGTACCACCTGCTCCGGATCGTCGGCGTTGACATGGAATACGGGGGCCTGAATCTGCCGGGCGATGTCGGTGGGGTACTGGGTGAAGCGTGACTCCTGCGGCACGGCCGTGTAACCCAGCTGATTGTCGATGATGATGTGGATCGTGCCGCCGTTCCAGTAGCCGTCGAGCTGAGACAGATTGAGCGTTTCGGCCACGGTACCTTGACCGGTGAAAGCGGCATCGCCGTGAATCTGCACCGGCACGACGCGACCCCGCTCCTTGTCGTGCAGGTAATCCTGCTTGGCCAGCACCATCCCCTCGATGATCGGATTCACCAGCTCTAGATGGCTTGGATTGGGACTGAAAGACAGGTGCATCTTGCGCCCCTGCCGTGTAACGAAGTCGTAGGAGTATCCCTGATGATACTTGACGTCGCCCTCGTCTTCGGCGCCTTCTTCCCGTGACGCTCCTTCGAAGTCGGCGAGCATGATCTCATATGGTTTGTGCAGGATATGCCCCAGCACGTTGAGGCGGCCCCGGTGGGCCATACCCACGACCATCTCTTCCACGCCCAGGCCGCTGCCCGTCTCGACGAGGGCATCGAGCAGCGGCAGCAGCGACTCGCCCCCTTCGATGCTGAACCGCTTCTGCCCGATGTAGCGCGTGTGCAGAAACTGTTCGAACTCTTCGGCCTCGACCAGCTGGAACAGGATGCGCCGCCGTTCCTCGGCGCTGTAGGTCAGCCGGCCGAGGATGGGCTCCACCTTCTCCTCGAGCCAGGCCTCCTGTTCCTTGTCGGCCGTCGACATGGTGTCCAGGCCGAGGGTGCCACAGTAGGTCTGGCGCAGCACGTCGAGCAGGGCAACGAGAGACCCGTCGGTCTTGTAGCGGAAAGTGCCGAAACCGACGCCTTTCTCTAGATCCTCATCCGTCAGGCCGAACTCGGACAACTCGAGCAGGGGGTGGGTCGTCGGACTGTTGCCCAGAGGATCGAGCTGGGAGTAGGATCGGCGACGTACTGCTCGTAGAGAGCGTCGATGTAGTCGCTGTTGGCGCTGTTCCAATCGGTTGGACGCATATGGCCTGAACCCGGTAACTGTAGTTGGCGCTGTTCCAATCGGTTGGACGCATATGGCCTGAACCCGGTAACTGTAGATGGCGATAGAAGATAGCTTCTGTCGTGGCGTCCGCAAAGCAGGGAAATGACCACCTTGAGCGGGTGCCGGATGGGGCGTACGTTCTAGGGTCCACCCACCACCGCTGGTGCTTTGCCCAGCCGAGAGCACGGATGCCATTGCTGTCTTTCGACGGTCCCGAAGCCCTGTCGGCCTTCCGCCGGGCCGCCCTGCTGGATCGATGTCGTCTCGCCATCCCCTCCCTGCGATCGCTCACCGCCCACTACATCTATATAGCAGACCTGGATGGCGTTCCGGACGCGGGGACGACACCGCGCCTTGGCAAGATCCTTGGTCTGGGCATGGATTCCGCCGACCCGGGCGAGACCGACGGGGCGTCCCTGCTGGTTGCGCCCCGCCCCGGCACGATCTCTCCCTGGTCCTCAAAAGCCACCGACATTCTGCACAACTGCGGGCTCACCTCGGTGGTACGCGTCGAACGTGCCATCCGCTACACCTTTGAAGGTTGCCGAGACGACGTCCTGCCCAGACTGCACCCTCTCGTCCACGACCGCATGACGGAAGCCGTCATCGACGACCCGGCGCCCCTGTTCGAGCACATCTCCCCTCGGCCTCTGCAGACCGTCACCCTGATGGCAGACGGTCGCCCCGCCCTGGCCGAAGCCAACCGCAACTGGGGCCTGGCCCTGTCCGACGAGGAACTCGACTACCTGGCCGACACCTACAGCCGCCTCGGACGGGATCCCTCGGATGTCGAACTGGTCATGTTCGCCAACGTCAATTCGGAGCACTGCCGCCACAAGATATTCAATGCCTCGTGGATCGTCGACGGCGTCGAGCAGGACCGCTCGTTGTTCGACATGATCCGCAACACTCACGCCTGTCATCCGGAACACACGATCAAAGCGTACAGCGACAATGCCGGCGTCATCGAAGGGTTCGCGGCGGCCGTATTCCGCCCTGCCGCGGACGCTGGCTTCACGTATGGATCGGCCGAAGGGCAGACTCATATCGTCTGCAAGGTCGAGACCCACAACCACCCCACCGCCATCTCCCCCTACCCTGGAGCGTCCACGGGAGTAGGCGGAGAGATCCGCGACGAGGGCGCCACGGGAACCGGATCGCGTTCACAGGCCGGCCTCTGCGCCTTCTATGTCTCCCACCTGCGGATCCCGGGCTGGGAACAGCCTTGGGAATCCCACATCGCCGAAGCCCCCGCCCGTCTGGCGCCCCCATTGCAGATCATGACCGAGGGGCCACTGGGTGGCGCCGGTTTTGGCAATGAATTCGGCCGCCCCAACGTCCTGGGTGTATTCCGCACCTTTGAGCAGGTCGTCGACGGCCGCCATCGCGGCTACCACAAGCCGATCATGGTCGCCGGTGGTTGCGGCCTCATCGACGCTGACCAGGTGACGAAGAAAGAACCGGCCACCGGCGACACGGTCATTCAGATCGGCGGCCCGGCCATGCTCATCGGTCTCGGCGGCGGCTACGCCTCCTCCATGGATTCGGGCAGCAACACGCAGGATCTCGACTTCGCCTCCGTCCAGCGCGACAACCCGGAGATGGAACGGCGCTGCCAGGAGCTTATCGACCGCTGCTACGGTCTGGGTGCAGCCAACCCGATCAAGTCGATCCACGATGTCGGCGCCGGCGGCCTGTCGAATGCCTGTCCCGAACTGGTCGAAGATGCCGGCGCCGTCTTCGATCTGCGTGCGATCCACAACGACGAGCCGGGCATGAGCCCCATGGAGATCTGGAGCTGCGAGGCCCAGGAACGCTACGTTCTCGTCGTCGGTGCCGAGGCTCTGCCGCGGTTCCGCGACCTGGCGGCACGTGAGCGCTGCCTCTTCGCCGAAATCGGCACCGTCACCGGGGACGGCAGGCTGACCCTCACCGACTCCCACTTCGAAGACCTTCCCATCGACCAGCTTCCTCTCGAGGTCATCCTCGGCAAGCCGCCACGTATGCTGCGTGACGTGACACGACGGCAGACGTCGGGTGGTGCTGGCGTTGCCGACATCGATCTCGCTGAGGCGGCGCGACGGGTGCTCCGCTTCCCCGCCGTAGCCGACAAGACATTCCTCATCACCATCGCCGATCGAACCGTGGGCGGCTGCATCGCCCGCGATCAGATGGTCGGCCCGTGGCAGGTGCCGGTTGCCGACTGTGCTGTCACCATCACCGGCTTCGGCGCCCATACCGGATCCGTCATGGCCATGGGTGAACGTACACCGGTGGCCGTCGTCGACGGACCGGCCTCGGGACGTCTTGCAGTGGCTGAAGCGATCACCAATCTGGCCGCCACCGATATCGGTCCCATCGAGAGGATCAAGCTGTCGGCCAACTGGATGTGCGCCTGCGGCGAAGAGGGCGAGGATGCAGCTTTGTTCGACACGGTGCGTGATCTCGGCCTCGACTTCTGCCCGGCCCTGGGTGTGTCGATTCCCGTCGGCAAGGACAGCCTGTCCATGCGCACAGTGTGGCAGGACAGCAACGGCAGAGATCAGGCCGTCGTCGCCCCCTTGAGCCTTGTGATCTCCGCCTTTGCCGGCGTCACCGACGTACGGCGTACGGCCACGCCCGACCTGAAACCGGGGGAGGACACGCGTCTGCTCCTCGTCGATCTGGGTCAAGGCCGGAACCGCCTCGGCGGATCGACGCTGGCCCAGGTGTTCGAGACGATCGGCGACGATGTGCCCGACGTGGCCGCCGCCGATGTGCGCGGGCTCTTCGCCGCGGTACAGTCGCTGATCGCCAGCGACCTGCTGCTGGCCTACCACGACCGCTCCGATGGTGGTCTGCTCGTCACCGCCGCCGAGATGGGTTTTGCCGGACGCCGGGGTGTGCACCTCGACCTGCCTGCAGACACCGATGCCACGGCGGTCCTGTACAACGAAGAGATCGGCGCCTTGTTGCAGGTGCGAGACAGCGATATGGCGAAAGTGCGAACCGTCTTCGACGAAAACGGAATCGGCAACTGCCTGCTGGATGTAGGCGGACCGACGGACGATGACCGATTGGTGGTGACACAGGCCGGCGTTGAGCGGTTCAGCGAAGAGCTGGGCGTACTGGAGTCCGCCTGGTCAGAACTCACCTTCCGCATGCAGGAACGCCGCGACGATCCGGCGAGCGCCCGCCAGGAATACGAAGCCATCACGGATCGCGCCGACCCGGGGTTGAGCTTCCACGTCCCCTTCGACTTCGGCAGGACCAGCCCCTCAGGGTCTGAACGACCTCGCGTCGCCATCCTGCGGGAGCAGGGCATCAACGGTCAGGTCGAGATGGCCGCTGCCTTCGACGCCGCCGGCTGTGAGTCGGTGGACGTGACCATGACTGACCTGCTCGCCCACCGTGTGGATCTGGCCGACTTCGCCGGACTCGCTGCCTGCGGCGGCTTCAGCTACGGCGATGTCCTCGGCGCCGGCGCCGGTTGGGCCAACACGATTCTGTTCCACGACGACCTGCGCGCCATGTTCGCTACGTTCTTCGAGCGGGAGGACACCTTCTCCCTCGGCGTCTGCAACGGCTGCCAGATGATGAGCCTTTTGGGCGACGTTATCCCCGGGGCCGATCACTGGCCGAAGTTTCTGCGCAATCAGTCGGAGCAATTCGAGGCCAGACTGTCCACCGTAGAGATCATGGAGAGTGACTCCGTGCTGCTGCGCGGCATGGCGGGCGCGAGAATCCCGGTGCCTGTCGCTCACGGCGAAGGCCGGGCGGAGTTTGGCAAGGATGGAGACCTGGCGAAGCTGCAGCAGTCCGGCCGGATCGCCGCCCGGTACGTGGACAATCGCGGCGGTGTCGCGACTGAGTACCCCGACAATCCGAACGGCTCGCCAGAGGGGCTGACCGCACTGACCGCATCGGACGGCCGCGTGACGATCATGATGCCCCATCCGGAACGAGTGTTCCGCAACGTGCAGCTGAGCTGGCGCCCAGCGGATTGGGACGGGAGGGAGTTCAGTCCCTGGCTCAGAATGTTCGAAAACGCAAGGGAGTTCGCCCAGGCAAACGCCTAGCACTCGAAGGCTGACAGGATCAAGGCTAGCCATCAACGATTCCGTGACGTTGCCACAGACCGAGCATGGCCGTCCGGGCGAGGGCGTAGCGGCGCCTTAGCGTAGGCCAGTCGGACGACGGATCAGGCCCCGCAGGGGTGGCGACAGGATGTCGCCATCGACTGAGCAGGAGGCCGTCGATGAAGCCGCTTGGCAGGCGAGACCGAGGCATTGCGGCCGGAGACAAGGCGCGCGACCGAAGCGGGTCAGTGGGACCCGTTGAGGGAGCGCAACGCAGGCTCCGGTCGCAAGGGCCGGTCGCAGCCCCAATGGGCTTCATCGACGGCCTCCATTGGATGTGGCGTTCAGTCGACCCCGTCGGCACGACGCCCGGCCGCAGCGTCGGCGCCGCGGAGCCCTCGCACGGACGGCCACAGCACAGATCGATGCGACAAGACCAAAGCAGCATCACAGCACGCCAACAAGGAGCACGTAAGTGACAGAGCCCATACGTTGGGGCATCCTCGGCACCGGCAACATCGCCCATCAATTCGCCCGCGGTCTGGCCGACACCGCCGACGCCACCCTCGCCGCTGTCGGCTCCCGCAGCGCCGCGACCGCCGACGCCTTCGGCGACGAATTCGGCATTCCCCGTCGTCACGCGACCTATCAGGACCTGGCATCCGACGACGCCATCGACGCCGTCTACGTGTCGACGCCGCATCCCTACCACAAGGACAACAGCATCCTGCTGCTGGAGCACGGCAAGGCGGTATTGTGTGAGAAGCCCTTCACCATCAATGCCGGCGAGGCCAAGGTGGTGATCGACGTGGCCCGACAGCGGGACGTGTTCCTCATGGAAGCCATGTGGACGCGGTACGTCCCCGCCGTGGTCAGGGCTCGTAAGTTGATCAATGAGGGCGCCATCGGCGACGTTCGCATGGTGCAGGCCGACTTCGGCTTCCGCGCCGGCGTCAATCCGGAAGGACGACTGTTCAACCCGTCCCTCGGTGGCGGCGCCTTGCTCGATGTGGGGATCTATGTCAGCTCCTTCGCCAGTATGGTCCTCGGGCCGAAGCCCTCCGAAGTCGTGTCGACGACGCAGATCGGTGAGACCGGAGTCGACGAACAGTCCGCCATGCTGCTCAAGTATCCGGGGGGTGAAATCGCGGTACTTTCCTGCGCAGTGCGCACGGGCACCGCCGTCGAAGCGCGTATCTTCGGTACGGACGGCTCGATCACCTTCCACAGCCCCTTCTTCAAGTGTGATGCCATCACGGTGAAGCGTGGCGGTGATGAAGAGCGCATCGAGTTGCCTCTGCAGGGCAACGGCTACAACTATGAAGCAGCCGAGGTCGGGCGCTGCCTTCGCGCCGACCTCAGAGAGAGCGACGTAATGCCTCTCGACGAAACCCTCGCTCTGATGGAGCTGTTGGACTCGATTCGGGCCCAGTGGGGCCTCACCTACCCGATGGAATAGGAGACTGAACACAGATGGAATACGGTCAGCCCTCGTGGACCGACAAGAAGGTGTCACGCATCGTGCAGGGCACGATCATGCTGCACGAAGATCATGTAGAACAGGACTTTGACCTTCTCGACGCCGTGTGGGCGGCGGGTATCACCACCTTCGATACAGCTGCACTCTACGGTGGCGGCACCTGCGAGCGCGTCCTCGGCCAATGGATGGAAGCACGCGGCGTACGCGAGGAGGCCTTCGTCCTCGGCAAGAGTTGTCACCACAATGGAGATCGCCGCCGGGTGACGCCGTACGATATCGCTGCCGACCTCGCCGACTCTCTCGCCCGACAGCGTGCCCCGTACCACGATCTGCATTGCCTGCATCGTGACGACGAGAATGTACCCGTCGGCCCTATCGTCGAAGCCTTGAACGAGCAGCTCGACGCCGGCCAGATCCGCGCCTTCGGCGGCTCCAACTGGACTACCGCCCGCATCGGTGAGGCCAACGAGTATGCCGCCGCCAAGGGGCTGCAGGGCTTCGTCGCCTCCAGTCCGAACTTCAGCCTCGCCGATGAGAAGGAAGTACCCTGGGAAGGTTGCCTCAGTGTCTCGGGACCGTCGAAGGCGGCGGACCGGGAGTGGTACGCGGCGCAGAACATGCCGTTGTTCACCTGGTCGAGCCTGGCACGCGGCTTCTTCTCCGGCGTGCTGACACGTGACAACGCCGAGTCGATCCGTGAGGACATGGATGGCTCCAGCGTCGCTTCGTACTGGCACGAGGACAACTGGAAGCGCCTCGACCGCGTGACCGAACTGGCTGCGGAGAAAGGCGTCGCCGTGCCGTTGGTGGCCCTTGCCTGGGTGCTGCAGTACCCCGGCCTGGACGTCTATGCTCTCGTCGGGGCTCGTACGCCGGAGGAAGTCAGGGCGAACGCCGAGGTCTTCAACCTGAAGTTGTCGAACGAAGAGCGCGACTGGCTCGACCTGCGTCGCGACGATCGCTGATCGACGTGCCTTCCGGTAAACACAACATCCTGGTGCTGATGTCCGACCAGCAGCGCCTCGATACCGTGAGCGCCTACGGTCTCAACGACATCTGCCGCACACCCCGCATCGATGGTCTGGCCCGGCGGGGTGTGCGCTTCGACGGTGCCTTCACGCCGACGGCGATCTGTTCTCCAGCGCGCGCCTCCTTCCTCACCGGGCTGTATCCCCACAAGCACGGCGTGACCGCCAACGGTCTGTGTATCAGGGATGGCGTGCGCACGATCCCAGACTACCTGGCGCCAGCGGGGTACCGCTGTGGTTACGCCGGCAAGTGGCACGTCGACGAGGAGCGCGGACCCAGCCAGATGGGCTTCACCGGCCAGGACTTCATGGGCTACGCCTTCCCCGGTTCAGATCTGCTGCCCGGGCTGCAGTTTGGCGCCGCGCCGCGCACCGGCAATCCGTACGCCGACTATCTACAGGAGCAGGGCCTCGGTCTGCCACAGGTATCGCAGCGCTTCGTCGGCACCAATCCCGGCACCCAACGTCAGGAGATGTTCGCCCTGCACGAAGGTCCGCTGGAGTCGACCATCGAGTACTTCGTCAGCCACGAAACGAACCGCATCATCGACGAACTGTCCGGTGCTGACGAACCGTTCTTCCTGTGGGCCAATTACTGGGGACCCCACACCCCCTGTCTGGTGCCGGAGCCGTATTTCTCCATGTACGATCCGGCATCCATCCCCGAGCATCCCAGCTACTGCGAGACCTTCGAGAACAAACCCTACAGACAACAGCTGGTGGAACGGCTATGGGGGCTGGGAGACTATGGCTGGGAGGGCTTCCAGAAGATTGCCGCCCGGTACTATGGTCACAGTACTCTGATAGACGACTGCGTCGGTGTCGTCCTCGATCACCTGGAACAGCGGGGTCTCGCCGACGACACCATCGTCGTCTACGTCGCCGATCACGGCGACTGCATGGGCGCGCACAAGCTGATCGAGAAGGGCGAGTTCATGTACGACGAGATCTACCGCATCCCCCTCGTCGTCTACCACCCCGACTGCGAGAACCCCGGCACGGTGAATGACGATCTCGTCTACCTGCAGGAGCTGATGTGTACCGTGCTCGACGCCGCTGGCGCTGACGTGCCGGGTGAGCTGGACGGCCATTCCTTCCTCGACGCCACCCTGGGCCGAGCCACGAACTGGGACCGCGACGATGTCTATTGTGTCTTCGACCGCCACTTCACCGTCGCCCAGCAACGTATGGTGCGCACCCGCACGCATCAGCTGACCTTCAGCTCAGGAGACCAGGGCGAGCTGTATGATCTCGTACGGGATCCCTGCCAGCTGACCAACGTCTACGGCGACCCGGCATATGATGCCGTGCGTCGCGACCTGGGAGATCGCATGGGAGCTCATATGGAGCGGCTGCAGGATCCGTTGCGTGGGCGTTTCCGCACGATCTGGCAGGTGTATTAGGCTTGCCACCGAGTATAACCGCGGTTATACTCCGGATATGAAGACCGCCATATCCGTACCGGATGAATTGTACAACGCTGCAGAACTGGCTGCCTCACGACTGGGTGTCTCCCGGAGTATGCTGTATCAGCAAGCCATGGTGCTCTTCCTTGAGCGCCACGGGGATTCACTGGTAACGGACGCACTCGACGAGGTCTACGGCGAGCAGGATCAATCCGCGCTGGACCCGATGCTGGATCGCATGCAGCGGGCGAGCCTCGCTCGCGAGAGCTGGTAGTGAAGCGGGGTGAGATTTGGTGGGCGGATCTCGAGGAGCCACGCGGGTCCGAGCCCGGTTTTCGGCGACCCGTTCTCGTCGTCCAGTCCGACGCCTTCAACCGCAGTCACATCTCCTCTGTCGTGGTCGCTGCTCTCACGTCCAACGTCGGTCTTGGCGCCGCGCCGGGCAATGTCCCCCTGTCCAAACGGATCAGCAAACTCTCACGGGACTCGGTGGTCAACGTCTCCCAGCTCTTGACGCTGGATCGTCGGTTCCTGACTGAGCGCGTCAGCCGGCTCTCCAAAGAAACACTCTCGAAGGTCGAGGCTGGCCTGAGACTCGTTCTCTCGCTGTAGCGTCAACCTGTACCCGCTGTAGTCACGCCTGCCCACCGGGGTGCAGAAACCGCGCCCCCTCGCCGCACTGCAGCACCCGGTGATCCTGGCCCAGGCGTCGACAGGCCCGTACGAACTCGCCCGGATCGGCCGTGTTGAATTCGAACATCTCGTAGTGGCACGGAATGACCGTCCCCATGCCCGCTTCGTGAGCCAGGGCTGCCGCCTCTTCCCCTGACAGGTTTCCCGCGACCCGCCGTTCGGGCCTGCGCCCGTTGATCGGCAACAGTCCGATATCGATCGGCCCCGCCTCCTTCAGGCGCTCCACCATGCCGTCGTAACGCAGCGTGTCGCCGCTGTGGTAGATCACCCAGTCACCCGCACGAACGACATATCCGAGGTACAGATGCCGGCCGTTCGCGTCGACGTCCAGCTCTTCGTGTGCTGCCGGAACCCCGATGATCTCGAAAGGTCCCACGCTGGCACTCTCCCCGGCATCGATACCGGTCGGCCAGTCGGCCGCGCAGCCCAGTCGGTCCACGGCGAAAGCACGGTTCGCTTCGGGCAGCACAAGCTGCAGACCAGGGCACGCATCCCGCAGAGGCAACAGGGTCTCAGCGTCAAGATGGTCGGTATGATTGTGCGTCGAAGTGGTCACTTCGATGTCGCGCAACATCCCCGGCAACACCGCCAGCTCCGTCATACGCACGTGCGGCTTGTCGGTATCGGCGTACTTGCGGGTGAGGGAGTCGGACAGGTACGGATCGAAGAGCAGGCGATGGCCGCACCAGCTCATCAGAAAGCCACTCTGGCCGAGCCACCAGACTTGTGCGACGTCTGGATCCGTCTCGCGTCCTGCAGCCTCGATGTCGTCCAGCAGCGCCTCGTGCTGCTGGACCGGTCGAATCACGAGAGCTTGTCCCTAACCGCGTGTACGCCTTCCACCATGTGGGCCAGCTTGCGCTTGGCCGCCCACCGCGCTGTCTGACTCAGGCCACAGTCCGGAGCAAAGGAGAGCCTGTCGGCCGGAGCGTGCTGCAGGCAGGCCTGCACTCGCTCCACGATGTCCGCCACGCTTTCGATGTAGTAGGACTTCACGTCGACGATGCCCACGGCAGCGTCCTTCGAGCGCGTGATCTCGGCGATCACCTCGAGTTCGGCAAACTCACGGCTGGCCATCTCCACATGGATCTCGTCCACCTTCATCGCCATGAAGGCGGGGAACATCGGTGCGTAGTGGCGCAGACCGACGGCGTGGCCCTTGAAGTTGCCGAAGCACAGATGCGTCGACAGGTGGCACCTGCCGGCGACGGATTCGACAGTGCGATTGAAGATGTCGACGAA
>PBSR01000121.1 GCA_002726335.1 Gemmatimonadaceae bacterium
CGATGGCGAAACCGAAACACCGAAGACACCCAGTTAGCCAAAGTCCAAAACTCAATGCCGACTCTTTAACAGAGCACTAGTGGCCGAAACGGGGCGGATGTCGGACGCGGCGGCTGGCTACAAGGCGGCCACAACCGGCGTCGCCTTCCTTGATTCCTCGTCGCGAGGGCGACTTCACTTGTCCGGTGCGGAGCATGTCGACTTCCTGCAACGACTCTCCACCAACGACGTTCTCAGCCTGAACGTCGGCTCCGGCCTGCGCACGGTCTTCTGCGACCACCGGGGTCGCATCGTCGAAGTGGCGGAACTGTGCCGCATCCGTGCCGACTCGACCATCGCCTTCCTCGCCTCGGGGCGACCGCAGTCCCTCATCGAGTGGTTCGATCGCTTTCACTTCGGCGAGAGCATGGACTGGCGAGACGAGACGACGATGGCCGGCCAACTCGACGTACTCGGTCCGGAAGCCACACGCGTCTGTCGCGAGATCCTCGGCCTGGACCTCGACCAGCCGACGTTCAGCCGCCTGCCCCACGACTCGCTGGATGCGATGCGCCTCGACATCGGCGGCAACGCCGGTGCTCGTCTCTGGGGTCACGGCCTGAAGGCTGCCGGCGCCGAACTCACCGCAGCTGGGGCTCCTACCATCAGCGACGAAAGCTATGAGATGCTGCGCGTGGAGCTGGGTATCGCGGGCGGCGCCGAGTTCGGCCTCGAGCACAATCCCTGGGAAGCCGGCCTCGACGATGCGATTCACCTGAACAAAGGCTGCTACACCGGACAGGAGGTCATCGCCCGCCTCGATACCTATGACAAAGTCAAGCAGCATCTGGTCGGCCTGCGCCTCGACGCCCCTGTCAGCGTCGGCGCCAGCGTGGAGGTACAGGGCAGGACGATCGGTGCCGTCACCAGCATCGCCCGCTCACCTGTTCTCGGTGAGTTGGCCCTGGCCTATCTCCGCTCTGACCATTGCGCGCCAGGAACGGCCGTGACCTTGACCGACCCCGCCGAGGGCAACCCTGTCGGCGCTGTCGTGAGCGACTTGCCATTCCATGGCTGAGTGCAGTACGCGCAAGATCATCCATATCGACATGGATGCCTTCTATGCGTCTGTCGAACAGCGCGATGACCCTTCTCTACGAGGTCGCCCCGTCGTCGTCGGCGGCCCTCCGGAAGACCGGGGCGTTGTCGCTGCCGCCTCGTACGAGGCCCGCACCTACGGCATACGTAGCGCCCTGCCCATGCGCACGGCATTGCGTCTGTGTCCACATGTCATACGGGTATCGGCGGATTTTGACCGGTACCGGGATGTATCTCGTGGGCTCCACGAGATCCTTCACGAGCACACCGATCTTGTTGAACCGCTGTCTCTAGATGAAGCGTACCTGGATGTGACCTGGAACAAGCAGGACATCCCCTTCGGCCATCGTGTGGCCCGCATGATCAAGAGCGAGATTCGGCGCCGCCTGCAGTTGACGGCATCGGCCGGTGTCGCCCCAAGCAAGTTCATCGCCAAGATCGCCTCAGATCTCGAGAAGCCCGACGGGCTCGTTACGATCATGCCACATCAGATCCGTGCCTTCCTCGATCCGCTACCGGTGGAACGGATCCCAGGGATCGGCAAGGTGACACGCGAGCAGTTCCATGAATTGGGGATCGAAACGATCGCGCAGCTGGCGCAGATGGACGAGGCCGACCTGGCGAGCCGGTTCAGAGGGCGGGGTCGGCACCTGCATCTCCGGGCACAGGGGATCGACGATGACCCGGTCAAGCCGGAGCGCGAACCCCGGCAATTGAGCTCCGAGACCACCTTCCCCACCGACGTCTTTGATCAGGACCAGATGCAGTATGCTGTCCACGACCTGGCGCGGGATGTGGCCGGGCGCCTGCGGCGCCGCAGCCTCCGTGGTCGCGTCGTCACGCTGAAGGCCCGCTATCCTGACTTCGAGACCGTAACGCGCTCACTGACGGGTGGGCTCTACCTCGACACGGTGCCCCCCGTCTTTGACATCGCTCTGCGGTTGCTGCACCGAACCGATGCCGAGAGACGCGGCGTGCGACTGCTCGGCATCGCCGTCTCCGGCTTCGCCGGCGACGGCAACGGCGCCCAGCTTGACCTGTTCCCTCGCGGCGGCACGCCATGACACAGGGCCAACGCCTGGACACTGCCAGCCGTAGCCAGACGGTTGCAGACCTGCTGCACGTGGAAGCCGGCGAAGGTCGCCCCCTGCTGCTTCTCTGGGCCCACTCCTTCTTTGCGGGCGTGGCGGTTGTGCCACTGCTTGCCGCCGGCAACGCCTTGTTCCTGTCGCAGTTCTCTTCCGACTGGCTGCCTCACGCCTACATCGCTTCGGCGGGGATGAGCATCAGCGCCGCCTGGATCTACAACCGTGCCCGCCGGCGGCTGACGACGGCGCGACTGTTTCGCGGTCTCCTGTTCGGGCTTCTCGCCTGCGTGCTGGCGCTGCGGCTCGGATTCAGGCTCACCGAGGCGTCCTGGCCCGCTTTCGTTCTGCTGGGCTTCTCCGCGGTGACCAACTCGCTGCTCAACGTAGAGGTCTGGGGCGTTGCCGGGCAGCTGTTCACTGTGCGGCAGGGCAAGAGACTCTTCGGGCTCGTCGGCTCCGGCGAGTTGATGGCGATGGTCCTGGGCGGACTGGCGACGCCGTTGCTGGTGGCCTGGTTCGGCACCGAAAACCTGCTCCTGGTCGCTGCGGCCGGCCTCGGTGGCTGCCTGCTGTGTCTGGCGATCATCGAGCGCGAGCAGGCAGGCCGGCTCTCCCGCCGGGCGGGCGGTGATGCCGAGTCCGGCCATACCGGGATTTTCGCTCTCGCCCGGAATCGCTATACGCTGTGGGTCTTTCTGCTCGCCGTCGTCGGTGTCTCGGCCACTCGCCTCGTGGATTACGCCTTCCTCGATCAGGCCCATACGCGATACCATGACGAGGATGAACTGGCCCGCCTCTTCGGTCTGTTCTTCGGTATCGCCAACGCCGTGACCCTGGTGGTTCTCACCTTCATCACGGGCCCCCTGCTGAATCGTTTCGGTATCGCCACGGGGATGCTGCTGCGTCGCATGGCGCTGACGGCATGTATCGTGGTGACGGCGCTGGTGCTGTTTGCCTTCCCTTCGGCAGAGGCCGTGTACTGGCTGGCCCTGGCCGCCATGATGGCCGACCTCGTCCTGCTGAGTGCCATCTCGGCTCCGGCTTTTCTCATTCTGTATCAGCCGTTGCGGCCTGACCGGAGATTGGCCACGCAGCTGGCGGTGGAGAGTGTGATCGGGCCTCTGGCGTCGGCCGCCGCCGCCGGGTCGATCCTGCTCGTCAATGCCCTGGGGCTCGGCGGACCCCGTGCCGTCGCGCTGTTGACTCTCGCCGTACTCGTCTGCTGGCGCTTCGTCGGTCGGCGTACGAATCAGGGCTATCGTGAGGCACTGCCCGAGGCCCTCGAGCACCGCCGCCTTGAGGGTGTGTCGATCCCTCTCGAGGAGGGTGACATGCTCGAGGTCCTGCGCCAGCGTCTGCAGAGCCCGCGCCCGCACGAAGTCCTTTACGCCCTCGACCTGTTGACCAGCCAGAGCACCGTGACACCTGCGGATCTGCTCGGTCCTCTGCTGGAGCATCCACATCCGCAGGTACGCCTCGACGTGATGCAGCGAATTGCCAGGGACCACCTTGTGGAACTCACCGACGCTGTCCGCAATCGCCTCGATGTAGAGGAAGATCCGCGTACCCTGGCCGAGACACTGCGCTGTCTGGCCGAACTCGAGGAAGCAGAAGCGGTCGACGTCCTCGGTGTGTTTCTCGATCACCCGGACGGTCCGGTGGCCGAAGCCGCAACCGTGGGCCTGCTGCGCAGTGGCGGCATCGACGGCATCCTCATCGCCGGGGAGCGGCTCCTCAGCCTGGAACGGTCTCAGGAAGCGGGCGAGCGGGAACGAGCCGCAAGAATCCTGGGCAACGTCGGCATCCGTGGGTTCTATCGGCATCTGCTCGACCTGCTCTGGGATCCGGATATCAGCGTGCGCCGCGCCGCCCTGGCCGCGGCGGGCAAGCTGCGCAACCCTCGTCTGTGGCCGGCGGTGATCGACAACCTGGCCCATGTCGAGTTCCATACCAGTGCTGCCCAGGCACTGATCGATGCCGGTGCCGAAACCATCCCCGCCCTCGGGGAGGCGCTGGGCAATCCTGATGCTGAGGTGGCCTTCCGCATCCGCGTGGCCGAGGCCTGTGGCCGTATCGGCGGTGCCGAGGCGATTGCCCTGCTGAAAGTGCGCATGGACACCGAGGACAGAAGGCTGCGTACGGCGATTCTGCATGCCCTCGATCGGGCCGACTACCGCGCTGTCGCCGGGGACCGCGGCAACATCGACGATATCCTCTGGCAGGAACTGGGAGACGCAGCGTGGATCATGGCGGCCATCGTCGATGTGGGGATCGACGGCGGGGATGCCACCGACCCACTGCGCCGGGCCCTCGAACACCGCCTGCGACAAATCCGGGGACGCTGCCTCCAGCTGCTGGGTTTCACGGGGGACGCCGAGACCCTGAAACGGGCTGCCGAACAGCTGGACAGCGATGTCGCCGACCAGCGAGCCTACGCCCTCGAAGTGCTGGATACCGCCCTGTCCGGCGATACCCGCAGATACCTGATGACCCTGTTCGAAGGAGTACCCGCCACCGTCGCCCTGCAGCAGATGTCGACCTCCTTCCCTCAGCGTCTGCTGGGTAGAAATCAGCGCCTGTCTCTGCTGATCACCCCGGGGGGACATCGCTTCGAACCATGGATACGGGCCTGCAGCGTCCGCGCGGCCATCCTGCTCGGCGAGGTCGACCTGGCAGCCGATGTGGCCCAGCGACTGGACGATGACTCAAGACTGGTCAGCGAAACGGCGGCGTGGGCGCTGCGAACCCTGTCCCCGTCGTTGTGGTCTGAACAGGAAGAACGGATCACCGAGCAAGGTCTGGTGCCCCCGGACCTGATGTTCTGGATCGAAAGCTGGAAGCCGGGAGAACGACCGATGTTCCTGACAGTCGAGAAGGTGATGGTCCTGCGGTCCGTAGGTGTCTTTGCCGACGTACCGGAGGAGGTCCTGGCCGATCTTGCAGGCTATCTCGAAGAGATTGAGGTCGGTGCCGACGAGCGCGTCTATGAGAAAGGCGCCGTGGGACGGACGATGTACATCATCGCCGAAGGACGCGTACATGTGCATGACGAGGAGCACTCGTTTACCGAACTGCATACGGGCGAGGTATTCGGCGAGCTGACCACCCTAGATCCCGAACCCCATTCGGCCAGTGTTACCGCCCTGGCCGATACGCGCCTGCTCGGTCTTGACCGTGACGCTCTCTACGAACTGATGTCCGCCCACCCGACCGTGTTGCGCGGACTGATTCACATCCTGTGTCGTCGCCTGCGAGCCAAGGGCAGACGGAACTGAGGGTCCGTGGGCGAAGGCAAGAAGGGGCGCCATGCTTTCGCCTGACGCCCCTTCCTGCTGATTGCATGTACTGCCGGAGCCGCCTGTCGCTAGGCGTGCAGTGCCGGCTGATAGATGCCGACGCTGTAGAACTCGTACGATGCCGCCTTGTCAGGAAAATCGATGACATGCACGGTGAATCGCGACGGCACGCCGGTATGTGCCATATGGTCGCGGAAAAAACCACTGTAGGCCTCGGAGTACTCCTTGTAGAGCCTCTTCTGCTCTGCGAGAAACCCCTCCGGATCCAACCGCGGATCCGGCGCCTTCGGTTGTGAGGCAAAGGCGTGGACTTCGACGAAGTCGATCTTGGCGATGGAATCGACGATCTCCGCTTCCTGGAGCCACTTCTCCCAGCTGCGGAACACGAGTTCCACTTCGACGCTTGGACTCATCGTCACCAGTTCGTCCCGATTGAGGACACCTTTGGCGGAGTGTCCGCCGGTGAGGCCGGCGAAGTAGATCTTCAGATCACCCCCGTCGAGTCGTTCGGTGACCAGAGCGGAGAGCGTTGGGGCGTCACCTCCATAGTAGTAGGTGACGCGTCCACGTTCCTTCACGTTGAATGCCACGTATTCTCTTCTCCTGTTGGGGTTTGCTTTGGGTTTGGTATTCAGTGGTCGATGGCCGGTGGCAGGGCGTCGGCGAGAATCACTGCCCAATGGCGGGCCCTACGGGACGTGCCGTCGGCGATCTGATGTCTGCAGGATGTGCCGGCGGTTGCCACTTCGGCGTCGCTGGCACTCACGATCGGATCGAATAGCCGGGGTTTACCGACCTGCATCGACAGGTCGTAGTGTTCCTGTTCGTAACCGAAACTTCCAGCCATACCGCAGCAACCGGAGGCGATTTCGGTCACTTCATAGCCGGCAGGCTGCTGCAGCAGTCGCATCGTGGTGTGGGTACCCGCCAGCGCCTTCTGGTGGCAATGGCCGTGGAACAACACTCGTTTGGCCAGCTTCGTGAACTCGATCCCGGGTCCGCCTTCGTCCAGATGGTGGACGAGGAACTCATCGAGCAGGTAGACGTTGGCAGCGACTCGCTTCGCCCTGTCGACATCTTCGACCAGGTCCAGGTAGTCGTCGCGAAACGTGAGAAGGCAACTGGGCTCGACGCCGACCACAGGCCAGCCGCGCTCGACGTACTGCATCATCTGTGCCACGTTCTCCTCGGCGCGGCGCCGGGCTCCGGCAAGGAATCCCTTCGAGATCATCGGGCGACCACAGCAGCTGCGCCGTTCCGGCAGATGGACCTCGTACCCTGACGCTTCGAGAAGCGCCACGGCCGCACGGCCTATCTCTGGCTCGTTGTATTCGGTGAATGTGTCGTTGTAGAAGACGACCGTGCCCCGGGTTGGCCGCGACGCCATCGCCTGGCGACGACGGAACCAGGCCGAGAATCTCTGCCGCGTGAGCGCCGGCATCCGGCGTCGGCTGTCGATCCCGGCGACTCGCTCCATCAACCAGCGGTTCGGGGCGCTGCGCAGAACGGCGTTGGCCAGGGGGGCCAACGGGGCCAGCCACCGGTTCAGCTTGTCGATGTGGGCGAACAGGTACGAGCGCAGGGGGAATCCGCGCTTCCCGTGATACTGGGCGAGGAACTCGTACTTCAGCTTTGCCATGTCGACGCTGGAAGGGCATTCGGCCTTGCACGCCTTGCAGGCGAGACACAGATCCATCGCCTTGTACAGTTCGTCGCTGTCGAGCCCGTTTCCGGGCAGCTGTCCGGTGAGTGCCGCTCTGAGCGCGTTGGCCCGGCCACGCGTGCTGTGCTCTTCTTCGAGGGTGGCCATATAGGAGGGGCACATGGTTCCGGCCAGCTTCTTGCGGCACTGCCCGACACCGGAGCACATCTCCACTGCCTGCTGGAACCCCCCGGTTTCGTCGTAGCGGAAGAAGGTCTCTACGTGCGCGTCGGGATAGCCCTCGCCGTACCTCAGGTTCTCATCCATGGGTGGCGCCCTGACGATCTTGCCGGGATTCATGATCCCCGCCGGATCGAAGGCGGCCTTCACCTTCACGAAGGCCTCGACGAGTCGGGAGCCGAACATCTTCTCGATCCACTCGCTGCGAGCCAGGCCGTCGCCATGCTCCGCCGACATGGCACCCCCGTATTCGAGCACCCAGTCACTCATGCGCTCTTCGAGAAACCGGAGCGTCTCGATCCCCGCACGTGTCTTGAGGTCGAGAACGGGGCGGATGTGGAGCACGCCAACGCTGGCGTGACCATAGAAGGTGGTCACCTCCACCCCCTTCTCCCGCATCAGTCCGCGGACCTTCGCCACATACTCGGGCAAGTGCTCCACGGGCACGCACGTGTCTTCCACACCGCCGGTCGGCTTGGCGTCTCCCCGCATGCCCATCAGCAGTCCCAGTCCGGCCTTGCGCAGATCCCAGATGTCGGCCCGGGCCGAAGACTCGAAGGCGTGTACGAAGGCGTACCCCAGGTCAGCCTGGCGCAGACGCGACTCGAGTTGCTCGCAGCGGTGGCGCAGTTCAGCGTCGCTGTCGGCGCTGTACTCGACACACAGCAGGGCCTCCGGATCGCCCACCAGGAACCGACGCCGCGGTTCGTAGTCGATTTGCCCTCGCGTCTGATCCATCAACACGCGGTCCATCAACTCCGAGGCGGCCGGCGCCGTATCGACGGCGTGCAGATTCGCCTCCATCGCTTCGACGATGTCGTGGAAGTGACAGGCGACGACAGCCGTATGCCGGGGCCGATCGACGAGGCGCAGGCGTGCCTCAACGACAGTGCAGAGGGTTCCCTCCGAGCCGACGACGACGCGACTCAGATCAAAGGGCGAAGGCGGTAACAGGGCGTCAAGGTTGTAGCCGGAAACGCGGCGCATCACCTGTGGAAAGCCGGCATCGATGTCCCCGCGGTAGCTGCGCAGGACGTCCTCTACCTGGCGATATGCCTCGCCTTCCAGGCCTTGACGCTGGCGACGTTGCTCCAGGTCACCTTCGTCGGTCACCGGCCCCAGGTCGGTCACCGTGCCATCGGCCAGGACAACCGTGAGGCCGAGGACATGATCGATCGTCTTGCCGTGCACGATGGAATGGGCGCCACAGGAGTTGTTGCCGATCATGCCGCCCATATTGGCCCGGCTGCTCGTCGACACATCCGGGCCGAACATCAGATCGTGTGGTGCCAGGGCGGCGTTCAGTTCGTCGAGCACAACCCCTGGCTCGACACGCACCCAGCGCCCCTCCGGATCGATCTCCAGGATCCGATTCATGTGTTTCGAAAAATCCACCTGCAGGCTTTGCCCGACCGTCTGACCGGCCAGGGAGGTGGCCCCGCCCCTCGGCAGGAGTGATATCCCGCGTTCAGACGCGATCCTGACCGAGTGCACTACATCGTCGGTCGTGTGCGGCAGGATGACACCGACGGGCTCTATCTCATAGATGCTGGCGTCGGTGGCATAGAGGCGACGTGAGAGAGAATCGAAGCGGACCTCACCCGACATCCCCGACCGGAGCGCGCTGGCGAGATCATCGCTATCTTTCACGAAAACAGAGCCTTGTCATCGCTTCCTAAGATCCATGATCCTCTGCTTTGACGCAACGCAGCGGAGGCGACGGACCCGAAAGCAAAAAAAGAAAGAAAAACGCAACATGATGGTTGACAGAGCCATGAAACCCCTATATGTTGTGACCTGCCACGTGGTGATGCGCGCAGTAGCGGGGGCTTCCGGGAGTAAGGGGAGATCGCGGAAGTCCCCCATTATCTTCGCTGTTCCGTATCGGATCGAGACGACTGATCATGTCTGAACGTGCAGAGAATGCAGACCAGACGAGGACGGTCGTGAAGATCTTCGATCATCAGTACCGTATCGGCTCGGCTTCGGCCGACGCCGGGGCGATCCAGGAAGCAGCCGCGTTCCTCGACGAACGCATGCGCCAGATCGCCGGAAACGTAAAGCGGCGTGTCCCCCTTGAGGTCGCCATTCTGGCGGCCATGGAGATCGCTGACGAGGTCCTGCGGTTCGGGAACAGACGTGAACAACTCCTCAGCGAGGCGGATGAGCGAATCAGTCGCTTCACCCGCAAACTCGAGGACGGAACCTTGGGTTCCGAGGGTTCAGACGACGAGCCAACTCCCCGGTTCTAAAGGCCCAAAGTAAGAAGCCCCCCGGCCGCCAGGCGACCGGGGGGCTTTTCTATTGTCTCCAGGCGGGACGGCTAACCGGATACAGGTCGCAGCAGCATCGACATCTCGCGCCCCTCCATCTGGGGCATCTGATCGACGACGGCCACATCCTCCATCTTCTTGGCCACCTCTTCCATGACTTCACGGCCGCGATCCTTGTAGGCCATCATGCGACCAAAGAACCTCATGCTCACCTTCACCCGGGCGCCCTCGGCGAGAAACTCGCGAATGTGCCCCAGACGATAGGCGAGGTCGTGCTCAGAGATGTTGGCGGTCTTGATCCGCACAGTCTTCATCTGCACACTGTGCGTCTTCTTTCTCGCCTCCTTCTCCTTCTTCTCCTTATCGTAGCGGTACTTGCCGTAGTCCATGATTCGGCAGACCGGGGGACGCGCCTCGGGCGCGACTTCCACCAGGTCAAGATCCGCCTGCTCGGCCATCTGCATGGCCTCGCTCGTGTCGATGACACCCACCTGTTCGCCTTCGGCGTCAATGAGACGCACTTGGGGAACCCGGATGGAGTCGTTGATTCTCGTGAAAGACTGTTGCTGTCTGGCGATAGCCTTGTTCTCCAAAAACACTGTGAATGAAATGGCGCAAACTGCAGGATACAGTTGCGCCGAATATACCCCTGCACCAGAGGCGGAGCAAGAGCTTGTCCCCCGGGGGCCAGCCAGGCGTTGCCGCTACGTCGGGCCAGGTTATCTTGACTGGTTCACATACTCCTCCCACAATCCGGATGCAGTTTCGAAAGGACCATCATCTCTTGAGCGGTTATGATGTATGTGGCATCGGCCACGCCCTGGTGGACATTCAGTACGCCATCGACACCGACAAACTCACCAAACTCGGTGTGGACAAGGGAGTGATGACTCTCGTTGATGGTGACAGGCGAGACGTGGTCCTGGCGGGGTTGGGGGGGACGCCCGTCAACCAGGCCTCCGGTGGCTCGGCGGCCAATACGATGATCACGGTGTCCTGCTTTGGCGGTAGTACCCACTACGCCTTCCAGGTTGGCGACGACGAACTGGGTCGCTTCTACCGACAGGATCTGGAAGCAGCTGACGTGGCCAGCAATCCCGCCGCGATTCAGCCCGGCGACACCGGGCAATGTCTGGTGATGGTCACGCCCGACGCCGATCGTACGATGAACACCTTTCTGGGTGCGAGTGCGACGATGGGTCCCCACCAGATCGACACGGCTGCCATCGGCGCCAGCCAGTACGTCTACCTCGAAGGATATCTGCTGACGACGACAGATGGCCTGGCAGCCTGTCGAGACGCCATCGCCGCAGCTGGCCAGGCTCAGACTCTGGTGTCGTTGACGCTGAGTGATCCCTTCGTAGTCGGCGCTTTCAAGGCGGGTTTTGAAGCCATCATTGCTGACGGGGTCGATCTCCTGTTCTGCAATGAAGACGAGGCGCGGGCCTACACCGGGCTGGATGACCGGGTCGACGCCGCCCGGGCGCTGGCCCGGCTGGTGCCGAGAATCTGTGTCACCCTCGGCGCCGACGGCGCGCTCGTGATCGACGGTGAGGACGACGACTCACCGCAGCTGGTGGAGGGCTTTGCCGCCGATGCTGTGGATACCACCGGAGCCGGTGATACCTTCGCCGGGGGTGTTCTATACGGCCTCACCCATGGCCTGACTCTGGCTCGAGCCGCCGTCCTCGGCAACTACGGCGCTGCCCTCGTCGTCTCCTGCTTTGGTCCGCGTCCGACGGCGCCTCTGGCTGAGTTGATCGAAGACATCCTCGCGCGCCGTGCACCCCTGCCGTCCGCCTCAAAGGAGCAGTGATGAAAACCCTCGTCTTCTTCCCGTTCACGGCAGAACAGATCAAAGAGTTCGGCGATCTGGCCGGCGCCATCGGCGACCATCAGGTCGTCCATGCCGACAACGAAGAGGACGCCAGAAAACTGGCTCCCGACTGCCAGGTGATCCTCGGACACTTCCCGGAGTCGGTGACCGCCGTCGCCACCAACCTGCGCTGGATCCAGTCCTTCAGCGCCGGCATGGACAAGTTCCTCTATCCCGAGATCATCGAGCGGGAAGAGGTAACGGTGACGAACATGGCCGGGCTCTACGCACCCCAGGGGGGGGAACATGCCTGGGCCCTGCTGCTGGCCCTGGCACGCGGTCTGCTGCCATCGATACAGAACATGGCCGAGCGTTCGTGGGGCGGGGGCGGCCGCCCCGTCATCGAGATCACCGGGAGTACGCTGGGAATCATCGGCTTGGGTGGCTTTGGCCTGGAGACCCTGCAGCGCGCCGCGGGATATGACATGCGAGTCCTCGCCCTCGACCCGGTGCGACTGGAACCACCCGCCGGAGTCGAGCAGGTGCGCCCACCAACGACAGAGAACCTGCAGTGGCTCCTGTCCGAGGCGGACGCTGTCGTCGTCGGCTGTCCGTTGACCGCCGAGACGCACCACATGATCGGCGCCGACGAGCTGTCGGCCATGAAACAATCCGCGTACCTGGTCTGCGTCAGTCGGGGCGGGATCATCCAGGAGGACGCCCTGGCCGATGCCTTGCACCAAGGCACGATTGCCGGCGCCGGCCTGGACGTCGTCGAGAAGGAGCCACTCGCCTCCGAGAGTCCCCTCTGGGATGCCCCGAATCTCATTCTGACACCCCATCGCGCCGGCGCCTCGCAGCACCGGCCGCGCAAGACCTTCGAGTTCTTCCGCGACAACCTGGGCCGATACCTGCGCGGCGAAGACCTGATCAACATTGTCGACAAGCGGCGCGGCTTCTGAGGCTCCGTACGCCCTTGTTTCAGTAGCCCAGCGAGACCATGTACTGACGCATCTTCGCACTGCGTTTCGCCTCGGCCACGGCGTCCTCCCCTTCGTACGCCGGCTCGCCGGGGCAGCAGGTGACGACCCGATCAAACCCGATCTCCTCGACGGTCCCCATCACGCCGCCGAAGTCCATGCACTCCGCTTCGCCGACGCTGACCCAGACCGGGTTGTAGCGACCGTCCTCGCCCCGGGTACAGGAGGCGTAATCCTGGAGATGTACGTAGTTCAACTGTGCCCGGAAGTCGCGCAGGGACTGTGCGGCATCGTAGCCCCACAACTGGGCGTGGGACACGTCGATACAGAGCCCCGCCTTCCGTAGGCAACTCATGTAGAGTTTCCAGTGGGCTGCCGAATCGACGAGAAGATTCGTGTGGATGTGAAAGCTGATCTCCAGCCCCAGGCCGGCGGCATACTCCGCCCATTCTTCAGCACCCTCAGCGGCAGCGCGCACATCGTCGTCGACAACGGGCCGGCCCTCAGGTTTGGGACCGTTCATGAACATGAAGCAGTCAGCTTCCATCTCCGCAGCAAATTCCATCCGCCGGCGATTGTGCTCCACGTTTTCGGCCTCGCGGTTGTCGGGCGATCCCGTTGCCGTGTAGACGAGCAGGGGCATGCCAGCCTCAGCGCAGACCCGACGCACGCGGCTCGGCGGTCCCAGCCAGTCAAGCGGCAGACGTCCCTCCCAACCATCCCAGCCCGACTCCTTCAGTGCCGCCAGTGCCGCCGGAAGGTCCGGGCTGCGCCAGCGCAGCGCTGCATAACACATCTTCAGTCCCATAACTGTCCTCCTACCCTATCTTCTGTCTCGGTTCAAGTGAAAGGAACGGAGCGAACATGACAGATGCCGCCGCCGACAGCGGCCGGGGTCGGCTCACCCGTGGTGAAGCCAGTCGTGCCATGCGCGGTTTCATCTCCACCAGCGGTGTCTGGGGGTTGTGGGGTCAGACCGCCGGTATCGGCACGTCGGTGTTCACCGGCTACGCACTGTTTCTCGGTGCCGATGCCTCCTATGTGGCACTGTTTACCTCCCTGGCCTACTTCCTCGCCGTCTGCCAGCTCGTCGTACCGGCCCTCGGCCGCCGGCTGCGACGACGTAAACGGTACATCGTCAGTGTGGGTCTTGTCGAGATCCTGTTCCGCAGTTCACCGGCACTGATCCCCTTCCTGTTTGCTGAGCACCTGCGCCTCGAGGCTCTGATGGTCCTGGTCGGCATCGGCCTTCTGTGCGGCCACTCACTGTCCCCGTTCTACAACACGTGGGTCGTCAACGCGGTACCGGAGAGCATACGGGCGCGATTCACCAGCCGACAGACCATCGTCAGCACCCTGGCGGCCATGATTGCCGGCTTCGTCATCGGTCGTTTCATCGACAGCTTCGGCGCTGCCGAGAAGCAGGTTGGCTTCAGCATCGTTTTCGGTGTCGGTGCTCTGTTCGGCTGGCTGGGCTACATCCTCCTGAGTCGAACACCATTCGCCGCGGGCGCCGACATGCGTGAGGACGAGGACCCTGTTGGCGGTCTGACGCGGTTGCTGGAACCCTTTCGTGACGGCAATTTCGTCCGCGCCGTCCTGTTCTTCGGTCTGTGGACCTTCGGGTTGGGGGTCGCAGGTCCCCTGTACAGTGTGTTCATGCTGGACCATCTGGGGATCACCTACACGGAAATATCGCTGTTCAACGCCGCCTTCATGATCACCAGCATCGCCGGTTACCGGCTGTGGGCGGGCCTCGTCGATCGTTTCGGCAGCAAGCCCGTACTGCAGATCCTCATGCTCCCCGCGACCTTCATACCTTTTCTCTGGGTCTGGAACGCCCCCGGAACCTACTTCATGGTTCCGGTGGCGCTCTGCCTCAGCGGCGTCCTGTTCTCCGGTATCCTCGTGGCCGTCACCCCCCTCCTCTATGGCCTGGCCCCCGCCGGCGAGCAGCGTCCCTACTACATGGCTTCCTGGTCGGCGACGGTGAATCTGATGGGGGCCATGGGCCCCCTGGTAGGTGCCCTGCTGGCACGAGCTCTGCAGGACGTCTCGTTCCGCGTCGAGAGTTTCACCATCGGCCACCTGCAGATCATCTTCATGATCAGCGCCGCGACACGGATTCCGTCGCTGCTGCTGCTCGGGTTTGTCTCCGATCGCAGTTCCATTTCCTCCCGACATCTGCTCTCTCATCTTTTCCGGGGCAACCTGCTCAGCTACACCTTCAACACCGCCGTTTTCAACATCGCTGGCCGTGAGGAACGCCGCGCCCGGGCGGCGCTGGCCCTGGGCCGCTCGGGAAGCCCACTGGCGATCGAACAGCTGATACAGGCACTGGCTGACGCCAGCCCCGTCGTACGCCGGAGTGCTGCCCGTGCCCTCGGCGAAACCGGTTCCACGGAAGCGACCGACTCCCTTGTACGCGAGTTGCTCGATGGCGAATCCGACATCCGTTCCGAGGCCGCTGAAGCGCTGGGTCACCTCGGCCATCAAGGAGGGATCGACCCGCTCATCCAGTCCCTCGACGACGTCGATCCACGCGTGCGCATCAGTGCGATTCGCGGCCTGAGTGAGGTCGCCAGCCCGGAAGCTCGCGAGCTCCTGTTCTGGTACTTCGGCGAGCACCTGGACGACTCCGTCACCTTTCCCACCCTGGTCGACGTTCTCAGCCATCTGGGCGACCACAGAGTCGTCAAACCGACGCTCCATCGTCTCGACCGCTTCCGCTCGGCCGCCGTACGCCTGCAGCTGCTCAACAGCGCCTGCCACTCCCTGGGCGCAGGAGGCGAATTCTATCGCCTGTTGTCGTACGACGAAGAGCGGCGAGCGTCGACTCTGGCGAGGGTGTTGCGACGCGCTTCCGGGGCACTGGCCAGAAGCGCCGCCCTCGATGTGGAGGTACGCGAACAGACCCGGGACGGCATCGACCGCATGCGCCGGGCCCATGACGCGGAAAACGTGGACTGGATGGAGGAAGCGGCGCTGCAGGTTGCCGGTGTCGTGCGCGACGGCCTGTCGGCCACGGGCCGACGGCCGTATGAAGTGCTGTCGATCTACCTCGTCATCCTGGCGCTGGAGACGTTCCTGCAGTGCGAGGCGCGCCTGGACCTGCCCGAGGCCAGAGAGATCTTCGTCGCTGTGTGCATTTCCCGCATCGGCGCCCTCGTGGGCGAACTGGAGACGTCAGACTCCGGCGGCAGTACCGACGACGACGAACCGCTCGAGGAGTAACTCCGCGCTATCTGTGATACCGCCGGATTCGGGACAGCTCACGGAAATTGCGCAGGGTGCCCGACACGGGATGGAAGCGGCTGTCAGGATCGTCACGCCAGTGCACGGCGATACGCTCCACGCGGTGACCGCTCCGGGTGGCCAGCAGCAACAGCTCGACATCGAACATGTAGCCGTCGATCAGCATCCTCGCGAAGAGATCGCGCATCACCGGGGCGCGGAAGAACTTGAAGCCGCACTGTGTGTCGGGAAAGTCGCCCAGCCCCAGCCACCGGCGCAGCACGCGGCGGAATTGGTCTGAACCCCATTGGCGATAGGCGCGCCGGGCCACAGCGATATCGGAACCGGCGAGGGTGCGATCGCCGATCACGATGTCAGCTCCCCTCTCCAGCTTGCTGAAGATCTCGTCGAGAGCAGCGATATCCGTCTTGTCGTCGGCGTCGATGAAACCCACGACATCTCCGGTGGCGGCCTCGAGTCCCAGGCGGATCGCTGCACCCTTCCCGCGGTTCGCATCGGCACGGATGCAGCGCAGGCCCGGGCGCGAACTCATGCCCCCCTCCACGGCATCTGCAGTACCGTCGGCGCTGCCATCGTCGATGACGAGGATCTCGTGAGTCCAGGAGCGCGTCACCAGAAACTGCCGCACACTGTCGACGGTCTCCAGGATGCGGGCCTCTTCGTTATAGGCGGGGATCAGGAGGCTCAGGTCCATGGGGCTCTCAAGGTTCGACAAAGCACGGCGGGAGGGTTACTCTGCGTTCGACCATACAGACGCGCGAGCGAGGAGGAAGTATGCCGGAAGACACCGTTTTCGACAGGATTCTGCGTGGGGAGATCCCGGCCGACATCATCTACGAGGATCGACATTGCATCGCCTTCCGCGACATCCAGCCGCAGGCTCCCGTGCATGTCCTGGTGATTCCGCGGTTGCGCCTGGAGGGACTGCAGCACGCTGGCGAGGAACACTCGGAATGTCTTGGCCAACTCCTCGTGGCCGCGGGCAAAGTGGCCACCCTGGAGGGCATCGACACATCGGGCTATCGCTGTGTTGTGAATGCCGGTGATGATGGGGGCCAGGAAGTGCCCTACCTTCATGTACACGTGCTGGGTGGACGCCGGTTGGCCTGGCCGCCTGGATAGAAAAACGGGGATCGTGATCATGAGTGATCACGTCCCCGCCAGGTCATGCAGATCGTCTGCTTCTTTGCAGTTACTGTCTGTTGATCACAAGAAGACCGTCGCCGGCTCCCGGGATCGCTCCCTTGAGGAACAGCAGGTTACGCTCACCATCGATACGCACCACTTCGATTCCGCGAGTCGTGACGTTCTTGTTGCCCATCTGCCCGGGCATCTTCTTGCCTTTCCACACCTTTCCCGGTGTGGTGCCCTGACCGATCGATCCCGGTGCACGCACGCGGTCGGGAGTTCCGTGCGTCGCGTTCTTGCCGTGGAACAGGTAGCGCTTGACGACGCCGGCGAAACCCTTGCCCTTGGAACGACCCGTGACCTTTACCGTATCCCCTGCCTCGAACTGGGAGACATCGAGAACCTGGCCGACCTCGAGATCGCCGTCGACACCTTCGGTGCGGAACTCCCTGAGCATGCGATGGGGGGCAACACCAGCCTTGGCAAACTGCCCCGCGCCGGGCTTGTTCACCTTGCGCGCCGGCACCTCGTCGAATGCCAGCTGTACGGCTCCGTAGCCGTCGGTTTGCTGGGTCTTGACCTGCACCACGGGGCAGGGCCCGGCGGCGACGATGGTGACCGGAATGAGCTCTTCCTTGTCGTTGTAGACCTGGGTCATGCCCAGCTTTCTGCCGATGAGACCGACCATATCAAAGCTTCTTCTTCATGCGGGGTAGGAAATCTGTTGGAAGCCTGTGAAAATACAGGGAGCTGCGTTCCTTGGCAAGAGTGTGTACGGGGCCTGATGTGAGCGCCTCCGTGGCTCTCGTGCGTGGGGGGGCCCTTGGGGACTACGTGCTCACGCTGCCCCTGATCCGCGCTCTGCGCGCCGCGGTGCCGGAGGCCCGACTCATCCTGGTGGGTGATCCGGCGACGACCCGGCTGGCCGGAGATGCGGAGAGGATTGACCCGGACGACCGCCACTGGTCTCAGTTGTATACGTCGGCCGGTGCGCCCCAGACCCTGAGGGAGCGGTTTTCTGACTGCCGACTGCTCGTCGCCTGTGTAGCGGGGGGAAGCGATGCTGCGCCCCCCGGGTATTTGGAAAATCTGTCCGCTCTGTGCCCCCGCCTGCTTGTCGGGGATCCCCTGCCGACACCGGGCCAGCAACGTCACATGAGTGCGCGGCTCCTCGACCCGCTGCGTGAGGCGGGGTTCAGCCTGCCCGACGATTCGGTGCCCAGGATCGAGTTGCCCCAATCAGCTCCCGGAGAGGAACTCGTCATTCTACATCCGGGAAGCGGCAGTCGAGACAAGTGTTGGCCGGCGGAACGGTTCGTCTCGCTGTTGGCCTGGCTTGAAGGACAGGGGCAGAGGGTTGGGATCCTGTGGGGTCCCGTGGAGGAGGCACGACGCTTCGAGTTCCCCCAGGCGCTGGCGGCCACCTCGAAGCGGCTGTGTCCCGAATCCCCCCTGGATCTCGCCGGACACCTGGCGGCGGCCCGGCTCTATGTGGGCAACGACTCCGGACCGGGGCACGTAGCGGCCGCGGTTGGCTGTCCGACGCTGTCTCTCTTCGGCCCCACCGACCCCCGGCTCTGGCGCCCTCTTGGGCCCCGGGCCCACGTGCTGCGGGCGCCCTGTGGTCAGCTGGAAGACCTGGCCACGACCGCCGTGATCCAGAGCGTAGCCGAGGTGCTCGCAGAATAGCTCAGTCCGCCGCCTCGACGATTTCGATCATCACCTTCGCTGTCCCCTGCTGCACCATCTCGATCTCGAGAGCCGCGGCGAAGGAGAGATCCAGGATTCGCCCCTCGATGAATGGTCCTCGGTCGTTCACCTTGACGACTACCCAGCGACCGTTGGCCAGGTTTGTCACCTTCGCGATCGTTCCGAGAGGCAGGACCCGGTGGGCGGCAGTCAGCTTGTACATGTTGAAGGTCTCGCCATTGGCCGTCTTTCGTCCGTGGAACTTCTTGCCATAGTAGGACGAGGTACCCACCTGATAAGCGTTGGCAGTAGAGATGTTCTGCGGATCGACGGGATGGGCGTTCGTCGGAGAGGCCACGACGGGCGGCGCCGAACGAGTGCCTGATCCAGACGAAGCCTTGCCGGACGCAGGTCTTACGGCAGGGACGGCGCCGTTGCGATAGACCGGGGCCGGCACGCAGGCCACACCGATGAGCAGGCCACAGATGGGCAGCCAACGGTGATACGGACGGATGTGTTGCCCCCAGCGTTTCATGGCGCTGGACTCACGCTCACATGCGGAGCGTGCCCACCAACTCCTCGACGCGCTCGATGCCGGCCTCCAGGCATTGCGATTCGATGCCGGCTACGATGTCGGCGGCCCCCCCCGGCTCGATGAAGGTCGCCGTACCTACCTGCACCGCGGAAGCGCCCGTGACCAGAAACTCCAGAGCGTCTGCGGCTGTGGCGATGCCGCCGAGGCCCATGATGGGAACTTCCACCGCCTGGCGAACCTTCCACAGCAGGGCGAGAGCCACCGGCTTGATCGCCGGCCCGGACAGACCGCCGGTGACATTGCCGAGGATGGGTCGCCGCTCCCGCCAGTCTACCGCCATACCAAGCAGCGTGTTGATCATGGCGATCCCATCGGCGCCACCATCGACAACGGCCCGGGCGATGCTGGTGATGTCGGTCACATTCGGGGTCAACTTGGCGATCACGGGACGCTGTGTAGCGGCGCGGACCGCGGCGATCACCTCGTGGGACGCCGTCGGACTGCAGCCGAACAACATGCCGCCATCCTTCATGTTCGGCGAGGAGATATTCACCTCGATGCCCGCGATTCCCTCCACGTGCTCCAGCCTGGCGGCCATCTCCCCGTGCAGCGCCGCCGTCGGGGCGGCGATGTTGACGAGTATCCGGGTATCCAGACGGGCCAGGTAGGGCCATTTGTCGCGTATGAAGCCCTCCAGACCGGGATTCTGCAGGCCGATCGAATTGAGCATGCCAGCGGCGGTCTCGACGATTCTCGGCGGGGCGTTGCCTGGGCGTGGCTCCGGGGTGATCGTCTTGGTGACGATGCCGCCCAGGCGGGACAGATCGAGAAAGGGCGCCAACTCGTCCCCATAGCCGCACGTGCCGGATGCCAGCAGCACCGGATTCCGCAGCTCGATACCGGCAAAGTTGGTTGTTAACTCGGTCATCCTACCAGACGATCTCTTGGGCATCGAATACGGGACCGTCGACGCAGACGCGAGCGTAGTGCCCGTCGGCGGACGGCTGCGAATCCTTGTCGGCACGCTCCACCACGCAACCCACGCAGACACCGATGCCGCAGGCCATGTACGCCTCGAGAGAAGCGAAACAGGGCACATCACGCCTGGCGCACAGCCGTGCGACGGCTGCCATCATGCCGTGGGGCCCACAGGTATAGACCACCGGTGCCGTCAGCGAGGCGCCCAGGGCCTGTTCCAGAAGGTCGGTGACCAGGCCGTTGTGGCCGAGACTGCCGTCGTCCGTCGCCCGCCTGATCTGCGACGAGGCCGGCTCGAGCAGGCCGTCAGGAAGATGCTTGTCGGAACTGCGGGCCCCGACCACGAGGATCGGATCCCGGTCTGCCGCTCTCAGACAGGTTCCGAAGTAGATCAGCGGGGGCACCCCGATGCCACCGCCGACCAGGATCGGCGTGGTGCCAGCCGACGGCACCGGGAAGGGCTTTCCGAGAGGCCCCAGAAAGCCGACCTCGTCACCCACGCCAAGGGCCCGCAGAGCGCCGGTCTTCGGGCCCACCAACTCGTAGAGCACGTCGATCAGGCCTCCTTCCGCGTCTACGGCAGAAACGCTGAGGGGGACCCGCAGAAACGGGTACAGCCCCTGGCGGGGACGCGGTCGCAACTGCACGAACTGGCCGGGCTCGACGGTGACCTCTGGAACCAGCAGTCGGGTCTGGAAGAATGCCCCGGTCACCTGTGTGGTGGCTTCGACGCGGGCGGTCACAGCCGCGACGGTGGGCGCCTGACTCATTCGACCTCGATCCCGGACGGGACGGCGGGCCGGAGACTGTCTGGCAATGTCGCGACGGAGACCGAATCGGAGGCCGCCTCCGTCGCCGGTGGCTGGAAGGGGATGACGACTTCGACCCAGACTTCGAGTGGATCCTCCTTGCGATCCTCCGCCGCATAGAACCGATATCCTTCGACAGCACGGATGGCCTCCGTGGCAAAGGGTTCGTCGCCGCGGAACACCCGTACACAGTCGGGGCGCCCCTCCTCGGTCACGAGAACATCGACGATGACACTTGCAGAATCGCTGACGTCACTCGGATAGAGGGCAGCAACGCTGGTCCGGACCAGGGGCGGCTCGACGATGCCGAAAGAGGCATCCGGCAGGCGCAGATTGTCTTCGGAGGGGTCCAGGTCGATCGTCTCCAGCTGTTCGATCTCGATCATCTCGGGCTCGGCTGAGGCCACGGTGGGAAAACGATCGATCACCGCCACTGCTTGGGGGTTGTCACGATCGCGGCGCGTGATGTTCCGAAGATAGCGATTGGCCGAGTCTTCTTGCGACTGCTGGACGTGGTACTGGAACAGTCGATACTGCGGCAGCAGGGACGTGGTCTTCTCCTTCAGGGCTGTCCGCAGATGGTCCATGGCGTCCTCGAAGTATCCCTGACGCCAGGCGACGTCACCGAGCCCGGCATACACGTTGCCGTTGCCGCCCTGCTTCTCGTCCAGACTTGCCTGGTAGAGGTCCTCGGCCTGTTCGAACTCTTCCTGTCTGTGCGCCCTCATGGCAAAACCCAACAGCTTGCGCGACAGCGACGTCGAATCGAGGGAATCGGGTTCCACGGCGATGACGAACAGACGCTCCTCGGGAGGGATCGCTTTCCCCAGCGTCTTCAGTTCCCGTGAGATCTTCGCCAGAAAGCCATCCTCCTGCGAACGCCGGCGACGCTGTACAAGGTCGGCGAAATCCGTGCGCGGAAAGCGTTCTGCCACAGAATCGTAGCGCGCCTCGGCGGCAGCCGAATCGCCGATCGTGTTCTCCGTCACCCAGGCGGCAAGGTACGCGGCACGAGCGGCTGTGACCGTCGCCGGATACTCCATTGCCAGTGCGTCGAGCCGCGGCATCCATCGGTCGGGGAGTTCGGGTTCTGCCGCACGCAGTGCTTCGATATCGACGAAGATCTGCGCGGCCTCTTCTTCCGCGGTCCGCTGGAGGGGAAGATCCAGGAGACGACGAGCAGCGTTGGCATGGGCCGTGGGGCCATACTCGTCGACGAGTTGCTCCAGGTAGGGTCCGGCCGCCGGTGGATCGGCCAGCAGTTCGAAGTGGATCCAGGCAAGACTGTAGAGGGCTCGGGACCGTTGGTCGGACTCGGGAAAACGTTCGACGAGAGCCTCGTAGACCACCGCCGCCGAGTCGGGCAGGACGAGGTGATCCCGGTAGAGCTCGGCGAGCACGAACAGCTGCTCCTCGAGCGTCGACGAGGGCTCGCGTCTCGACGGTCGACGGGCCACCTGAGGCTTGCCATCGCTGTCAGCATCGACGCCTCGCCACCCGGGACGGGGCACCAGTGGCAGCCACTTGCCGGCACTGTCCAAGGCTGCCGCATACCCCCGCAGGGAGGGCGGCAGCTCCGGGGCAGGGATGGCGTCGACACCCACCGTCTCGATGCTGTCTGTGGTGGCGCCGTCGGCGACGGCAACGACACTGTCGAGGACGACGACGGAGCTGTCGAGGTCGGTAGAATCGGCCATCGACAGGGTGTCTGGAGGCGGGAACAGAATAGCGGATGCTGTGGAGTCCGCAATCCAGATCTGTTCGATCAGTCCGTCCAGATCGGCGCATGTCTGCAGCACGACATTGGCCAGGGAATCGGCGCGCGAACCCCGCTTCTCAGTTGCCACCTCGAGGAAATACTCCTGGGAGCGCTCCCGCTCGCCGTATTCCTGCAGGTAGAGCAGCCCGGTCTCGTAGAGGGCCATGGCGGAGACAACCGACAAGGGAAAATCGTCGCGCACCCGCTCGAACTGAGTCAGCGCCTCGGCAAGCAGGCCGCGCTCGCGGTAGTGTCGGCCGATGAGAATCCTCGTCTCCCCTTCCCACACCCGGAAACTGCCCTTGGTCAGCAGCTCCTGGTACGTCCTCAGTGCCGCTGCGGGATCTCCTTGCAGGTGCTGAACCCTCCCGCGGCTCAGGCTGGCACGGTAGCGGACCGAATCCGGGGGCGACGACGACAGGGCCCGATCGAAGGCGACCATGGCACTGTCGAGACGGGCAGGACTGCCGATGTCGACGTTTGCCAGCCCGATACGGAGCCAGAGCTGTGCAGCGAGGCGGGCGTCCGGGAAGGCGTCGAGAGTCTTGCGGTACTCGACAATCGCGCCACGGCGGTCTCCCTCCGTTGAGGCCAGCTCGCCGAGACGCAGACCGGCTCTGTCGCCGACAGGGCTGCCCTCTCGTACCAGTTCCGAGAACAGTGTGCGGGCATCAGCGGACTGCCCAAGGGCGGCCAGTGTGCGTCCCCGCCAGAGCCGGGCATGATCGTATAATTCGCTCTCCGGGAAGTTCAGTTCGAGATCGCGGAATGAGCGCATGGCGTACTGGTAGTCGCGTTGCCAGTAGAGCGCCCGACCGGCGATGAACATGGCGTCATCGACGTAATCGCTCTCGGGGAACTTCTCGAGAACGATGGAGGCCTTGCGGACCGCCTTGTCGTAGAGGGTGACATACTGCGTACGGCCGCGTGAATTCCTGGAGTTGTCCCCCTCGGCCTCCGCTTCGGCCCTGGCCTTCTCCGCCTGCCGGAAGTATTTCTCAGCATTGTAATAGGTATTGAAGTACACACAGGAAACGGCGGAACCGGTGAGGGCAAACAGCAGGAAGGCGGTCACACTTCGGCGCGCGCGGCGATGGAGGCGCGCCCGCATTTCAGTCACGGTGGTAGTCCTGCAGGGCCTTCACTGACAGTGGCGTGCGCAGGTTCGCTTCGATGCCTGCCGCCGCCGCAGTGGCTCCGGCGAGGGTTGTCGTGTAGGGGACACCGTTCATGATCGCGGCTCGACGCACGTGAAGGTCGTCGTGCTGTGACTGCTCATCCAGAGGCGAGTTGACGACGAGAACGACTTCGTGACTGCGGATCGCATCCTCCACGTGCGGACGACCCTCATGGATCTTCAGGATCTTCTCTGCCGGAATCCCGTTGCTCTCCAGATGGGAACGCGTACCGTCGGTGGCCACCAGCTGGAAACCGGCCTCGTGCAGGCGACGGGCGACATCGACCACACCCACTTTGTCGCGATCATTGACGCTGATGAAGACCTTGCCCGTAGACGGCAGTACCGAGCCGGCGCCCATCTGCGCCTTGAGGAAGGCCTCACCGAATGTTGAGCCCACCCCCATCACCTCTCCTGTAGACTTCATTTCCGGCCCGAGGATCCCGTCAGCCCCCGGAAACTTGTTGAAGGGCAGTACCGCCTCCTTCACCGAGATGTACGCAGGCATGGCAATATCGACCAGCCCCTGGTCGCACAGGCTCTGACCGACCATGACACGGGCAGCGATCTTGGCCAGCGGCTTGCCGGTGGCTTTGCTGACGAAGGGCACGGTTCTGGAGGCACGCGGGTTGACTTCGAGGACGTAGACCTCATCGTCGTGGATGGCATACTGCACGTTCATCAGGCCCTTCACGTCGAGGGCCAGGGCCATGGCGCGGGTGTGTCGGCGCAGCAGATCCAGGTTGCCGTCAGAGATGTCGTGTGCCGGCAGCACACAGGCCGAATCCCCGGAGTGCACCCCGGCGTGCTCGATGTGCTGCATGACACCCCCGATAAGGACGTCTTCGCCGTCGCAGACGGCATCGACATCGAACTCCTGGGCACCATCAAGGAAACGATCGATCAGCACCGGGCGCCCGGGAGACGCTGAGATCGCCGATTCCATGTACGCGTCGAGCCGGGTCTCGTCATAGACGGTGACCATGGCCCGCCCGCCGAGCACATAGGAGGGGCGGACCAGCACCGGGAAGCCGATACGAGCAGCGACCTCTCGTGCTTCCTTCAGCGATCGGGCCATGCCGTTTTCTGGCTGCAGGATCCCCAACTCCTTGAGCAGGTTGCCAAAGTGCTCCCGGTCTTCGGCGCGATCGATACTCGAGGGTGAAGTGCCGATGATGGGAACACCGTTGGCCTCCAGCTCGAGAGCCAGGTTCAGCGGTGTCTGTCCGCCGAACTGAACGATGACCCCCTCCGGCTCTTCCTGCTCGACGATATGCAGCACATCCTCGACCGTAAGGGGCTCGAAGTACAGCTTGTCCGCCGTATCGTAGTCGGTGGAGACGGTCTCTGGGTTCGAATTGACCATGATCGTCTCGAAGCCGTCCTCGCGCAGAGCGAAACAGGCGTGGACACAGCAGTAGTCGAACTCGATGCCCTGGCCGATCCGGTTCGGTCCGCCGCCAAGAATCATGACCTTGCGCTTCTGTGTTGTCGGTACCGCCTCGTTCTCGAGCTCGTACGTCGAGTAGTGATAGGGCGTGTGTGCTTCGAATTCGGCAGCGCAGGTATCGACGGTCTTGAACACGGGCCGGACCCCCATCTCGATCCGCTGGCGGCGCACGTCCACTTCGGTCCGTCCCGTCAGGTGTGCCAGCTGTCGATCGCTGAAACCCTCTTCCTTCGCCCGCCGCAGGGAAGCCTGGTCCGCCAGAGGGTCGGCGCCGTCCGCGGTGAGATCCCGTTCTGTGTGGAAGATCTCCACCAGGCGATCCAGAAACCAGGGATCGATATGCGTCAACCGCTGGATCTCGTCGACATCAAAGCCCTTCTGCAGGGCGGTGCGGATGTAGAAGGCACGCTGCGAGTTGGGACGGACCAGATGCTCGCGCACCTCGGCATCGGAGACGCGCACCGCGTCGACATCCTTGCCGTCCGCCCCCCATCCGGCACGGCCGATCTCAAGGGAGCGCAGACCTTTCTGGAAGGACTCTGCAAAGGTCCTGCCGATGGCCATGGTCTCACCCACGGAGCGCATCTGGGTATCGAGGGCGTCAGGAGTTGAGGGAAACTTCTCAAAGGCCCATCGAGGAATCTTGGTGACCACGTAGTCTATGGTCGGTTCGAAGGAGGCCGGTGTTTCGCGGGTGATATCGTTACGGATCTCATCCAGGCTGTAGCCGACGGCCAGCTTGGCGGCAATCTTGGCGATGGGGAAACCCGTGGCCTTCGAAGCCAGTGCCGAACTGCGCGAAACGCGCGGATTCATCTCGATGACTGTCATTCGACCGGTCGCCGGATCGACGGCGAACTGGATATTTGAGCCCCCCGTGTCGACTCCGATCCGCCGGATGATGCGAATCGCAGCGTCCCGCATGACCTGGTATTCCTTGTCGGACAGGGTCTGCGCCGGCGCCACGGTGATCGAATCCCCCGTGTGCACACCCATGGCATCGAAGTTCTCGATGGAACAGATGATGACGACGTTGTCGTTCATGTCGCGCATCACCTCCAACTCGTACTCCTTCCACCCGAGGACCGACTCCTCGATCAACAGCTCCGTGATCGGACTCAGGTCGAGACCGCGGCTGACGATGGTATCGAATTCCTCGGCGTTGTAGGCGATGCCGCCGCCCGATCCGCCCATGGTGAAGGAGGGACGGATGATGATCGGATAGCCGAGCTCGGCCTGGTGGGACTGGGCTTCTTCGATGGTGTGCACGAAGTACCCCCTGGGCATGTCTAGGCCCACATCATCCATCGCCTGCTTGAACAGCTCGCGATCTTCCGCCGTCTTGATCGCCTCGAGCCGGGCGCCGATCAGCTGTACGCCGTAGCGTTCGAGTACGCCGGATTCCGACAGTTCGACTGCCACATTGAGAGCCGTCTGGCCGCCCAC
>PBSR01000122.1 GCA_002726335.1 Gemmatimonadaceae bacterium
CCCCGCCCCACATGGCCACATCGAACAGACGTGACTGGCGCCGGTGGGCGAACAGCTGGCGGGCCGACATCTTCACCTTCGTCTGCACGCCCACGTCCGTCCAGTCGGCGGCGATCATCTCGAAGAGCTGACTCATGCCGGCCCCCGTGGACGACATCTCCAGGTAGATGTTCAGGGGTTCTCCATCGGGCCGCAGGCGAGTGCCATCCTCGCTGCGGCGGTCCAGTCCCGCCTCGTCGAGCAACCGATTGGCCTTGTCCGGATCGAACTCGATGTAGGCTTTTTCGTACTCCTCCACGTACCAGGCCGAAATCGCTGGCGGCGCCAGCTGTCGCGCCTGCCCGAGGCCGAAATAGTTGGCCTCGTTGAGCGACTCCCGATCCAGCGCATGGGACAGGGCCTTGCGAAAGCGATGATCGCCAAAGATCTCGCGCAGCACCGGATCCTTGTGATTCAGATTCACCGACAGCGAGAAGGTGCCGTCACCGCCATCGATCCAGTGCAGCACGCGATAGTCGCCGGCTTCCTGGTTGGCCAGAAACAGCGGGTAGTCACCCGTGTTCACGTGCCGGCTCTGCATGCCGACTTCGCCGTTGATCACCTTCAGGTTGATCGTCTCCACGTCGTAAATGTCGAAGGTGACGTCATCGATGTAGGGGAGCTGACGCCCTTCCGGGTCGACCTTCCAGTAGTACGGGTTACGGTGAAACCGGGCCGGCCGCGCCGGCGGCGGCTCGGTGCACACCCAGGCCCACAGGCGCGGCATGTCCGGGTTGCGCCACTCCCGCTTGTCGGTGAACAGCTGAAACCAGAAGTCCCGGCCCGTGGACCGGGCCAACCGCTCGAGCTGCTCTTCGGGTACATAGTTGCGATGGAACTGCTTCAGGTATTGGGCGGCGTAGCCGACCATGGTGTAGCTGTAGTTTGAAGCCAGCTGCTTGAGAAACAGGCCATTTGGCTCGGCGAAACGCACGCGGAAGGTCCACTCGTCGAGCTTTTCCATCTGCATCAGTTCGCCACCGTGGCGATACTCGATACCGATCACGGGCGTGATGTCGGAATCCTGCAGCACGTCGCGGTACCAGAACAGGATGTCGTCGGCACCGAAGGCATGACCGTCCGACCAGCGAACGCCGCGCCGCAGATGGAAGGTGAAGCTGCGCCCGCCATCCTCGATGTCCCAGTGCGTGGCCAGGTTCGGAAGAATCTGCTGGCCCATCGGATCCCAGCGTACGAGACCGTCATAGGACAGACGGGCCTCGATGATACCGATGTCGCTGGGGCCGGTGGCATAACGACGCCAGGTACCGCCATAGGGGCCCATCTGGTGCGGCGGTGTGATGACGAGGGGATTGTCCGGCAGGCGTTCGGCCACCGGCGGCAATTCGCCGGCGGCCGCCTGCTGCGCCCACTGCGGCGCCTCCTGGAAAGCCGTTCCGGCGTCAGCCTGCCATTCGCTGACGGCGTGCAGGACCTTTGCCTGAGTTGGATGCCGCTCGGGGGCCTGCACAGAATCCAGAGAGGCCAGATCCACCGATCCGGCTCCCGATAGAACCCACGTGATCGAGGCAAAGACCTCGACGCACAACACCATGCCGACGATGACGACGCCGATTCTGGCTACGGAACTTTGAGCCGCCCGCCGCAGAACTGCTCTTGTGGGTGGTGGAAGCATCGGGTGAGTATAGGCCCAACCATGCGTCCGGGGGATGGTGCTCTATCGCGGGGCGCTCGACCGCGACCGATCCTCACGGCAGTTCGGTAAAGCCTGACCACGCCGCCGCGGCCACCGCATCCTCCATAGAAGCCGCGGGCAGCACGAAGAACACACCCTCGACGCTTGCTCCCGCCGGTACGCCGCGCGTCACCTCTCCATTGAGCGCACAACCTTCCGGTCCCTCCGCCCAGCCGCTGGCGACGCAGTCAGGTGAGGCGGCCGTGGTGAACAGGGCGCGCCCGTCGCGGCTCACCAGTCCACCCCAGTCCCAGGTAAATCCGCCGTACCAATAGGGCGAAGCCTTCGGCGAGGCTGCCGACCGGGTGGCGGTGTGGAAGTGTCCCTTGCCGGGACGGATCGCCAGATTGGGCCAGAGATCAAACCCCACATCTCCCCCGAGCCACTCTCCCACGGTGTTCCTGCGGCCGACGATCACTGCCAGTACGTCGGCGCCGGGTGCCATGAGATACTCGATGTAGAGGGTGTGGTTGCGGGCTGACTCCTGGGCGACCTTGCAGGTGAGACGGACCCCGCTCCAGGGCAGCCCCTGCCGGCCACGGCGCTCAACGGTTCTGGCGCGGAAGGTCTCGAGGTGCAGTCGCCCCCACAGCCTCCCGTACGACGGGTGGATGCCGCCGTGCCAGGGGTTGCGCCAGCCCCGCTGTCCCCCCTTGGGAAAGGAGCTGTTGAGATACTCCCGTCCGTGCAGGGCCAGCGAGATCAGGCTGGCGCTGAAGGCAGGCGCCACTCGGGCCCTGAGCCTGCCGTTGTCCATGGCGAAGACGTCCCCCTCGTCGCACACCTCGACGGCGCGAGCGCCCGCGGGCAGCACCAGGACCCGGGCCTGCCGTTCGTACACGGCCTCGTCGGTCTCGAAGCGCAAGTCGATGTGGGCGGGACCTGACGCTTTCTTCTGTCGCCGCTTTATCTGGATGGCAGCGCCTACCGGCCGATCCACGGTAAGGGACGACACTTCTTGCCGGGGCAGGGCGGACCGCACCAACCCTTGCCCCTTCACCTCGACATGACCATCCAGCTTGTAGGTGCCGGCACTCGTCAGGGACACCCGGGCCTTCGCCTCGTCACCAGCGACGATCAACGGCTCCGGGCCGAGAGTCAGCTCGATGGGCTCCCGCCGTGACGGTGGTGTGATCTCCTCCTCACCGACAGGCGATCCGTGCAGCAGCTGCCACCAGGTGCGGGCCGTCTCCACGGTACCGTCGGTCACCAGCAGGTGCAGAGGATCCATGGTGATGCTGCCGCCGGGGGCCAGCGATCCGGCAGCCTGCCGCAGGTCGCATCGTCCTCCCACCTTCACGGTTTCGGCCTGGTCCCAGATCACGGCGCTGACAACACCATCGCCACCCTCGTGGGCCAGCCATCCCTCCGGCCAGCGTGCACCGGCATCTGGCAGGTTGACGCCGCCCAGCTCCCGCGCTCCCGTGGTCTCCGGATCTACGTGGATGCCGCCCACCGCCGGTGCTCCCCGCCGGCTGCGCATCCCGTGGCGAGCGGTAAGGGACACGAACTGACAGCGGTGCAGGTCGATCGTCCTGGCGCCGCCGTTGGTGACGGTGTCGACCACTTCCACCAACGGACTGCGATCCAGTCTGATCCGGCGGTTGACGATGAGTCCCGGGTAGAGGAGGGAAGACGTGCGCAGGTGGAGTGAGACTCCCTCGACATCTCGATCGATCCAGGACTCCGCCTTCTGCTGAAACAGGTCGTCCCAGGAGAAGGGCGGACCGAACTGGGGGGCATTCACACGGGCGCGCACGGCCCGTGTGCCGCGCAGCCGGTGGTGGACGAAGAACTGACCATCTTTGCGCGAGGCGTATACCGCAAGGTTGCCGCCGCAGAGGATGCCGACGCTCTCCCCCACGGCGCCTGCCAGGCTCCGACGACCGCAGGCCAGCAGATCGAGGCGCTGCTTCCTGGTGGCGATCCTACGTCCCTTCACCGTGACGGTCGCCTCTGTCTCCAGCGTGGCGCCGCCTTCGGCCGGAACACGGATGTCTACGGGCAGCTCGAGGCTGGCGTGCGGCCCGAGCTCGACACGGACGCTTCGGCGCTTCAGCTCCAGGTTGTGGACAGGCCGCAGACGCAGTTGCGCCACACACTTGCGATCCAGGTGAGAGCGCAGAGTCAGCCGGGCCTGCTGTGGCTCCGTCGGCAGGATGAGAGCCCTCGGTCCCTCGATGCTGATCTCTACCGCCTGCACCACATCGATGCCGGCGGCGAGTTCGATCTCACGATTCCCGAACATCAGTTCGGTGGTGAGCACCGCCGCCCGCGGCGGCCGCGTCTTCTCGACGATCTCCGGATCGACGGTGACCTGGGCCTCCATCGCCGCCGACCCGCTCAGCTCCAGGCTCTGCCGATGGGCTATCTCCATGCCCGGCTCGCCCCGGGCGGCAAGGAATACCTGCACGGGTTTCGACTTGCTGTTGGTGATCTGCCACTTCACCCGGTGCGGCTGCCCCGCCACCAGCTTTTCGTCGGGCAGCGTGACACAGGCGGTGAGCTCAGGGGTCTCCACCTCTATGGGGCGCCAGCTCTGACGGTCGAAGACCATACGCAGGAAGTCACCGTCGGCGGCACGCCATAGGTACTCATACACCTTCACCTTGCCGCGGGTCACCAGGTCCTCGACCAGATCCACCGGCCGCTGCAGATCACTGTACCAATCATGACGTGCGAAGAACGGTGCCCCCAGGGGGTGCTGGCGGGCTGCCGGAGTGAAGTTCTCCATATGCACGCAGGACCCGGGCTGCCACATGAACCCCGTCCTCTTATATAGGGGGACGGCCTTCATGTTTCCCGCCCAGGTTCCCAGGTCAACCTTGCCGATGCCGGCTCGATACACGTGTTCGACCACCGCGTGCAACACGGACTTGCCGTGCTTCTTCCCATGGAACTCCGGGTCACAGATCAGGAGCTCGATGTAGGAATCCTCCAGCTGATCAGGCCGGACCATCAGCGTACAGAGGGCAACGATACGGTCGCCTTCCTCGGTGACGTACGCGGCGATCTGGTCACCGTGGCGGAGCCAGCGCTCGATCTCCTCGGCGTCTTCCTGCCATCCCCCGCCGCCGGGAAAGGTGGCGTCCGAGCGGTCGATCATGGCCAACACTTTCTCGGCGTCGCCCTCTCGCCAGGTGCTCAGCAGCTCACGTGTCGGGTGCAGAATGGAAGTCTTTGCGGACATCGCCTTCACCTGTCTTTGGGGGGACCTGGCGGGACAGACAAACACTGTCGCCCCGGCAGAACAGTGGCAAGGCTTTGATCTCCGCCGATCTCCACTGCCTCAGCTGACACACAGACGCCGGATTTTTTCAATTTGACGAATCGCTAGCGCTACACTACAGTTCACAGGCCCCAAAAGCCTTCGTTTGTCCGAAGCACGTCCAGCCAGTACGTGCTTTTTCGTTGACAGGTGAGAATGGTACTGAGAATCCCCGTCATCATTGGTATGAGTACCCTGGCTCTGCTGTGTTCGCAGGTCGCCACTGCCAGCGACATGGAGCGTGGGGAGGAGTTGTACGAGCTCTGCGCCCAGTGTCATGGCGGAGCAGGTGAGGGTGACCAGACGGTCGCCGCCCCCTCCATCGCCGGGCTCGATCAATGGTATCTCGAAGCGCAACTCGACAAGTTCCGCCAGGGAATGCGGGGTATGCATCCGGACGATGCCACCGGCCTGCGCATGCGGCCCATGGCCGTTACCCTGATCCACGAAGGGGATGTGGCGGACGTCTCCGCGTATGTCGCGAACATGCCGCCCGTGCTGCCACCGCCGGTAAACAGCGGCGGCGACGTCACCAGGGGCAAGGCGTTGTATGTCGTCTGCGCCACCTGCCACGGCCCTCAGGCAACCGGCGATGTGAAGCAGAAGGCACCGCCTCTCGTCAGATCCAGTGACTGGTACCTGCTGACGCAGCTGCAGAAGTTCAAGTCAGGTCTGCGTGGTACCGATCCGCGGGACGTCAGCAGCCTCCTCATGCGCCCCATGGCGATGGCACTCCCGGACGATCAGGCCATGAAAGATGTCATCGCCTACATCATGTCGCTGCCCAGATGAAGAAACTGACATCGAATCAGATCGCCGATCGCACCTTCCAGATCACGATGGGCATCTTCGTGGCCTTCGTTGCGGTCACGGTGATCTTCATTCTCTAGGGGTCATTCGCCGTGATCGAGAGTCTCATACCCGCTCTGTCGTCCTACGCTCGCCAGATCGACTTCCTGATCACGGAGGTGACGGTCATCGTCGGTGTCTGGCTCGTGGCGGCGGAAGCCCTGTTCTTCTATTTCATCTTCAAGTACCGCGCCCGTGAAGGGCACCGCGCCGATTACATTACCGGCGACGAACCCCGAATGCGCAAGTGGCTCATCGGGCCCGTGCTGGTCGTTTTCGTGTGTGACATCTTCCTCATCGTCGGTGCCCTCAAGACCTGGTCGCACATCAAGATCGAGCTGCCGCCGCCGGCTGTTGTGATAAAGGTGATCGGCCAGCAGTGGGCCTGGACCTTCATCCACCCCGGAGCAGACGGCAGGCTCGACACGGCCGACGATATCGTCACCGTCGATGAGCTGCACGTGGAAGTCGACAAGGTCTACCACTTCCAGCTGGAATCCCGCGACGTCGTCCACTCCTTCTCGGTGCCGGTCTTCCGCCTGAAGCAGGACGCGATTCCCGGCAGGACCATCACGGGTTGGTTCAAGGCCATCGGTACCGGTTCCTACGACATCCAGTGCGCCGAGATCTGCGGCCTCGGACACGGCGTGATGGCTGCACGGATCGTGATCGGTTCCGCCGAGCAGCATGCGGCCTGGATCGATGCCTCATCGGCCGGCAACACGTTAACGGCGATGTACGAGTAGGAAATGCGCTCGATCACAGGGAAGCGAAATGTCTGAAGCCACGGCGGCAGCCCACGAAGATCATCACGAGATGAGCTTCTGGGCGAAGTATATCTTCTCCACCGATCACAAGATGATCGCCAAGCAGTACCTGTTCACCGGTCTGGCCATGGCCCTGGTAGGCGGCTTCTTCGCCTACTGTTTCCGTATGCAGCTGGCCTTCCCGGGGATGGACGTTCCCCTGTATGGCATCGTCTCTGCCGGTGAATACAACGCCCTGGTCACCAATCATGGCACCATCATGATCTTCTGGGTGGCCATGCCGGTGCTGATCGCCGCCTTCGGCAATTTCCTGATCCCGCTCATGCTGGGCTGCGACGACATGGTCTTTCCGAGAGTCAACCGGCTCTCGTTCCAGCTCTTCTTCCTCAGCACCATCGTGCTGCTGGCCGCCTTCTTCGTGCCCGGCGGTGCTTTCGGGGGTGCCTGGACCGCCTACCCGCCATTGTCCGCCAAGGCGGAATACAGCCTGACTCCTATCGGCTCGTCCATGTGGCTGGTTGCCGTGGCTCTCGAGTTTGTCGCGTTCCTGCTGGGAGGCATCAACTTCATCACCACGACGATGAACGCCAGGGCGCAGGGCATGAAGGCCTTTGACATCCCGGTGGTCGTGTGGATGATCGTCATGGCCAGCATCATCTTCATGCTGTCGGTGGGCCCCCTCGTCGCCGGGGCGATCATGCTGCTCTTCGATCAGCTTCTCGGCACCGGGTTCTACGACCCCGGGCGCGGCGGAGATCCTGTTCTGTGGCAGCACATGTTCTGGTTCTTCGGCCACCCCGAGGTGTACGTCGTCCTGCTGCCGGCGCTGGGAATCACCCTCGAGGTGATGTCCGTCTTCGCCCGCAAGAAGCCCTTCGGCCTGCGGATCATCATCTATTCCGCCATGGGGGTGGGTGTGTTGAGCTTCGTCGTCTGGGCTCACCACCAGTTCATCTCGGGCATCGATCCCCGGATGGCCAACATCTTCACGATCACGACCCTGCTGATTTCGGTGCCGGTGGCCGAGATGATTTTCCTGTTCATGGCCACCCTATATCGTGGATCGATCACGCTGTCGACACCGATGCTCTGGGCCCTGGCGTTTGTCGCCGAGTTCATGATCGGCGGCGTCACCGGCATCTATCTGGGTGACAATGCCTCCGACATCTACTTCCACGATTCCTATTTCGTGCTGGCCCACTTCCACTACACGTTTTTCCCGATTTCGATCATCGCCGTCTTTGCCGGACTGACCTTCTGGTATCCGAAGATGTTCGGCAAGATGATGAACGAGACCCTGGGCAAGATCCATTTCTGGGGTACCGTGATCCCCTTCAACCTCATCTTCATCCCGCTCTTCGTGCTGGGCATCGGCGGACAGCACCGGCGCATCTTCAACTATCAGCACTTCACGGATCTGTCGAGTGCCAGTTTCCAGGATCTGCGCGTCTTTGCGACGATTGCCATGCTGGTGCTACTCGGCTTCCAGTTCGTCTTCATCTACAACTACCTGGTGAGCATGAAGAAGGGTCCGGCAGCGGGAAAGAACCCCTGGAGATCGAACACGCTGGAGTGGACGACCGAATCTCCCCCGCCCCATGGGAACTTCGGCGGCGTCTTCCCCACGGTGTACCGCGGACCGTACGAGTACAGTGTCCCCGATCGTGAGTCGGACTACTGGCCGCAGGACCTCCCGGACTAGACACCTAGGCATGGACACATGAGACCGATTGCTACATCCCGGACCAGCGCCGGCATGGCCACCGGGCAACTCGCCGTGTGGTGGGTCGTCGCCTCGGAGATCGTCATCTTCGGCGGTCTGCTGGCGGCGTACATCGAATACCGCATGTCCCATGTGGAGTGGGCGGGCTACGCGGCTCATACCAACGTGTGGGCCGGCGGCTTCAACACCTTCGTACTGCTGACGTCGAGTCTGGCGGCGGTCCTGGCCCACCAGGCAGCCGAGTCGGGCAATGGCCGCAAGGCGGCCAAGCTGCTGGGACTGACCATCGTCGGTGCCCTCGTCTTCCTCACGGTGAAGGCTTTCGAGTGGACGGCCGAGATCCAGGCGGGTTACACGATCTCGTCCAACGGATTCTGGGCGTTCTACTATACCGCCGCCGGGATCCATGCCGCCCACGTGATCGCCGGGGCGATCATCATGGGATTCGTCGCCAGAGATGCCCTCGCCGGACGGGAGCTGCATCGCGTCGAGTTGATCGGCATCTACTGGCACTTTGTGGATATCGTCTGGATCTTCCTCTTTCCGCTGCTCTACATCGCCAAATAGGACGGAGCCTGCGTCATGTCCGAACAAGCTGGACACACCAGCTACGTGAAGATCTGGGCGATCCTGCTCGTCCTGCTGGGAGTCAGCATCGCCGGTCCCACCCTCGAGATCCAGGTGGTCACTGTGATCACCGCCTTCGGCATCGCCCTGGTGAAGGCCTACATGGTGGCCAAGCATTTCATGCACCTGAACGTGCAGCCTCGCTACGTCGCCTACGTCATCTGCACGTGCCTCACACTGATGGTCGTGTTCTGGGCCGGCACCGCGGTGGACATCTACAAGCAGGAAGGGACGAACTGGGCAAAGCTGGACGTGCCCGCTCAGTCGTCTACTACCCACTGACCCATGGGGAGTGATCGGCGATGACCGGGCCTGCTGTAGCACTCCGGCGCCGACCGGTGATACCCAGCGCCGCTCTGGGTATGCTCCTGTTCGTCTTCAGCGAGGCCATGTTGTTTTCCGGCCTCATCAGCGCCGTGACCATCGCCAGGGCTTCAGCCGCCGTCTGGCCCCCGGTAGCAGAGGTGCCTCTTCCCGTAGCGGTGACCGCCTGCAACTCCGCCGTGCTGCTCGCCAGTGGCCTGCTGCTCCTGCTGGCGGCCCGAGCCCACAGAAACAGCCTGCCCCACACCCGGGCACTCTTGCTGGGGTCGATGCTGACCGGGGGGTTCTTCGTCTGCTTCCAGGGATATGAGTGGGTCGATCTCCTCCGCCAGGGACTCACCATGAGATCCAGCCTGCATGGCGGCTTCTTCTACCTCATCGTCGGCGCCCATGCGCTCCACGCCCTGGCCGGCCTGTCGGTGCTGAGTGTCGCCTATGTCCGTCTGCACCAGGGCCGACTCAAGGGTGATTTCCTTGCCGCCACACAGGTCCTCTGGTACTTCGTCGTGGTGTTGTGGCCCTTCCTCTACGTGAGGGTTTACCTGTGAGTTGCCGCCGGGCCAGCCTCGTTGCCCTGATCCTGTTCGCCGGCGCCGTGCCGGGCCACGCCTGCTCGGTCTGCTTCGCCCGGGATTCGGCCAACACCGACGCCTTCACCCTGAGCACGATCTTCCTCTCGCTGTTGCCATTGCTCGCAGTGGGCGGGACCATCCTGTGGATCCGGCAGGCCCTGCGCCAGCAGGATGAGGACGCTCTCAGGCCAGCTCGATAGCCTGTAGTCTCTCGATCATATAGCGGTAGTGGGCGAACGGCATGTCGGGTGACGCCATGTCGTCGAGAGCAGGTACGAATCCCCCGGCACGTATCAACGGCAGCAATCGCTCGATCTCAGCATCGATCGCCGCCGGACCGGCGATGACGGCTTCCTTGGCGATGTTGCCACCCAGCAACAGATCGCGACCGAAACGTCGGCGCAGAGCCGGCGCATCCTTGCCGGCCATGACCTCCAGCGGCCAGGTGCAGTTGAGACCGTGGGCCAGCATGCCGGGCAGCAGGTTCTCGAACTGTCCCGCACTCCACTGGCAGATGACGGGCACGTCGTGGGCTCGCAGCAGATCGACGATGGGGTCCTGGTATGGATACCAGAACTCCTCGTAGATGGCCGGCGAGACGAGCGGCCCGTTCTTGCCGGCCAGGTCCTCGGCAAACATGACATAGTCGAGCTGTACCGCACCCAGCACCGGTCCGATCATCTCGAGCACGTACCTCCCCCAATGGGAGAAGATGTCGTGCATGAGATCCGGGTCGTCGTGGAACGCGGTGAGAAACCGCTCCATGCCCATCGAGTAGAAGCCGAGACGGCAGAAGAACGGAAAGAAGCAGATTCCGACGGGATCCACCGACGCGTTGAGACGCGGCGCCACCGTTGTCTGCCAGTCGGCCGGCAGGCGCCCGGGCGAGTCGGCGCGAAAGCGCTGCTTGTACTCCTCCCAGTCGTGGCGGGTCACTACCGGATGATCCATGTGGCCGTAGAACATGGACGGATTCTCTTTGCGTCTGCGAACCGTCCCTCCCATGTTGGCCACCTCGACGACGTAGTCGTCGTCCTCCGAGAGTACCTTTGGCTCGAAGGCGGGGATCGGTCCCCATGCCAACTGCACCTGAACCAGCCTGGACATGCCGAGGAAGTCCACGGGATGGACGTCGGCGGGCAGCCCTTCGCCACGCCAGCGCTCGATGGCGGTCTGCTCGTAGGGTTCCACCGCCAGGACCGGGAGTCGATCGACGGGTTCGTGGCGCATGATGGCACGGAAGGACTCTCGAGGTGTCATCTTGAAAGGGTATCTGTGGGGGCAGAGACCCGCAACCAGCACAGGATCGTGCACCTCAGCGCACGCCGATGAAGACGATGTTCCCGACTTCCTCAAGGAGCGCGTCGACGACCATCCACACGGCGCCTCCCATCAGCTGGCCGGCGATGAACCCGAGAAACAGCGGCTTGCCTGTCTGGTAGCCGCTGGTCCCGGTAAAGCGGAAGATGATCCCCTTTGCCAGCCAGCCGAGGAACACGGAGAACCAGGCCCAGCCCATGACCCAGCTGTCCCCCACGGGCAGACCGATGTAGTGCAACGGCCACCAGAGGAAATGGTGCTGCAGCCAGATGAGGCCGGCCATCATCGCCGCGCCCACGCCAAAGAACAGCAGCCGTGGCTCGATGTGCTCCCAGCCGATGGGATTCTTCAGCTTGTCCTCGAGGAAACGCCAGGCGATGGACGGCACGCCGAACTGGCGCAGGTTGATGCCGCCGTGTTCATAGTTCACGTGCAGCGTCGTCCAGGTCGCCGCCACCATACCCACCAGGACCGCCAGGGCCATGGCCCAGAACAGCCGGGCGTGCCGCAGCCTGGCGCCGGTGGCGAGCTTCACGGCATTACCCGCAGAGGCCATCACGGTGGTTCTCATCTCGGCTGCCCACGAGTACGTCATGGACAGACTCGCCAGACCCTTCCAGCTCACCGTCTCGGTGCCCAGCGTGTACACGGTGAAGGGCTGGGGCAGCATGGTGGAGGAAGTGAAGCCTACCCCCCCCTGCGCGATGACCCGGGCGATGGCCAGAAAGATGACGAAGGCGCCGATGAGGAATACCGTCGTCGACAATGGCGGCAGGCCTGTGGCCACCAGCCAGGCGAAAACGAACAGGGCACCCCCCAGCCACAGCCAGGCCGCCGCGCGATAGGGCAGGATCTCCTCGTCGCGGCCATCATCTTTGCGGGCCGGGTCCCAGGCGGCGCGCACGACTCGCCGCAGGTGGGCACGGCAGGTCCACAGCATCATCACCACCAGCGCCAGCATGGCCCCCATGCCCTGGTGCGACAGGGCGGTCGACGAGGCCGTCAGAGCCTCGTTGTGACCTTTGATCTCGTAGCCGATCAGGTTGAAGACTCCGGTCTGGAAGCGGCCGAGCAGATGGAAGAACCAGACCGAAAACGACACCTGCAGACCGAGGAAGTAGGCCATGCCGATGATGGCGAAGTTGACGAAGACGATGAATCTCACACTGCGGCGGAACAGATAGAGCTGATCGAAATAGGTCTGCACCTCGGGAATGAAGAAGTAGTAGTGGTGCAGCCCGCGCAGCATCTGCAGCGTGAAGGGCAGAGCGAAGCCGACCCAGAACAGGGGGCTGCGGAACAGGGGCGGCACGATGTGCCGATCCACATCGCGCAGCACCTCCAGCGGCAGCTGGGCCAGGGGAAACACGAGTCGCTCCGTATCCACCCAAGGGCGTCGCAGGATGACCATCGTGGCGATCATCCACAGGTAGACGGCCATCATGAAGGTCCCCCACGCCGCCATGGGCACCAGCCAGGCGCCCCAGGGGACCCCCCTGCCACCCTTCGGCGATCCTTCGTAGAAGGCCTGGGCTACCGCCGGATCGCGGGGTGCCAGCCACGACGGGATCAGCGGCTGCACGAGATCGACCCAGTTGTTCTCCGGCGTGGCGTAGTAGAAGGGCCGCGTGAGGATGTGGAACAGGTTGGTCACCAACCCCCAGGTGGGAATCGCCGAGGCGATGATCATCATCACGTAGACGACGATCAACTCACCCGAGCGCAGGGCCAGCGGCGGATAGGTCAGCTTGAGAAGGGGATTGAGCAATCCCACCAGAACGAGAAACAGCATCATCGCACCGGCGGTGATATAGTCGGAAGTCAGTCCGGCGTTGTGCAGCACGAGCACGCTGTACGGGCAGGCGACGTTGATCGCCGCCGCCAGCACTGTCCCGACGGCGACGGCACGCAGGGATACATCGGACCCGCGCTGGGGCGAAAGGGACGTCGCCGGCGTCAAGCGGGAGAGCCCGAGATTGCCCCGTGTTGCTCGAGCCAGGTGCGCAATGGTACGTCCTCGGCGGTGGGTGAGGTGTACCCCCGACCACCCGAGTGCGTCACTCCCAGCAGCTGCTGGCGGATCGGGGCGCAGCCGTCGAGATAGTGGCCGACGGTCATGTCATCCCGCGGCCGCAACCAGCGGGACGAATAGCCATAGAACAGGACACGGCGCGACTCGCACCAGTAGTTGTGGCTGCCCGAATGCCACAGACGCCGGTCGAAGATCACCGCCGTGCCTGACGGAACGCTCACGGGAACGCCACCGTCGATTATGGCCTTGCGATCCTGTCCGGGAAACTCGTCCTGCAGATGGGAGCCGGGCAGCACGTGGAGATTGCCCCGACCCGTCTCGGTCGTGTCGGTGAAGTAGCCGTCCCGCTCGAAGGCAGCCTGCTCTTCGTCGGTGATCTGGTGCTTGAGACAGGTGGATTGCATCGGGGTGCAACAATCTCCGGGGCGGGGTCAGAGCGCGCAGATAAACGAAGATGCTCCGTCCGAAGTCGTCAATTATCTTCCCCTCGACCAGACTCAACGGCGAGCGAGGAATCAGAATGAAAATCACGAAGACGGAAGTATTCGTCCTGGGCGATCCGGAGGCTGCCGAAGTTGCCGACGGATCCCGCGTGCACGGACTGGCCTTCGTGCGCCTTCACACCGACGAGGGCATCACCGGCCTGTCCGAGATCTTCTGCGTGCCACCCGGCGTGGCCCGGGCCGTACTCGACGGACCTGAGTCCCTCGTCGGCCGGCTGCTTCTCGGCGAGGACCCGGTCACACCGGAGCGTCTCTGGACCCGCCTCTACAACAGCATGTTGCACGGCAATCGTCGGGGTTGGGTCATCATCTGCCTCGGCGCCGTCGACGTCGCCCTGTGGGACATTTACGGCAAATCGGTGGGCCGGCCCGTCCATGAGTTGCTGGGTGGGGCCGAACGATCACGCCATCAGGTGATCCATGGCAGTGACAACTGTGAAAGCCGCAATCGTGAGGTGATCCCCTACTGTACGATCGTCTCCGACAACTGGGACGCGGACAGCGTGCTGGGCGAACAGGTGGATCGTGTCCTGCGCCTGCGTGAACTCGGCTACCGCGCCTTCAAGGTGGAGCCCATGAACCAGACGACGGAGACGATCGTCGAGCTCACGCGGCGCACGCGCGAGGCCCTCGGCAGCGAACCCATGCTCAGCGTTGATGTGGGGTACCTGTGGAACGACGTAGGCTCCGCCGTGACGACGTTGCGCCGACTCGAGGAGTTCGACGTCTTCTTCTTCGAGACGCCCTTCCCCGTGGACCGCATGGAGGCCTACGCCAGCTTGACGGCCCGGACGCCGCTGCGCATCGCCGCCGGCGAACACGCCGTCACCCGCTGGGAGTTCCTCGACTTCATGGATCGGGGCGCCCTGCAGGTGATGCAGCCTTATATGACAACCTGCGGCGGCCTCACCGAGGCCAGACGGATCGTCGAGCTGGCGCAGGCGCGGGGCGCCCTGGTCTGTCCCGGAAACTGGTCGACCCACGTGCTCGGCGCCGCCACGGTGCACCTGGCGGCGTTCTCTCCGATCACACCCTTCATCGAATCGGCGGCGAGTGAGGTCTACGGGTCGCCTCTGCGAAAAGCCCTGCAAGCTGCCTGCCTGCCCGTCGTTGACGGCGCCATCGCCCTGCCGACAGCGCCGGGAATCGGCATCGAGTTGCCAGGTGAGCTGGTCGAGGAGTTCCTCCTTCCCCCCGAGAAGGGCTGGCGCTACCACGAAGACCAGTAGCGCGCTGCGGAGTCAGTGTCGCCTTGCCAGCTCCCGCACGGCGGCAAACAGGACCTCGCGCCCCAGGCGTACCTTGTACTTCGGATTGACGTACTCGAACTGCACCCGCCGGCTTGTGTCGACGATGAACACTGCGGGTACGGGCAGGCCACTCTTGCCAGGTTTGCGATAACCGACCCCGTACGCATGGGCGGCCACAAGCTCCGTGTCTGACAGGACCGGGAAGGTGACGCCCCATTTCTGTTCGGTCTCAGCAATCTTCGCGGGCGGATCGGTGCAGATCGCGATGATCTGATATCCCAGACTGTCGAGTGCTGCCGCATCTGCTTGCAGTTGAACCAACTGCCGTCGACAGTGCGGTCACCAGTGAGCCCGGTAGAAGACGAGGATCGTGGCGCGCTTCTCCAGTACGCGCGCCAGATCCACATCGACTCCGGAGGAGTTCTTCAGCACCAGTGCCGGTGCTTCGGCACCGATGAGAATGGGACGAATCCCGGTGGGCTTCTCCGGCATCGGCGCCGTATCCGCCGCCACGGCAAGTGACAGACCGCTCACGCAGACGGTGGCTGCCAGCGCTGCTTTCATCCATCGAATCAAAGAACTGCTCTCCTCTTCAGCCCGGCGCATATGACGGGCGATGGTGGCCAGGACAACGAAGAACACTACCCGGACAGGCGCAACCTGCGGGCGGTATTGCGCGCCGCTGGCGCCAGCGTGCAACTCCTGTTAGCCTAGAGCCTCGCGGCGCAAGTAGGGCGGATTATATAGGCGTCGAGGCGCCCGGGTCGCAAGGCGCGCGAGTGATGCGTATCAGTGGGATACACAGAGCGAGCGCAACGCCGCGAGCCGGGATGCATCGGCGCCTATAAACCGTAGGACTTGCGCCGCGAGGCTCTAGCGAACGACCGTACACCCTTGCTGAGGATCCATCTCTATGACCGACGTTCTCTACGTCGCCATCGGCGGCGATCAACCGCGGCTGGCCTGTTACCCCATCGACGGCAACGGCATCACGGAGCCAGCTGACGTCGTCGCCCTGCCAGGCGCCCCCGCAGATCTTGCGGCGTCACCCGACAGACGATTCCTCTACGCTGATGTCAACGTCGATGGCACCCATCAGTACCTGAGCTATAGCATCGATGGGGCTTCGGGATCGCTAACGCGTCTGGGATCACCCGCCCACGTTGGACCCTACCCCTGCTATCTCCGCGTCGACAATACGGGGCGCTGGTTGTTGGCCGCGTACTACTCCGACGGCATGGTCACGGTACATGCCATCGGCGAAGATGGCGTCGCTGGCGAACGGGTGCAGCAGCTCGAGACGGCGAAGAAGGCACACTTCATTCAGACCGATGCCGCCAACCGGTTCGCCTTTACCCCACACGTAGGCGACGAGAACGCGATATGGCAGTTCCGTTTTGACGAGAGCAACGGACAGCTGACGCCGAACGAGCCGCCGAAGGCCTCCCCGGAGCCGGGTCAGGGACCACGACACATGTGCTTCCACCCGAACGCACGGTTCGCCTTCAGCAACGGCGAGCAGGGCTCTTCCGTCACCGCCTGGGACTACGATGCGGTCGCCGGCACGCTGCGGCCCGGACAGACGCTGTCCACCTTGCCCGTCGACTGGGTCGGCGACAACACCTGCTCACAGATCAATATCTCACCGGATGGCCGCCGCCTCTACTCCTGCAACCGGGGCCACGACAGCCTTGCCGGCTTTGCCGTCGACGCCGACACCGGCGGCCTGACAGCCCTCGGTACCTGGGACACCCACGGTACGCCGCGACCACTGGCCATCGCGCCGGACGGCAACACGCTGTTCGTCGCCGGATCGAAGCTGCGTGTGTTCCACGTGGCAGCCGATGGCGCCTTGCAGATGCTGCGCGACCTGGACCCCGGTCCCGTCGCCTGGGTCCTGGCGGTGCGCACGTGAGGCGGAATCCCTATGCCGGCACCGGCACCTGGGTGCGCGGCAGCTTCCACGGTCACTGCGACGAAAACTCCGGTTGTTCTTCCGTCCCTCTGGCCACGAGCGTGCACGACTACCACGCCCTCGGGGCCGGCTTCGTCACCCTTACCGACCATGACGTCATCACCGACCTGACACCGCTGCAGACCCGGTACCCGGATCTGGCCTTCATCCAGGGATTCGAATACAGCTCCCGTGAGAATGTCGTCTTTGCCGGACCCGGCGTGAGGCCACTCTACGAGCTGCCTCTCGAAGAGGCCCTGGCGCAGGCCGGTGACCTGCTCACCATGGTCTGCCACCCGCAGCCCATGGGCGCGGCGCTCGAATACTGGACCCGGGCAAAGCTGGCGGCCCTGGGCACATGGCCGACTGGACTCGAGATCTACAACGGTCACTACGGAACCGCCGCCGGTCGGGCCGTGGGCCGACAGCCCTACTACGCCGATTTCTGGGACGAGCTGCTCACCGCCGGTCATCGACTGTGGGGCTTCGCCAACGATGATTTCCACGATCCCGGAGATTTCGCCAACGCCTTCAACATGGTGCTGGTAGACGACGTCTCACCGGCCAGCATCATCGCCGCCGCCAGGGCGGGCCAATCGTACGCCTCGACGGGGATTCTGTTGGAGGAAATGAAGGTGGAGGGATCGCGGATTGCGGTGCGGGTCAGCCAGCCCTGCGCCGGTCGCTTCATCGGTCCGGGCGGTGTGACCCTGGCCCACGACGCCGGCACTGCCTTCGAGTACAGTGCCGGCCATGAGGAGTACGTGCGGTTCGAGGGTGAGAGCGACGAGGGGCGCATCTTCCTGCAGCCCTTGTTCCGGGAACACGACTGACCACCGACACGAGCCCGGGGGAGGTCAGTTCCCCACGACTGTCGCACCTGTCAGTTCGCAGGCGATGTCGTTCCATTCCCACAGCCTGGCCGGCTCGTAGCGCACTGTGCTGATGTCCTTGAGAATCAGCTCCACCGGGCATCCGTGGCGATCGCAGGCGTCCAGCGTCTGCTGCAGATCGGCGCGAACGACATCGGCATCCCACTCCTCCACGGCCAGCAGTGCCGGCGACGGCTTGCGTGAAAACACGTAGTCCCCACCGATCGCTTCGGCCCCCGCCTCGACATCGACGAAGGGGCTCATGGAGATCTTGCGCACATTGGGTACCGCGCGGATCAGGGGCACCTTGTGTTCCAGGGGTTCGCAGCAGCCATAGTAGCCCAGACCGAAACGCTCGAACCAGCGCACAGCGTAGTCGAGCCAGAACTCCTTGTGCATGCTCGGGGACACCGACGAGAAGATCTGCGCCATGCCGTAGGTCCACACGTCCTTCGCCCGCGGGCTCACCGGATCGAAACCCTCGGCCGGCAGCTCGTCGGACCAGGCGCCGGTGCAGTGTATGAGGGCCGGCGGCAGCCCGAGCAGGCCCTGCGCCTCGAGCTGATCCAGGATGTCCAGAGCCACCTCGGTGAACTGCGCCATCACCTTGTGCGAGAAGTCGGGCCTGTCGACGAGGTCCCACAGCACCTGTTCGGCGCTGCGCCAGGTGACGATACGGTCGTACGCGGCAAAGACCGGTGTCGTGCCCTGCAGGCGCACGCCGAGAATGCCGTCGAAGACCTCGAGGGCCCGCTCCTCCGCCAGCTTGGTGGCCTCCTCGTCCAGTGTGACCGTCTGCTTCTTTACCTTCTCGTACAGCTCCTCGTCGTTGGTGATCTGATCGATGTAGAGATGGCCCACCACGTCGTTGTTCGGATCGCTGACAGCGGTGTGCTCCTTGGTGACCGGTCCAAACCCGGCGCCGTGAATCGCCTTGGGTACATCGAGGATCGGCTCGACCACCATGTCGCCGGGAATGTGGTGCCACTTGTATAGGGTGCGGCGAAGTTGCTGCTCGACGCCCCGGCTCCAGGGATCGGTGGTGCGCAGCAGCAGCTCATCGTCCACGTCCATCTCGTGCCATGGAATCTGGTCGATCATCACCATGGGCCGGTTTGGCTGCAGGCCGTTGAGGGCCTTCCAGCAGGAGATGGTCTCCTGCTGTTGCTGCAATGCGGCGATATCGGCGATCTGCTGTCCGAGCTCACGCAGAATCTGACGGTCGAGGGTGCTTACCATGGGATCTCTCTTCGGTTGTCGGTGATGTCCATGAGTCCAATTGACTGGAAATCCGGCACTCCGCACAAGCCTGCAGGCTGTGGCTGTTCTATATTGAGGAGCACTCATCACCAGGAGCAACGGCATGACACGGACCACGAAGATTCTCATCGCAGCGGTTGCGGTTTCTCTCCTCGCCCTGAGTCTTGCCTGGGCCCAGCCCGGAGGGCGGCGTGGTGGCGGCGGTGGTGGCGGCGGCATGTCCGCAGAACAACTCTTCGGCTATCTGGCCTTGAGCCCGGACATCATGCTCAACGATGAGCAGGTGCTCAATGTGCGCCACGCCCTGCGCCCGAGCTATGCGGATCAGCTGGCGATGCGTGACGCCATGCGCGGTGGCACCCTCGACTTCCAGGAAGTCCGAGAGACCATGGCCGACATGCAGAAGGACATGATCGCCGCCGTGAGCGGCTCGCTGTCGAAAGAACAGAACGAGACGTTGAAGGGCGCCATGGCCCGGATGGGCGGCGGTGGCCGTCGGGGTGGAGGCGGCCGTTAGCAGTTTCAGCGTCAGGGCCGCCGTATTGGCGGCCTGCTTCGGGTCGGGCTTCATCGCCACTGGGGCGCGAGGCGAGATTCAGCAGATCGTCACCGAGCTTCCCGGCGGCGCCTCTCTCGCCATGGTCTGGGTCGAGCCAGGCGACTTCCGCATGGGCGACCTCGACGAGTTCGACGGATTCGACCGGTTCGACGAGGACGACGGGTTCGATGAGTTCGATGAGTTCGACGAAGACCATATTGAGCAGGACCCCCGCACGCCGGATCAGCTTCCCGAGCATCCGGTGGTGATCACCGAAGGGTTCTGGCTCGGACGCTTCGAGGTGACCCAGGCGCAGTGGGAATCGGTCATGGGGACTCGCCCGTGGGAGGGACAGCCCTCGACCGATAGCGACCCGAACCGGCCCGCCGCCTTCATTTCCTGGAACGACGCGCAGAGCCTTGTCGTGCGACTGAACCAAGCTGCCGGGGACTCGCTCTACAGGCTGCCGTCCGAGGCCGAATGGGAATACGCCTGTCGCGCCGACACCGAGTCCTGGTGGTCCTTCGGCACCCAGTCATCAAAGCTGGCAGATCATGGCTGGTACGAACGGAACGGCTGGGAGATGGGCGAACGCATCGGGCTTCCTGTCGGCGCCAAGCTGCCCAACCCCTGGGGCCTGTTCGACATGCACGGCAACGTCAGGGAGTGGGTGCAGGACTGGTATGGAGAGGACTACTACGAAGACGCCCCGGAACGCGATCCGCGGGGTCCGGTCCTGGGCAGCAGCCGCGTGCTCCGCGGTGGCGACTTTGCCAGCACGGCCGAGTTCGTGCGCTCGTCATGGCGATTCTCGGCGCGCCCCGGTGCCGCCAGCATCTTCTTTGGTGTGCGCCTGCTGGCCAGGCGCGATCCTTCGACACTGATCCAGTCGATGAACTGGGGTCAGGCGAAAACCCGCCGACAGGGAGACAGGCGGTGAAAGCAGCACAATACCAGGGCAACCGCACGATCACCATCGGCTCGAGTCACCCCGTGGCTCCCGGTGAGGGGGAGGTCCGACTGGACGTCGCCTACTGCGGCATCTGTGGCACCGACATCCACATCTACCACGGTGCCATGGATCAGCGCGTCCACCGTCCCCTGGTCATCGGCCATGAGGCGTCGGCCACCGTTGTCGATATCGGTGCTGGTGTCGCCGGTATCGCTGTGGGCGACCGCGTCGCCGTGCGTCCCATGTTCTTCGGTGAGCCGTCCCCCTTCGACAAGGGTCATCCCCACGTCGGCAAGAACCTGAAATTCATCGGCATCGATATGCCCGGTGGCATGCAGTCTTCATGGACAGTACCGGCCTATACGCTCCACGCCCTGCCCGACTCCCTCGAGATGGCTCACGGGGCCATGATCGAGCCGGCAGCCGTCGCCTGTCACGACGTTCGTCTCGGACGTGTGCAGGCGGGTGAGACCGTCGTCGTCATCGGCGGCGGTCCCATCGGCCTGCTCATCGCTCTGGTCGCCGGGCAGATGGGTGCTCGCGTCATACTCTCCGAAGTCAACGACTCGCGCCTGCAGCTGGCGGCGGGACTTGGCATGGACGTCGTCAACCCGGCGCAGCAGGATCTTGCGGGCACCGTGCAGGAGCTGACAGACGGGGCCATGGCGGATTGCGTCTTCGAGGTCTCCGGATCAGCCCCTGGCGTCGAGGTCATGACGGAACTGCCCAACGTGCGCGGCCGGATCGTCATGGTCGCCATTCACCCGGAACCCAAGCCGGTGAACCTGTTCAAGTTCTTCTGGTCCGAGATCCAGCTCATCGGCGTCCGTCTCTACGAGGAGGAAGACTTCGACAGGGCCATCCAGCTGGCGGCGAGCGGCTGCCTGCATCTCGACCGACTGATCACGCAGATCCAGCCCATCGACGAAGTGCAGCAGACCTTCGAGACGATTGACTCCAACCCGGACGGGATCAAGTATCTCATCGACTGCAGATCATAGGACGACACACATGAATCTACCCGAGCTGTTCGACCTCAGTGGCAAGACAGCGCTGGTCACCGGCTGCCGTCGCGGCATCGGCAAGGCCATGGCGCTGGGACTGGCCGAAGCTGGCGCCGACATCATCGGCGTCTCGGCGTCCCTGGAAGCTGGCAGCGATATCGAAAAGGAGGTCCAGGCCCTGGGACGCTCCTTCGCTCACTATGGCTGCGACTTCGCCGATCGCGAGGCGGTCTACGCCTTCGTCGCCCAGACGAAAGCAGACCATGCACGGATCGACATCCTCGTCAACAACGCCGGCACGATCCTGCGACAACCCGCCGTCGAGCACTCTGACGAATACTGGGACAAGGTGATCGAGGTGAACCTCAGAGCCCAGTTCGTCCTCACGCGCGAATTCGGCAAGGACATGGTGGCGCGCGGCAGCGGCAAGGTCATCTTCACCGGTTCTCTGCTCAGCTTCCAGGGGGGGATCACGGTTCCGGGATACGCCGCCAGCAAGGGCGGTATCGGCACCCTGACCATGGCCTTCGCCAACGAGTGGGCCGCTCACGGGGTCAACGTCAACGCCATCGGTCCGGGGTACGTATCGACGGACAACACCGAGGCCCTGCGCAACGACCCGGAACGACGGCAGGCGATCCTGGCCCGGATCCCCGCCGGGTGCTGGGGTGAACCAGACGATTTCCGCGGGCCGGCGGTCTTTCTTGCCTCAGATGCTTCTCGCTACGTGCACGGCACGACGCTGATGGTCGACGGCGGTTGGATGGGGCGGTGAACGCCTATCTCAGCAGCAGCAGTTTTCGCGTTTCCCACCGGGTCCCGGCCCGGAGTCTGTAGAGATACGTCCCGCTGGCCAGAGAACGCCCATCGTCGTCCAGACCGCCCCAGCGGACGGCGTATGCGCCTGCCCCGCGCACTTCCTGCTCGAGGGTGGCCACCTTCTGACCCTGCAGATTGTAAACGCTCAGGTCCACCGGTACGGACTCTGACAGGGAATACCGTATCGTCGTACCGCCGTTGAAGGGATTGGGGAAGTTCTGCGCCAACTGCGGCGTGTCCGGCAGGCCGGCGGCTCCGGTCGAGGTGATCGCAGTCGACGCTGGCATCTCTGTGTGGTAGCGTATCCCGGGCGCGGTGTCACCGTCACCATCGCTGACGAGCAGACTCATGGCGTAGCCGCCCAGGTCGTTCTTCACCTTTACCAGCAGACGATTCTCGCCTGTATCGAGGACCACTGGTACGCGGTCCTCGGCGATCCTGTGCGAGCCCGACATGGGATGGCTCCAGACCTCCTCGCCATTCAACCAGACTTTGACGCCGTCATCGGAGCCGATCCAGAGCTCGGCTTCCTGTCGGGTCGCTGAATGGATGTAGGTGAAGGCATAGGCGACCACGTCGCGATGGTAGATGCCGTCCCTGTCATGGAAGAAATTCTTCAGGTCGATCTGGTCGTAGTCGCTGATCACCCGGGTCCAGATCGCCCCGTTCTGCGCCTCGCCGTCGAAGGGGGCGACCTCATTCTCCCCGCCCAGGAAATCCACATCCAGATCGGCGCCTTCGTGCACGCCGTGGATCAGCCAGGTCCTGTTGGCGCGTCCGTAGTACATGTCGCTGTAGTTTTCCGATTTCCGATAGTCGATGCCGACATCGGCGATGGCGTCGCCGCGTACGGTGATGTAATTCATGTCCAGCACGCCGTGACCCTTGGCGGCGGACATGCGCAGGTGTTCGATGTCCCAGGGATTGTAGCCCATGATCTCGGCAGCCACCGCGTCGGTGGCGACCGGATCCCAGCCGGCGATGATCATGTTGGTACGGATCGGACCGCTGCGCGAGTTCTTGTGTGGCCCCTGTCCATCCAGCCCCCAGGCGCCGCCGATGATGGTGTAGTCCGCAGGGTGATAGCTGAACAGATCGACGAGCGAACCGTCGACGCCGCGGGGGTTGTTGTGCAGTCCGGCGTTCCACCAGTTGCCCCGGTTGTACATCAGGCGGGAGGCGGTGCCCACGTAATTCTTGTGGCCCAGCGTCAACCGCGCCTCGTTGTGCGGTTTCATCGTCGGCACGGTGATGAATACATCGCTATTGAGAACCATGTTGCTGACGTAGTAGCTGTCGTTCGACCAGCCACCGATGCCATTCGACACGGGTACCGGCACCAGTTGCGGGTCATCGATGCTGGGGTACAGATCGTAGTTGAAGTTGCCCCGGTCGAATGTCTTGTCGGGGTGGCGCGTCCCCAGGTCATCGAGCAGATCCTGGAACGTACCGGTGAAGCCTGGATAGTCGTCACCGAAGTGGCTCGTCCAGCCGTCGACTCTGACGTCATCCTGGGAGACGATTCCGGTAAAGTTGAGACCTGTGGTAAATTCCTGATCCGCTGCCTGCCAGCTGCCGCCCATGGCCAGAGTGATCCGTCGGGCCTGGGTGAACTCGGCCACATATTCGAGCACCGCCCTGGTCACGCGGGGGTCGGTGATGTCTCCCTGACAGTAGCCGGTCTGAGGCCGCAGGAAAACCATGTTCGGCTTGACGACGACCCAGCTGCCATCCGGCACGATCGAGGGCAGGGGACCACTCGTTATGGGTGCCATCTACGTCGCTGACAGGAAAACGCCACCACACGCTCGTGAGCGCAGTCTTCACACCGAACCCGCAGGAAGCCATGTGCCAGGAACGAGCGTCCTGCTTCACTGACGTTATTCGGGCAGGATGGGGAAGGCGTCGATGTCCCCGGCGATCGTCTCGAGCAGGATGTCGATCTCCCTCTTGTCCCCTTCGTTCAGCGCCTGTTTTCCCGGGTTGGCGCGCTCGATGACGTTGCTGAAGATGCCACGCCGCTTCAGGATGTAGCGCCAGAAAGGTGGGCACTCGCGGATGATGAGGGGCAGCAGACGACGGTGCATGGCGCGGGCGTCCGCTTCCTGCCCCGCCCACCACAGTTCCGTGATCTTCGCCAGCACATCGGCCAGCTCGCAGGCCGGCATGTTGCCGTTGCCTCCGCGGCGCAGCTCATCCGGCAGGAACTTGCCGCCGGCGCCACCGAAGATGCACTTCACCTGGTCGCTGACCAGGTCCGCCACCTCGGCGATGTGTTTCGGACCGGGCTGTCGTTCCTCCTTCACGTACTCGATCTGTGGAATCTCGTCGACGAGGGCGGCGACCCGCTCACCCGTGAGAGGCGCGTAGTTGTCCGCGTTCTGCACCATGATCGGGCCGTCGAAGACCTCCGCCATACGGCGATACATGTCGATGGCACCGTCCTGATCGGTGCGCGCCGGGGCCATGGCGATGATCGAGTCGACGCCGGCTTTCTGTGCGGCCTTCGAGTAGAGGACGACCTGAGGGATCGAGATTCCGGAGCAGCCGAAAACGACGGGCAGCCGTCCGTTGACCACTTCCAGGACGGCGTCGAGGGCGGCGACCCGCTCCTGTTCGCCGAGGAACCAGAACTCGCCGACCATCACCGGCCAGACGATCCCGTGCTGGCCGCTCTCGCAGCAGAAGTTGGCGACCTTTTTCAGATCCTCGGTGTGGATCTCGAGGTCCTCATGGTAGGGCGTCGGCAGCAGGCCGAAGATGCCCTTCATGTCGGTGAATTTCGTCATCACTTGTCCCATCGTTTGTCGGGCTGCCAGAAATCCAGCTTGGGGTTGTTCCACTCTTCCGTCGGCTCGAACAGTCCGGGGAAGCGCAGGTTGGCTTCGATGCCGTCGTAGTTCAGGTCGACGCCGAGGCCGGGCGTCTCAGGGACCCTGACGTAACCGTCCTCGATGTAGTTGTCCGGCAGGCCGGTGACCAGCCCTTCCCAGAACGGCAGGTCGAGACCGTGGTGCTCGAGGGCGACGAAGCTTGAGATCGCCGCCGCGCAGTGGATGTTGGCCATCAGGGCGATGGGCGATCCGGCGAAGTGCAGCGCCGTGGGCAGCCCGTATCGCTCGCCGTAGTCGGCGATCTTCTTGGTTTCCATCATGCCACCCGAGGTCAGCAGGTCGG
>PBSR01000123.1 GCA_002726335.1 Gemmatimonadaceae bacterium
ATGGCGCTGGGGGATGTGGACGGTGACGGGGACCTGGATCTGATCGCGGCCAATCTGGGTGTGAATCGTATGCACCTAGGCACGGGAAGCGGGACGTTTGCCGCCGGCGTCGATTTGGCCACCGGTGGCTCCAACTCGACCCAGTCTGCGTCATTCGGAGATCTCGACGGCGATGGTGATCTCGACTTGATCGTCGCCGACTACGGTGTGAACCGCTTCTACCTGGGCGACGGCAGCGGATCCTTCGGCGCCAGCAACGATGTCGAAACCGGCACGACGAACAACACGCTCGGTATGTCGCTGGGCGATCTCGATGGCGACGGCGATCTCGATGTGATCTTCGGCACCGCCAGTCTCTCGGCGCCGAACCGCGTGCATCTGAGCATGGGCAGCGGGTCCTTTGCCGCTGGCAGTGATGTCGACTCACCGACGAACTCCACCCAAGCCACCGCGTTGGGGGATCTCGACGGCGACGGCGATCTCGATCTGGTCACCGGCAACAACAGTGCGGTCAACCGCGTCTACCTGAACAACAACACCTCCTTCTCCTCGTCGTCGCCGACGACCAACGCCAACAACACGACGACTACCGCCAACGTCAGCGCCACCTTCAATCAATCCATGAACGCGGCGACGAGCTCCACCTTCGTTGTGCACGGCAGCATGACGGGCCAGCGTGCCGGCAGCTACAGCGGCGCGAGCAGCACGACGCTGACCTTCGATCCGACGAACGACTTCGAGCCGGGCGAGAAGGTGGACGTGATGTTGCTGACGGGGTTGCGCAGCACGAGTGGGGATGCGTTGCAGCCGCCGAAGGCGTACCGGTTTCGGGCGGCGGCGGCAGCAGGGCCGGTGGTATTCGATCAGGTGACGAGTGATGTCGGTACGCCGACGAACGATACCTATGCTACATCGCTGGGGGATCTGGATGGGGATGGCGACCTGGATCTGGTCACCGGCAACGTCAACCAAGTGAATCGGGTGTATTTGAGTAATGGCAATGGCACGTTTGCTTCCGGCAGCGATGTCGATACGCCGGCGAATACGACCTTTGAAATCGCCTTGGGGGATGTCGATGGGGACGGCGACTTGGATCTGATCACCGGCAATTCCCTCGCGGTGAACCGGGTGTATCTGGGCAATGGCAATGGCACGTTTACTTCCGGCAACGATGTCGATACGCCGACGAATCCTACTCGGGGCATAGAGCTGGGTGATGTGGACGGCGACGGCGATCCGGATCTGCTCGTCGGCAACACGGGAGTGAACCGGAGGTACCTGAGCAATGGCGATGGGACCTTTGCCTCGGGGAGCGACGTCGACACGCCCAATAATTCTACTTGGGACGTGTCGTTCGGTGATGTGGATGGCGACGGCGACCTGGACATAGTTACTGGCAATGCCGGCCAGGCCAACCGTATCTACCTCAACGAGGGGAACAGCGACGGCACGTTGACCGCCAGTGCCACGCTCGACGAGAGCAGCGCCATCAGCCTCATCGACACGATCGACACGCAGGTCGAGGCGAAGAGCCTGTTCGACTTCACCCTCACCGACGGTGGCGGCGGCGACGGCGTTGCTACGAATCTGTCGCAAGTCGTGCTCAACACGTCGGGCACGGGCCCCTTCTCCAAGATCAGCTGGCTGCTCAACGGGCCGGATGCAACGAACGCCGCCGGCACGTACAGCTCCGGCGCCAACACCATCACTTTCTCCGGTCTGTCGCTGTCTCTCGCCGATGGTGCCAATGAGACCTACACCCTCAGCGGCTACTACAACAACACGAGCGGCCTGACGGTCGGCCAGACGTTCTCCTTCTCCATCGACGGCGACACCGACGTCACGGTGTTGACGTCTGGCTCTGAGATGTCGGGCAGCAACGCCGCCGTCAGCAATGCTGCCGCGGCTCAAGTGGCCATCTTCCTGAATTCGGATGGAGCGTTGACGGCGAGCAGCACGCTGGACGAGAGCAGCTCGATCGGGCTCGCCTTCGCGGCGCAGAGCGCAGCCACAGCAGTGGACCTGCTCGATTTCAACCTGACCGATGGCGGCGGCGGCGACGGGCTGGCGCTGGAGGTGTCGCAGATCGTGGTGAACAAATCGGGGACGGGGACGTTCTCGGGGGTGACGTGGTTGCTCAACGGTCCCGATGCGAGTGACGTGGTCGGCGCAGTAGGTGCGAGCACGATCACCTTCTCCGGGCTGTCGATCTCGGTGGCAGAGGCTTCGAGCGAAGTCTACACCGTCAGCGGCTACTTCAACGACCTGAGCACGGTCACCCTCGGCGACACGTACTTGCTGTCGCTGGATGGAGATACGGATCTGACGCTGGTGTCGACGGGATCCGCGGCAGCAACTCAACCGTGAGCAATGCGGGTACGGCGATCTCGATTCCGACGTTTGCTGAGTACACGGCCATGCTGCTGGGGCTGTCGATGGCGGGGGTTGCGGCGTGGCGGATGCGGAGCGGGACTAGCGCGTGACAGCTTTCTTGGTGGGGGAGGCCGTCTCCCTACTGCAGCAGATGCATCTGAGGGATATGTAGAATGCACCGATCTGGATACCAGTCAGCAGAACCATCGCCACTAACAGAGTCTCTGGCCAATGGCCCAGTCGGTCATTGAATGCCTGCATTTCCAGCCTTGCAGCCCGAAGGTCCTGCCGCACGAGTGCGATGCCTGGGTGCATGTCGTCCTCAGAAGGTGGGATGGGTCTGGGTTCGCGTGGTCATGTCCGGCATTGGTCAGGTCCTCGGAGTATAGCGCAGTCAGGGCTCCCTCACGAGAGGAACCTGCATGGCGATCTGCTATACTTCCCAGGGCCGCTCTCCGACTGCCGACAACGGCAGGGCCGTGATGTCCTGCTTTATCGGGAAGCGGCGATCACCTGCATGTACCACCCAGAGATGGTCGAGCTGGAGGTCGGCAAGAGCCGAGAGCATGGATCGTGTCGATCGTGGGGCGTCGGTCCATTTGGCCTCGAATCCGATGCGACGTCCGCCGCTCATGATCAACAGATCGAGCTCCGCGCCGCCGTGAGTGCCCCAGAAGTACACATCGCGGGTGTCGGTGAAACGTAGCACCTGTTCCAGAGCGAACCCCTCCCACGAGGCGCCCAGTTTGGGATGCCCCGTCACGGCGTGCCGGTCGGTGAGGGACAGCAGGGTGTGCAGCAGGCCGCTGTCTCTGATGTAGAGCTTGGGAGACTTCACCTGGCGTTTGGACAGGTTTTCGTGCCATGGGGGAAGCTGACGCACCATGAACGTGTCGCTCAACACGTCCACGTATCGCCGTACGCTGTTGTCGGAGACACCGAGGGAACGGCCGATTTCCGACAGGTTCAGGGTCTGGCCGTGGTAGTGGGCGAGCATGGTCCAGAGCCGTCGGATCTGTTCCGTCGGCAGCGACAGACCGGCGCGAGGAATATCCCGCTCGAGGAAGGTGCGCACGAAGTTGTCGCGCCAGGCGACGCTGTCCACATCGGATTCGGCCAGCAGCGATCGAGGGAATCCCCCCCGAATCCACAGACTGTCAAGGTGCTGGGCGCCTACCTCGGCGAGGTCGAAACCGTCGAGTTCGATAAACTCGATCCGCCCCGCCAACGTCTCAGACGAGCCGCGCACAAGGTCGGGAGAGGAACTGCCCAGTAGCAGGAACCGGACGGGCACCGGGTCCCGATCCGCCAGTACCCTCAGCACCGGCAGCAATTCAGGCATCAGCTGGATCTCATCCAGCACAACCATCCCCTTCATCTCCCGCAGCGCCAGCATCGGCTCTGCGAGTCGAGCACGGTCGGGCGGCGATTCCAGGTCGAAGTATTCCGCGCCAGAACGGACAGCCAGACTTCTCGCCAGGGTGGTCTTGCCACACTGGCGAGGTCCGAGCAGTGCCGTGATCGGCGCGCGCCGGAGTGCCCGCTCAACGCGTTCTTCGTGTCTGAGTCTCGGAATCACAGGTGTAATATATCCATGTAATATCGAATTTACAAATCGAAATTACCAGAATAATCACCTCTAGCCCGACTGTACGCTAGGCTCACGAACGTATGAGCGTTTTGCAGAGTTATGAGCGTTTTGAGCACTGTGAGCGTTGTTGTAATAATGCAGATCACGCCATGGGCCGTGCGATCCACTTTCCAGAGGTGGTTCTCAGGGATTCGGCTGGTCTGGAGTCGGTGCTCCAAAGGGCACGCCCTTTGCAGTCTCCAGCGGGAGAGCTCCTATATAGTTGAACGACAGCCTGAGGCCGGCCCAGATCGCGCGATCGACAGATGCCAATCCAGTCCAGCATGACCCGCCCCAGCGATCGCGCCCTGTACCGTCGTAGCGAAGAGGCGCTGTACCAGGCAGCACGTACCCACTTTCGCGGCCGTCGGGGCGGCGAACTGCGGCGTATGGTGCGGCGTTATCTGAAGCCGCAATTCGGGCATCAGCGCCAGCACCGGCTCTGCGAATCGAGCGCGGTCCGGCGGCGACTCCAGGTCGAAGTATTCCGCGCCAGAGCGGACAACCGGGGCCTTCGCCATGGAACCTTGAAATCTCGAATCTACAAGTCGAGATTCCCTGACTATGGGACTTCCTCCCTACGCGGTTACAGCCAGCTCAGGCCGTGCGAGAGCCGCGCGGGTTGAGACTCCCGCAGACCAAGAGATCACATTCAAACTCTCCCACTGACGGGGCGTCAAATGAAGACCAGCTTCACCACTCTCGGCTGTCCCTCCTGGGACCTCGGCACCATCATCGCACAGGGCAGCGCCATGGGCTTCGATGGCGTCGACTTCCGCGGTCTGCAGGACGACATCGACATCACGCAGCTGCCGGCGTTCACCACCGACATCGCCACAACGAAGGCGCGATTCGATGACGCGGGACTGCACGTATGCGGCATCAGCTCGAGCCTGAAGGTGTGCGACGACTCGAAGTGTGAGGACAACCTGGAGGAGGCGAAGCGGACGATCCCGGTGGCTGCCGAGCTGGGAACCGAGACGATCCGCGTGTTCGGTGGCGGCGACCCGGCGCGGCACTCGAAAGAGCAGATGGCCGACATCGGTCAGCAGATGATGCTGCAGGTGCTCGATCTCGACGGGGCTGGACAGTTCAAGTGGGTCTTTGAAACCCACGATCACTGGATACAATCCGCGGACTGCAAGCTGCTGCTCGAACGGGTGACGGTGCCACAATTCGGTGCCCTGTGGGATATGGGGCACACATCCCGCGTGGGTGGCGAAGATCCGGCCGATACTCTGGCGGCGTTTGGTGACCGCGTCTACTACCTGCACGTCAAGGACGCCATCGACGACGCGTCCCATGAACACGCCATGAACGACGGCTGGCGCTACGTGCCACCCGGCACCGGCGAGCTGCCGATCGGCAAGGCGCTCGAACTGTTGAAAGAACGCGGGTACGACGGCTACGTCATGTTCGAGCACGAGAAGCGCTGGCACGGCGAACTCGAAGAGCCGGAGGAGATCCTTCCGTTGTTTCTGAAATGGATGAGGGGGTTGGGGGTGTAGTCAGCGCCAGGCAGCACTCCAGCCCGCCGTGTGTACGTCGCTGCTGATACGCCAGTCTCGCAGCACATCGAGCAGCTCGCGCCTCTTCGCCTGATGTGAGTCGTCATCCCACAGGTTGACGACCTCGTCCGGGTCGCTGCGCAGGTCGAAGAGCTGTCCTTCGGGACAGTCGACGAAGTGCACGAGCTTCCAGTTTTCCGTACGCACCATCGTCATGAACTCCGTCTTCTGCAGAATGCCGTCGCGGCCGTGCTCGGCGAACACGACCTCGCGCGCCTGCCAGTCTTCGCCCTTCAGTGCCGGCAGCAGCGAGCGTGCCTCCATCGTCGGGGCGGGGTCGACACCTGCCAGCTCGAGCAGCGCGGGACCGATGTCCATCTGCTGACACAAGCCCTCGACACGCCGATCGCCGGCGAATCGTTCTGGCGACGAGACGATCAGCGGCATGCGTGTGATCGTGTCGTACATCGTCCACTTCTGGCTGTGGCCGTGGTCGGTGAGGCAGTCGCCGTGGTCGGCGGTGAAGACGACGACGGCGTTCTCCAGGTATCCCTTGTCTTCCAGGGCCCGCAGGATCTCGCCCACCTTGGTGTCGATCATCTCGACGTTGGCCATGTAGTAGGCGCGCTGACGGCGGCGTTGTTGTTCGGTGGGCTCGAGCAGGTGCACGACGCTGTCGTGGTCAACCTCGGTGTTGTGCTGGCGCATGGCTTTGTAGGGCGCCGGCTGACCGTCGAGCTCTTGTTGCGTCACCGGCAGCAGGGGGACGTCGCGCTCCATGTACTTCTGCGCCATCTCCGGGGTGGGGTCATACGGCGGGTGTGGTCCCGGAAAGCCGATCTCGAGAAACAGGGGCCGCTCTTCGTCCCGCGGTTTGGTGCGGATCCAGTGGGTGGCCATGTCGCCGACGAAGTTGTCGGGATGGGTGTCGGCGGGCAGGTCCCAGGTGAAGGCGCCCAGGCTTTCGTCATAGTCGGGTCTCTTGCGGTAGAACTCGCGCTGCTGTTTGACGATGCCGCGGGCGCGCAGGGCTTTGTCCCACTCGTCGAAGTAGTAGCGCTCTTCCAGATAGCGGTCCTTGTTCTCGACGACGTAGCGCTCCTCGAAACCGAGGGGTGTGTGGTACGGATAGCTGTGCATCTTGCCGACGTTGATCGTGCGGTAACCGCTGTCGCGCAGCTGTTCGATCCAGGAGTGGTTCCAGGCGTCGGCGTTCTTCAGGATGCCGGTGGTGTGCGGGTAGTAGCCGGTGAACAGGCTGGCCCGGGAGGGGGCGCAGGAGGCGGCGGTGACGTGACAGTCGGTGAAGGTGACGCCGCTGTGCACGAGACGGTCGAGGTTTGGCGTGTCAACGTAGCCGTAGCCCAGAGCGTTGATCGTGTCGAAGCGCTGCTGGTCGGTGATGATGAAAATGATGTTGGGGCGGTCAGCGCCGGTCAGACCAATCAAGAGATCCCCCTCGGATTGTGCAGTCGCTGGAGCACTGGCGGAGAGGGTAGACTACGGCAGGGGGGGCCTCATGGCCAGACTGGCCATGGACCACTCAGATCAGCGTTCCACCACGTGGCTGGTGAGCAGATCGAAGTGTGCCGTGCGGCACGAGTCGTCGAATTCGTAGAGTCCGATCTCCTCGCTGGCGTGGGCGGTGCGTACGTTGACACGATGGCGCTTGTGCTCCAGTCCACGCCATTCGTGTTCCACGCGACCGTGCCTGTTCAACTCGGCGCGAAGGTCACAGCGCACCGCGTCCAGCTGGTCCTGCAGCCGGGCAAAACGTCGGTGATGGGCGGCGAGCAACTCCACCGTCAGGATCTTGACCACGACCACCGCCGCCAGGGCTACCAGGGCGGCGATCATGGATATCGTTGTCAGCAACAGTCAAGTCTCCAAGTTCAGGGCACTCATACCTAGGATCGGTAGGAAGGCCGAAACCCGGCGTGACCGCGGTCACGTCGCGGACGTGATGTGCATCACGTGCAAAAACAACAGGTTACGAAGGCTAAGACGCGCCGATGACAGCACGGTTCCCCCGGGGAACTCGGGCCCCGAGCAGGGCTGAGGGGGAAACTCAGGAGGGGTCGAAGGTCACGCGTTCGCCCTCGTCGTCGACGACGCAGGCGGCCAGCACGTCCTGTTCGGACGAGGCGAACGGATTCTTCGTGCGGCCCACGGTCAGCAGGTAGCTGGACCCGGTCTGCAATTCTCCCGTGGCGCCGTCGCGGGCCCGTTCCCGGGCGCGTGCGTGCATCTGCCGCTTCGTGCTTTCCTGGAGCTCGTACAGATCGATGTACGAACCGTCCTCGTAGTCTTCGAGGAACAGCAGCTTGCCGTCGGTGCTGAGGCGGACGAAGTAGTGGCTGAGCTCGGGGTTGCCGGACAGCCGTTCGAGGCTGGCCACCGGCAGGGCGACCCGGGGATTCCGCTGGTGTCGTTCCCGCCGCGGCGTGATGCGGGCGTGGCCGCGCAGCCGGCGCCGCAGATCGCTGTCGAGCTTGTCCACCGTTTTACGGGGGTGATGCTCGACGAGCAGAGCCTTCCAGGCGGCGCGCACTACATGGGTCCGCGTGGCGTCGACGATCTCACCCAGGGCGGTGTCAGCAGCCAGCTCGTCGGGGAACGCACCGGGAAACTCTCCCTCTCCCGGCGAGTCCAGCGCCAGCGGTGTCTCGTCGAGGAAGGCGGTCAGGGCATCCAGCGATTCGATGGCGCCGCTCTCGGTGACCGTGTCTACCCAGTCGAAAGCGGCGGCGCGCACCTTGTCGATCCAGGCATCGGCGGCGACAGCCGCCAGTACGGTCTCAGCATCGGTGTCGGCTCGCTGGCGAGCGGCGGCGATGACCTCACTGTCGGCGAGGAAGGTGACGTCACTGAGCAACGTTTCGTAACACTGCGACACGGCGACGACCGTCGCTTCCTCGGCGGACTCGGCATCACGAACGATTTCGACGGCCGCCCGCAGCGCCTCGATGCGGACCAGGGCGCCAGCCGCAAAGTCGAGCACCCTCGGCAGGGAGATGAGCTGACGGCTGTCGGTGTCGAAGCTGCGGCGATAGTTGGCGATCGTGTTCAGCCAGGCCTCCGCCTCCAGGTCGAAGCGGCGATCCTTCAGTCGTCGGTCGGGCGGCAGATCGAGTATCGATCTCACGCGCTGCTGTTGAGCCGCCAGTCGCAGGGCGACACCGGCCTGTTCGGCCGACGAGTCCGCCGTCACCAGGTCTTCGGCCAGAGTTTGGGGGCTGTCGAGGTCGTGCTCCGGTTCACAAAACAGGAGATACAGCCGCTCGTCCAGTTCGCGGACCTTGTTGATTCCGGTGGCCACCTTGTCGACTGCCTCGTCCAGCTCGTTTCTGCTGATCATCGGTACGGGCAGTTTGCCATCGGCATCCGGTGCTGGCGGCGCCGGCTCGTCTGACGACGGCGCTTCGGATTCGGCGGCCGCGTCAGATGCAGGTTTGGCCCCGCCGGCCGGGCTCGCCTTCGCCGAGGCGCTGGTCGGTCGGATGACCGAAGCGGTGGAGCCGCCGCCCGATGCCGAGGGTGGCCGAACCGAAGCCCTGCCGCCACCCGCTGAGGTGGCCCGGGGGGCGCCACCACCACCACCTCTTCCCTGCAGAGCGCGCTGCCGTCCCTCGCCGCCGATGACGACGCGCTCGCTCATGCGTTTGGCTTCCTCCATCGTCGGGATGCGGGAGCCGAGAGGGTTGAAGCCCTCGATCGTCTGCATTCTCGCGTCCCGTTCTTTCGGGTCGGCGATGGACTCGTCGGCGTACACGATCGTGAGAGCGTCGCGCAGCGTGCGGATGTACAGCTCCTGCGGCCCGGGTTCAGCCGCCTGGGGCGTATCCCCGTCGTCGTCGTCCTCGTCCTCGTCATCTTCAGCTTCGTCGTCATCCACCTCATCATCGTCCACCTCATCATCCTCCACCTCATCGTCGTCCACTTCGTCCTCGTCATCGACCTCGTCCGCATCGGTCTCTGAGGGTGGCGGTGGTGGCTGGGGGTGGAGCAGTTCCAGTCCGGCGTCGAGGGCGGCAGCTACGGCAATTCCGCGATCGTCCTCGCCCAGCCCTCGTCGTCCAAGTCGACAGAGATCCTCGAGGCTGCCTTTTTCGGCGCAGAGCACCTTGACCAGCTTCGGCAGCGTGAGGTCGTCGGGGAGTACCCCTTCGAGCAGGGCCAGGTTGCCGGCGTGGACGCAGAAGCTCTGACCCACGGGTTCACCCGTCTTGACGCCGAGAAACCGGTAGAGCCGCAGCAGGGCGCCGCGCACAACCCCACGGCCCTCTTCGTGCAGACCATCGCACAACGTCGTCGACAGCAGGACGGCGGGCAGCTCGTCACGAAAGTCGTCGATGTAAATCTCCGGACGGGCGGCTCGCAGCTGCAGGATGAGGGCCAGGTCCGGCGCCTTGCCCGAGGCCAGCATCATGGGGTGACAGACGTCATCCCACAGCTCGACGGCGAGAGCGGGATCGATGTCGAGCCGATCACACCACTGGCGCCAGGTGCTGGCCGGTATGTGGCTCTCTGACTGGACGCGGGCCAGTCCGCTGGTGACGGGATCGTAGTTCACGGCGCAAGTATACTCGGCATTCGGTATCGCTGCAGCAGGGCATGGAATTCAGGGTCATCGAGCGGCGCTGCCTCCCCGGCACCGAAAAGATGCCCCGGGCAGCTGCAGTCGGAGGCACCGAACCCGGGCAGGGCAAGGGGATACAGACGGTCCACGTCGGCAGCCAGGTCGCACTCCTGACGCTGGGAGGAACGGATCGGCAGGGGGACGACCTCGGCAGCCGCCTGACGCAGGTAGTCGATATGCCAGCGGCGCTTCTTGCGGAGACGCTGGTGACGCCGCAGTCGGGCCGTCAGGCCGGCCATGGCCGAGCCGACGTAGATGTACCAGCCGGCTTCGAAGGTGAACTCGCCGAAGTGGCCAATCTGCAGCCGCCGCTTCGCCGCCAGGCGCAGGAGGAAGAGATAAGCGCCGCGATCCTCGGCTTCCCGTCGCAGGTGGCGCCAGGGAATCCGCAGCAGGCGGGTCTCATCCTGCAGCGAGAAGTCCCGGTTCCAGCCGACGGCGACAGGCAGCACGCGTACGTGGGGCTTCACTGCGAGGAAGGTGCGGCTGAAAGCCAGGTCGGTATGGTAATCGGGCAGGAACCAGCGCGGCTTGAGGGAGTGCACGATGAAGAGAACGACGGGGCGCAGGTTGCCGGCCTGCCGCAGGTGAGCCAGTTCCTCCAGGTGGCGCCGGCCGCGTTCGGTGACCGCGTCGGGAAACATGGCACTGCCGTTGCCGAAGAGGGTGCAGGACTTCACCTCCAGCCACAGTCGCTGACGACCACGCTCGAGGAGGAAGTCGAAGCGGCTGCGGCCCACGGTGACCTCGGCGCCGGCGATACGCCAGCCGCGCAGAGACGGAATGCGCCGCGCCTCGATGAGGTGCCGGGCCACCGCATTGGTGCGGTGCGTATCGAGGAAGATGGGCTCGCCGTTGAGCTCGAGGCCGACACAGGTCCATTCGGTGCGTCGCGTCGGACCGGGAACCGCCCGGGTCACGGTAAGTTCCGTGTCCGGGAAGAGCATCTCGTCCATGCGCCCCGGGTTCGGCAGAAAGGCCTCGATGAGTTCCCCTGAACGCAGACGGCCATGGATCAGAAACCGGTTCGGACGGGCGACGAACCGGGCCCGTTGCAGGCGGATTTGCCCGAGAGGCCGGAAGCCTCCGCTTTCGGCCTCAGGCAAATCGCAGGGAGAACAGGTCGGCGTCTTCGAGAGCGAGGCGCAGGCGCACGACACGTCCCTGAAGGCCGGATACATCCGCGCCGTCCTGCCAGCGAGCCGCGTCCTCGATCTGGTCACCGTACAGGGGTTGAGCCGCGTCGAGGGTGAATCCGGGAATGGGCGAGCCGTCTGCCTCCTGGACTTCGATGCGCACCGAGCCGGCGGCGGAGGTGGCGTAGTTGAGCAGCAGGCGATCGCCTTCAAAGGTGAAGGGTTTCGTCAGGGCTTCCCCGACCACATCGGCACACACCGAGGCGAAGCCCCAGGGCCGGACGGTGACACGACGCAGGCGGTTGTCGTTCCAGCCGTAGTGTTCGGCCATATACATGGACCACTCGCCCTCACCCGTATCGATGATGCCCACGGCGGTGGTCTGGTTGCGATGGGTCCAGTTGCGCTGCTCGCGCCCGGGGCGCAGCCAGGCCTGGCGGAAGGTACGGTCCCAATGGACTCCGTCGCGGCTGCTCATGAAGACCGCATCGGACAGGCCGTCCTGGGGATAGTCCATACCCTCCGTGTCGAGGGTGCGCTCCGGCAGGAAGCGCATGGGGAAGGACAGCAGGATGTGCTCCGCCCCGGGACAGGGAACGGTGGCGTTGGTGTAGAACTGCTCCAGCGGCACACCGTCGTCGTAGTGGTGGGGTTCCGGTTTCGTCCAGTGCACGAAGTCATCGGAGGTGCAGCTCTGAATGGCCCGAATGCGCTTCCCGTCCTGCTCATAGAAAAAGCGGCTGAACAAACGGTAGCAGCCGGCGTGGGCGTCCCACAGAGGCACGTTGACGGAGTCGAAGGCGCCCTCCACCGCGAGGGGGTCGGCCTGCAGGCGCTCCCAGTGGATGCCGTCGGCCGAGCGGAAGCCATAGAGACGATTCTTGGCGCCGCCGCCCACGGCCTTGAAGCGCGCCTCCGGGTCGGCCTTCGGGTTGCGATCGAGGCAGACGCAGAAGTTGTGCGCCTCGTAGCCATGCCAGACAGTGTTCGGGGCGATGCCACCCTCACCCCCGACCGCCTCCGGGAACAGACCCAGCCGGGGTCGGTGGAAGTGTACCCCATCGTAGCTCAGAGCGACATTGCAGGTCTGCCGCTCGTGGTGGTCGGCGTAGGCCTCGCCGATGGGATAGAAGCCACGATAGTAGAGGAAGAGACCGCCATCACCGTCGTCGACCAGGTTGTAGCAGGCGGTGCAGGCGTTTTCGTTCGGCGGCTGTACCTCGAGCACATAGCCGCGCCGCTCCGGCTGATGCAGACGTTGACGGGTCCCGTCGAGACGATCGATGAGGAAGCCGTCGATGAAGAGTTCGCGACGACTGCCGAGAGTGATGGGTTCGGTGGGCATGGTCTGGATCCCGGATAGGTGAGTGTGGATCAGGCCGGCGCGGACGACGGCAGTTCGTGGCCGACGTCGCGCAGCAGCGCACAAAGGAAGAAGTAGGTGACGCCCCAGAGCAATGGCTTGCCTGGACCGAGAAGGTCAATGGCGGGGAAGCGCCGGAGGTCGGAGTCGTTCTGCAACTCGTGCCGGCAGTGTCTCGTGTCGTCGAGCAGATGGGCGACGGGAACCCAGAAGGCATCGAATACCTCGTCCGACAGCGTCAGATCGGGGGCATCGCTCACAGCGTAGACGAAGGCGCTGATCGTCATGGGCAGAATGCGGGCCGGTCGATCATCGAGGCGGCCGAGAAAGCGCGCCCCGGACAGGTCCAGGCCCACCTCTTCGAAGGTCTCGCGTGTGGCGGCTGCCTGTTCGTCGGCATCCCCGGGATCGATTCGGCCACCGGGGAAGGCGAGGTCACCCGACCACGGGTCGCCGTCGTGCCGGGCACGCTCGATGATGAGCAATCTGGTGTCGCCGGCTGCTTCGTGCAGGATGACGGCCACAGCGGCGTCACCCTCAGTGCCAGGATCGACCCGCTCCGGAGACCGTCCCGCCAGGCCGGCGGCGATGTCGTCGATGGTGATCAACGGGCGGTACGCGCCGGTGCGTACAGGCGCTCAGAACGCACGACGGCGCCGTGGACGTCGCAGATCTCGAGATCGACAACCGCCGGTTCGGTGTGCCAGTCGATGGCGAGCAGGCCGAAGTTCAACCGATGGTAGACGTCGCCCAGGCGCAGGCTGTTGGGCTCCCCGGGATAGCTGGTGTAGGCGTGGGTCAGTCCACTCGAGGTGACGTCGTAGAGGGGCTCGTGGTCGGTGCTCTCCAGGCGCGAGATCTCGGCCAGGTGGCGGTCGCCACTGAGAAACAGAACGCCCCGGGCGCTGCTGCTGCGCACCAGGTCCAGCAGCCGCTGACGAGACTGTGGAAAGTTTGCCCACTTCTCGTACGGGTGCTCCGCAGACAGGACCTGGATACCGGAGACGATGATGTTCAATCTGGCCTGCGACGTGGTCAGCTGCTGTTCGAGCCAGCTCCACTGTTCAGCACCCAGCACATCGGCCGACTGGCCTGGCGGATCGCGGTGATAGCGGGCATCGAGCAGGATGACACGGACCTGTCGATCACCGCTCCCGTAGATGTGACTGGCATAGGCACCGGCCCGAGATCGCCGGGGCGAATCGGTGGGTACATCGAGGAAGTCGAGCAGGACCTGTTGACTTTCGGCTCGCCGCGGGTACTCCTTGCCGCCATTGTTCAGGCCATAATCATGGTCGTCCCAGACGCCGATCACAGCGCAGCTGGCGGCGAGTGCGGCGTAGTCGGGCTGTACTTTCTGGGCCGCGTACTTCGAGCGCAGCAGCAGCATGTCCTCCGTGTCGCCGTAGACGATGTCTCCGGTCCAGATCCAGACATCCGGCGCCACCCGCTGGATGGCCTGCCATATCGGCTGTTCACCGTCGTGCCTGTTGCAGGAGCCGAAGGCGATCCGCTCGACCGTACCGGATGCGGCAACGGGCAGCGTGCCCAGCAGCAGGGCGAGACAGATCCAGCTCATCGCAGCAGCATCCGGAACAGAGCGTCACCGGCAGCCACGGCGATCAGGCAGAGCACCACGTGGAGGCCTGCGTGGGCGGCCGCCAGCAGGGCCTCGCCGTCGCGGACCAGACGTAATGTCTCGAGGGAGAACGCGGAAAAGGTGGTAAACCCCCCCAGGACTCCGGTGAAGACGAAGAGCCGGATCGAGTCGCTGAGGATGGCGCGGGACTCGGCGATGGCCGCCAGGCCGCCGATGAGAGCACAACCGGTCACGTTGACGACCAGCGTACCCCAGGGCACGACGGCGAGAGGCACCAGGCGCTGCACGGCACCGCTGACGAGGTAGCGGCAGGTGGCACCGGCAAAGCCGCCGAGGCCGACGAAGAGGACGTGGGTCACCGTCTGTTTCCGGGATGTCGAGGTGGTCGATGGCGTCTGGATTTGGGATAGTACACGAGAGCGATAGTATAGTCACGCGTCCATTCCGTAAGAAGTGCCCGGGAGAGCGCCCTTTCGGCCAGTCTCGAAAACCACGACCTTGACCGCATCTATGGCAGAGGAAACCACAGAGACCGAGAAAGAGTTCTTTGCTCTGATCGTGGCTCAGGAGGGGAAGGCCCAGCGAACGCTGGCCAAGTTCCTCACCCTGTTGCTCAACTATCGGTATGGCTTCACCGTCGAGCCGGCCGCCGATTTCATCCAGGCTGCCGGGCCATCCGCCGCCACGGTCGCCGGATCCGTTGCGTCCTCGTCATCCAGAACATCACAGTGAGCGCGCCTACGACGGTCCCGGCGCTGACCCTGGCCGGCACGATCCCTCTGTTCCTCCTGCTTCCCGGGCACGAAGCCAATGATCAACGGGAGAGCGTCGGGGGCATGGCCAACGTCTTCGTCTGCGCCTGGGAGCTGGCCTTCGCCAGTGGCGATGACTCACTGCAGAGAGTCATCGGTGAAGCTCTGTCCGAGGTTGATCTCGAGGGCATGCTCAACGAAGAGGACGGCGGGCTCGAGCAACGGGTCAAGGATCGTCTCGAGCGGCTCGACACGCTGCCGACGCTGCCGGCCATCATCATGCACATCATGCGCGTCGTCAGCGATCCGCGGGCCACTGTGGCCCAGCTCGAAGAGCTGTTGATGCGGGACACAGCCATCGTGCTCAAGGTCATGCAGGTAGCCAACTCCCCGTATTTCATGGGAACTGCGCGCAGCGGTCAACGGTGGACGTTGCAGGAAGCCGTGGTCCGTCTCGGTGTCAAGAAGGTGGGCGCCATCGCTCAGCAGATCGCCCTGATCAACACCTTCGTCCGTCCCGACGACAACGACTTCGACATCGAACGCTTCTGGGCGCACTCGGTGGCCGTGGCCATGATCGCCGATCGCCTCGTGGAAGACTCCACGGCCGGCCTCGAGGAAAAGGTGCCTTTCAACGACTACTGGATGGCGGCGCTGCTGCACGACTGCGGCAAGGTCGTGCAGGGGTTCTTCTTCCACGACTGGTTCGAGCGGATCCTGCGGACCATGGACAGCAAGACATCCTTCGCCAAGGCCGAGGCCGACCTGGGCGGGGCCATCAGCCACGAGTGGATCGGCGAGCTGCTGTTGCGCCGATCCGACATGCCCAACGATCTGATGCGCGCCGTCGGCCTGCACCACGTACTCGGTGAACGACCATCACCACTGGCGTCCCTGGTCCACGCCGCCGACGGCATCGCCAAGGAGATGGGAATGGGCCTGGTGGAGGACGAGGCCGTCGAGTACAACCGCGCCGCCCTGTCCGTGTTGCAGCTGAAGCGGGACGATGTCCGCAAGCTGAGCAAGAGCTACGCGAGTCTCGTGAAGGGGGAGGTGCGACGCCTTGTGAAGGAATGCATGAGCTGAGGGACCCCGACTACCACTGTTCCGATGGCATGGAGGAGTAGCGCCTTGGCCAAGCCCGCTGCCGATGGACGCCGCCTGTGTCGTACCTGCGGCGAACGTTACGATTACCCCGGACACAACAGCCTGGCGACGCGCACCGTGTGCGAGCGGTGCCTCGAGATTCCCGCAGACACGCGACGCGTCCTGGGAATTCTGCGGCGGCGAGTCGAGCAGCTGACGAAGCAGGTGGAAGGCCTGACGGAGCGGGCGGGCGAAGAACGTTCCGGATGAGCAACAGCAGACGCGATTTCTTCCGTCAGCTCGTCGACAAGACACTCGATCAGGCGGCAGACATTCTCGAAGAGCGGCTCCCGGTCGCCCGGCCCGAGCTGCCCCGCACCAGACTGCGCCCCCCCGGGGCGATCCCCGAAGCACGATTGCTCGAAACCTGTTATCGCTGCGGCAACTGCGTCGATGTCTGTCCGGCGCAGGCGATCAAGCACATAAAGGGCGAGTCGGACGAGCAGAATGGCACGCCCTTCATCGAGGCGCGTTCGCAGCCCTGCCTGGTGTGTGATGGGCTGGAGTGCATGCAGGCCTGTCCGAGCGGCGCCCTGCAGCCCGTGGCGCGCCAGGACATCCGCATGGGTCTGGCAGTGGTCGACCTGGCCGCCTGCCGGCGCTCCCAGGGCGAGGACTGCCGCGTGTGCGTGGATCTGTGTCCCTACGGAGAGCAGGCGATGCGGATCGATGACAGCGGCGGCACAGTGCAGGTCTTGAGCGCCTGTGTCGGCTGCGGGATCTGCGAGTGGAAGTGTCCAGAGCGCGCGGTGACGGTGCGGATGTAGGCCTGTGGACGGGTCCGGGCGAGGGTTACGGGGACGTACGCCGGAGTGGCGGTCTATCTGGGTACGGCTGAAGGCATATGGGTGCCCGTGCCGAGCCCCGACTGCGTCGGGTCTCGGAGGGATTCTGAGTCGGGAGAGGACCCGTGCCGGCGTAATGCCCCCTACACCCTCGCCCCGACCCGACTGACCAACCCGAAATCCGCACCTGGTGAAGGGAGAAGACTGCGGGCAGATTGCGTGGGGTTACAGATTGGCGCGACCGATGCTTTCGAGCTCCTCGTCGATGATCTTTTTGAAGGCGGCGAAGGGCTGGGCGCCGGAGAGCATCCGGCCGTTGATGAAGAAGGCCGGTGTGCCACTGACGCCGTGCTGCTGCCCCGACGCCAGATCGGCGTCAACCTGCCCGGCGTACCGTCCCGACTCGATGCACTCTGAAAAAAGCGCCGGATCGAGATCGAGATCCTCGGCGTAGCGCTGCAGGTCTGCCGGCCGCAGGGCTCGGGCGTTTTCGTAGAGCAGATCGTGGTATTCCCAGAACTTGCCCTGCTCGCGGGCGCAGTGACCGGCCTGGGCGGCCAGATGCGCGTTTTCGTGGATGTTCAGAGGAAAGTCGCGGTAGACGAGGCGAACCCGGTCACCGTAGGTCTGCAGGACCTGCTGCACCGAGGGTTGCGCCCGACTGCAATACGGACACTCGTAGTCTGAATACTCGACGACGACGATCGGGGCGTCGGCGGGACCCCTGGCCGGCTCGTCGTCGGCGACCTCGATCCGGGCCCGGGGTGGTTCGAGAAGGATCTCGACGCCGGCCTGCTGGCGCAGGCCGACAAGATACTCCCGCTGGGTCTGCCGGTAGTTGCCGGCCACCATATAGTCGCGGATGCGATCCTGCATCGACTCGAACGACTGCTCTCCCATGCGCTGCTGGTTCTGCGCAAAGAAGATCTCCACATCGGCGTCACTGACCGGGGGCACGTTGGCGGTGATCTCCCGGGCGATGAGCGAGTCCACGTCGATCCCATGCCTGCCGGCCTCGGCGTTGAGCAGTTGCTCATCGAGCAGGAATCCAAGCGCCCGCTGGCGGGCCTCGAACAGAGACTGCCAGGCATCGGGCTCCGCCTTCTGTATCTGCGCATCCACCTGTTCGAGGGTGATCTGCTGCGTGCCCACCCTGGCGGCGACACCCACCGATGGCTGCGGTTGAGTACAGGCTCCGACGAGCAGGACGAGGACGATTGTGACGGTGCACAGGAACTGGGGCATGGGCACTTTCTTCAAGACAGCTTGCTGTCAGACAGCTTGCTGTCAGCATCCCGCATCATGCTGCCGATGGCCAGTCCATGAGGACAGGCCGCTTCGGCGGCGGCGAAATCGACGTTGCTGATCTGGCGCTGAGCTTCAGGAAGGTCCCGGAACAGACGTCGGGCATCGCGTCGCTTGCCATATTCGTCGTGGTACATACGGAAGCGGAGGATATCACCTACGGCTGTATCGGCATCGACGCGCGATTCGCAGAGGTGGCTGCAGCCACGACAAACCAGATGACTGGTGGCCTCGGCGTGCTGTCGCAGAAGCTCGCCCTCGTGCTGCCGTTCGAGCCAGCCCATGCGCGGACCCTTGCGGGCGGCATCAGCATTCTCGCGCACATGCTGGATGCTGGACATCTCCGAGCAGCAGGCTGTGATGCGCTCGTCCTGCCACATCGCCTTGAGGGCCGCCTGGTGCCGGTTGAAACCGGGCCACTCGGTCGGCTCCGCACCACCCCCGCGTCCGCCCTGAGTCTTCATGGCGATCAGGCCGATCCCGGCAGCATGGCACTTGTCGATGGCCGCTTTCATCCGCTCGTTGCCGAAGTCGCGGAAGCTGTAGCGGAACATGATCGCATCGACGTAGCCCACCTCGGGTGCGCGTTCGAGCAGCTCGATGACGCGCTTGTCATGTGACGAGAAGCCGAAGAAGCGGATCTTGTTCTCTTTCTTCAGCCGTTGTTGGGCAGCCTTCATGTCGGCGGTGAGGAGATCGGGGTTCTTCAGGTTGTGCATGAAGTAGAGATCGACGCGATCCGTCTTCAGGCTCTCCAGGCTGCCGGACAGGGCCGCGGTCCAGGCCACCGGGTCGTGGTTGCCGCACTTGGTGACGAGAAAGGTCTGGTCACGTTTGCCACTCTTCTCGAACCAGTCTCCCACCGCCTTCTCGGAATTGCCCTTGTTGTAGCTCTGTGCCGTATCGATATAGCGGATGCCCTCGACGTCGAAGGCGCGCATGGTGATGGGCGTGATGTTGAAAGCTGTACCGGCGGACAGCACCGAGACTTTTTCGCCGGTCTTGCCAAGCGTGGCAACCGGCACGGTCCTGTCGGCTGCATCGACAGCGGCGGCGGCCGGTCCCAGAGCCGCCCCTGCAGCGGCAGCACCGGCGGTCGAGAGAAAACCCCGGCGGGAGACGGCGCGATTCGGCAGACTACTATGATCAGACATCGAAGGGCTCCATGTGTTTGGCGTGGCTATGCACCTGTGTGACGTTCGGCGATTTCGGGGTTTCCAGCCAGCCTGGCGTTGTTCTCACCGTCACCTTCCACCAGGCTGAGCAGTAGTGTTCGATCGACAGAGCGGGTTTCTCCTACGGCGGTCACTCGGATGGCGCGGTGGTCGCGCACCGGACACTCATGCTCGCAGATACCGCAGCCGATGCACACCTCAGGATCGACATAGGGCTGGCGCAGACGCAACTGCTCGCCGTACCTCGTCGTTACCTCCACCTGTCGTGAGTAGATCGCTTTCGGTGAGGTGGGGCAGACCTCCTCACAGACGACGCAGGCCGTGTCCATGGCCCAGGGCAGGCACCGACCCCGGTCGTAGAAGGCGGTGCCCGTCTTCACCGCCCCCAGGTCTTCGAAACCGGCGATCCCCAGTTTCTGCTCGATGGAGATCTTCTGAATGGCCCCCGTGGGGCAGACCTGACCGCAGAGCGTGCAGTTCAGCTCACAGTAACCCATGCGCATATTCATCACAGGTGTCCACACACCCTCGATGCCAGATTCAAACCAGGCGGGCTGCAGGACGTTGGTGGGACACACGCGGAGGCACTGGTCACACTTGATGCAGCGCTCGAGAAACGCTGTCTCGGCCACCGAGCCCGGGGGCCGAATCACTTCCTTCTGAAAGTTCTTGTCGAGGTCGCCGGAGCGGCGTGAAAAGGAGAAAGTGAACAGGCCCACAAGACCGGCCAGGACCGCCTTGCGCCGGTCGACATCGGGCCAGGTGACCTGATGTTCCACCGGCGCGGCGAAGGCAAAGCTGAGAGCATCGTGAGGGCAATCGTCGATGCAGTTGAAGCAGACGAAGCACTCAGACTTGCGCAGGTTCGTATGCGGGTCGGAAGCCCCTTCGCAACGCTGCAGACAGAGATCGCAGTCGATACAGGCGTCGATGCTGCGCTCGATGCGAAACAGGCTGAAACGGGACAGGATGCCGAGGGTGGCGCCAAGGGGGCAGAGCGCCCGGCAGAAGAACCGCGGGATCACCAGGTTCATGCCGATGAGGAAAACGAGCAGCAGGCCGACGACCCAGGCGAGTCGATGGACATGGGGGCGTACGTAGATCCACTCGGTGGGCATGTCGATGCCCGGCAGAACGGCGACCGTGAAGGAGCGGTAGAGCAGGCTGATGGGGTCGAGCAGGCCGATCTGCAGACTGCCGAAGGCAGCCATCATCAGCGTACCGATGAGGAGGTAGTACTTCAGCGAGAACAGACGTCGGTAGCGGTTGCTGTCGATCTGTTCGGCCGGATTGCGCCGGTTGAAGAGCCAGCCGGTGAACTGGTGCAGGATCCCGTACGGACAGATCCAGTTGCAGAACACGCGCCCCAGCAGCAATGTCGGCAGCAGCACGACCAGCGACCACAGCAGCCCGCGGTAGAGCGTGTGCGTCGTCATGGCGGTGGCGATGGCAACCAGCGGGTCGGCCTCGAGAAAGAGCGACACGGGGTAGCCCTTGAGGTAGCCGAACTGCGTGACGAAGGCGAAGAAGAGAAACAGGCCCATGAAGAAGACCTGCGACACAACCCTGGCCCGGGTGATGCGCATCAGACGGCGATCTCCCGCCAGTTGGCCTCTTTCCACTTCGTGCTGCCCAGGCTGCGGGCGGCGGCACGGTGCAGGTATTCCGGTCCGTCCGGTCCGCGGTCGAGCAGGCCATAGCCGAAGGCGTCGACGGCGAGCATGTCGGTGCCGACCACGAGGGTGTCTCCCCGTTTTACATCCCCCAGACTGCCGCCGGTAGGGCCGTTGCGCATCAGGATCCGTGTTGCATCGAGGATGGCCAGGGTGGGCTTAACCATGTGGGGGAAGTCGGCAACGATGCCATGGATGCGCTGATGGAACTGGTTGCGTCGGCCGCCGAGCATGCCGTACCAGTTTTTCATCGTCATCGACGCCGAGCAAAGGTTGTGATCCTTGAGCGGGGCGATGCCGATGACCTTGTCTGCCTGGGCAAAGGGTTCGTAGAACATGGGCCACGTGGACAGCACCTCGCCATCGATGCGCACCGGCGCGAAGGCCGAAGGTCGCGGCAGTACGAGATCCGCGCCGACCTGCCCGGCGGCCGCGGTGATGCCGGATTTGAAGAAGCATCCCTCGGGCTGATTGATGGGATTGTCGGCGATGAGGATGCGGGCGGCGCCGGCGTCACGCACGGCGGCCGCGACGGCCTTCAACACGTCTGGATGGGTTGTGGCTCCAAGGGCGGCAGGTCGATCGAACGCGACGTTCGGCTTGATGAGGACCACATCCCCCTTACTGATGAATCGATCCAGGCCCCCCAGTTCACCGAAGGCGCCGCGCACGAGGGCGGTCGGGTCGGTGCCGCGGGCGATGGCCATGGTCACCGGGTCGGTGCCGCGATTCACGGCAAAAGAAGGCAGGATCCTGGCATCTGAATGCCGGATTTCACGGAAGTAGCGGTCGCCCTTCCTCGCGTCGAAGAGCCTCCAGGCGCCCAGACCGGCGGCGCCGATGGCGGCTCCGGCGGCGGCCAGCTGACGGAGGGCCCGGCGGCGCGGGATGCTGTCGTCTGGCTCTGTCATCCGTCTCCGTCCCGGCCATCGGTGACCATGGCCGGCAACAGCCGGGCAGCGACGTGCTCGGCGAGGGCGCGGTCCTCGAGCAACGCCGCGCCGGCGACGCGGGAGCCCTGGCGCAGAATGACGTCATAGTAGCCGTCCATGTCGCCGAAGAGCGATTCCCCCGTCCCGCCCGGTCCAGGACTAACGGTGATCTTGGCGCCGAAGTCGTCGAGGTAAGACCGGTACCCGGCCACGACCGCGTCGGCGCCGGCATCATCGGCCTGGGTCGAGACAAAGACGGTGACGCGCACGTCATCCACCTGGTAGTCGGCGGACCACGTGTGCGTCAGGAAGCCGAAGCCGAGGGCGTTGTTGGCGTAGTACTTCTCGCTGTCGGCGACCAGGCCAGCCGCTGACAGAAGGGCCAGGCCGGGCACGGTGGAGCCGGCATCCGGCAGGGACTGCAGCAGGTCCTCGACGACGCGCCGTGTCTGCGCCGTCAGGGCATCGTCGGCATCGGAGGCCAGAACCTGCATGTAGTAGGTGCCGTGCCAGAGGAAGAAACTGGATCCCGAGCGATATCCACGACGCCCAAGAGGCAGCCCCTCGGCATCAGGATCCCGTTCGACAGAGTAGATGCCGAAAGCACCTTCGGGCGTGCCCATGTCGTAGACGTAGACGTCGATGAACCGAGTCCCGTCGTCCGTGGCCAACCCCCGATACGTCAGACCGACGAAGTCGTAGGAGATGTACTGTTCGGCGCGGCCGTTGATCTTCTCGTACAGGTTGGTCGGGGAGAACCCTTCGACGTCACCCAGGGTCCGCCATCCCGGGAGGCTCACCGAGGCGAGGACTCCCGCAGCGCCGTCGGTCTGCCGGGGACGGGCGCCGACCCGGGTCGGCCCCGCCGGGACAACAACGATCGTGTTGACCGGCAAGCGGGCGGGCGTGACGCTGGCCAGCGAGGCCGGATCGAGGCCGAAGAGCGACTCGTCGTAGGTCTGGCCGGACAGGTAGACCGCCCCACCGGTGATGCCGACGAGCCCGAGAACAAGCCACGACAGGGCCCGCTCCACCGGAGGTATCCGTGTGCGGACAAAGCCGCCTGTGCCGTGGCCACCGAACATTGGATTTGAGGTGCTACCGGTTGCAGGAGGTTTGACGACTGTGAGTGGAATTCCGTTGCACCGCTGCCTCACCACTCTGACGTCGACGTGAATCTCCTTCTGCAAGGGGTCTCACGCAAGTGCCTGCAAGTATCCTTTGAAAACTTGTCAGGGCCCCCTTATATTCTCCCATGACCATCGGATGCAGCGTCATCAACTGTACTGAAGTAGAATTGGCTACCCCAGTCGGTCGATCGTACTGCGCTATCAATACCCCGACCGAGGGGGAAGGAAGTACACCTCATGTCCGAGCGTCAGACCGGCGTCGTCAAATGGTTCAACGACGCCAAGGGCTTCGGGTTCATTCAAGGAGAGGCCGGAGACGTTTTCGTCCATCACAGCGCCATCAAGGCCGAGGGTTTCCGTTCGCTGGCCGAGGGTCAGCGCGTGGAGTTTGATCTCGTCCAGGGTCAGAAGGGCCCGGCCGCTGAGAACGTGTCCGTCGTCTAGACAGCAAGCACCTCACGCGAACAGGGCGACAGCGGCAAGCTGTCGCCCTGTTTTCATTTCGCCGACGTCAGCACATCGTCGGAAAGGAGATCGATGAGACTGGCCGTAGACAATCTAGCATCCGAAGCGACCGAAGACGACCTGCGAGACCTGTTCGAGATTTTCGGCAAGGTCTCCGCCGTGGAGATCCAGAGAACCCGTGGGCGTGGTCTGGTTGACATGCCCAGCAAGTCCGCCGGCAAAGAGGCCATCACCAACCTGGATGGCCAGGAGTTGCTCGGGCATCAGATCGGACTGAGCGAATTCCAGCAGGGCAAGAAGACCTACCGTCCGCCCCGCCGCCGCAAGAAGCGCTGAGCAGGACAGCAGCACTCTCGACGAATGTCTGAGATCACCACGGCCCCGCTGCCTGAGTCAGGTAGCGGGCCGTTGTCGTCTTGAGGCGACCCCAGGGCCTGTCGACGATGGCGGTGGCCACGGGATCGACGACGGTGATGGCCACCCCCCGGGTCGAGGCGAAGCGGCGTTCCGAGCGACCGTCGGACAGCACCACCCTGGTTTCGCGGATGGGGCTGTCGTCGATACGGATGACCGCCCCCGCGACGGGATGGAGAGCCACCATGCGGAAGGTGGCAACAACACCTGCACCGCCGGTCTCACCGGCACTGCCGAGACCGAACAGGGCCGCCAGATCGAGTTGTTGTCCCGCAATCGCGGCGGCGACACCGTCGTCATCCGGCAGCAGGATGTTCGTTGGCAGAACGGCCCCATCGAACAGCGGACCCGGCCGAAAGGGCTGGGTGCCCTGCTGGCCGGGCGGACCCAGATCCTCAACGAGAAAGACGGCCTCCGGCACGGTGAGATAGGCGGCCAGTCCCGAGGCCTGCCGCGCCTGAAAGTCGGCGACAATCTGAATGCTGATGATGTCGCCCACCTCGACCTGGACCGGCCCGGGAGAGTCGTGATTCTCGACCACGAGCCGGAGAGACTGAGCGTGGGCTGACGTGGTCAGGATGGCAGTGGCGCAGAGGAGGGTGGCGCAAAAGCGGGCTTCATGGTCGGTTCAACCTGCCTGTGACGAGTCGACTGCGAGGCCAGGAACAGCAGACGCACCGGGGGCGGCGCGGATCCCGGTCAGCGTATATCTTTACTCCTTCTACCGAGATAAGGAGCATCGATGCCCTACTACGTCTACGTTTCCGTCGCCTCCGAGGACCGGGTCAATGTCTTTTCCATGGATCCGGAAACCGGCGCTCTCGACACCCACGCCGTCGTCGCCGTCGGCTCCGGCCCCACCGCCATGTGCGTCGACCCGCAACAGCGCTTCCTCTACGCGGCTCTGCGCGATGGCCGTCAGGCCGCCGCCTTCCGCCTCGACAAGGCCAGCGGCCGACTGGCCCCCCTCGGCACAGCTCCACTGGAGGCAGAACCGGTTTTCATCTCCACGGATCGCACGGGACGCTTCCTGTTCACCTCCTACTACCGGGCCGGAATGGCGGCGGTGCATCCTATCCGGCGCGACGGCTCCGTCGGCACGCCGGCGGTGATGTCGCTGAAGACGGCCGAGCGGGCGCACTCGATCCAGACCGATCCGTCCAACCGGTTCGCCTTCGTGCCGCACACGGCGGGGCCCAATCTGATACACCAGTTTCGCTTCGACGAAAAGACGGGACGACTGTCGTCCAACCCCGCAGGCAAGCTGACGCCGCCCGAAGGTGTCGGTCCCCGGCACTTCTGCTTCAATGAAGCGATGGACGTGGTCTACTTCGTCAACGAGCAGGGCTCGAGTGTGACGACCTACAGCGTCAACACCGAAGAGGGTACGCTGTCCGAGGTGCAGACGTTGACGACGCTGCCTTCCGGCTTCGAGGGAGAGAACACCGCGGCGGAGATCCGTATCACGCCGACAGGCGAATACGTCTACGCTTCGAATCGAGGGCACGATTCCATCGCGGCCTTCTCCGTCGATGGCTCCACCGGCGAGCTGGAAGCGATCAGCCACACGCCGACAGAGGCGACACCCCGCGCCTTCACCCTGGACCCCGACGGCGCCTACCTGATCGCCGCCGGACAGGGCTCGGGCAAGCTGGCCACCTACCGCATCGATGACGAGACCGGCCACCTGGAAGCCCTCGAGGTCTACGACGTGGGCAACAACCCCATGTGGGTGCTGGCACTCGATCTGGGGGGGTGATCCCCTGTTGTGCGATATGTCACTAGGAAAAACCGTCCTTCTGCCGATAGTATCAGCAGGAGGACGACTACTATGGGATTCATCCCGTTCATCGCCATCGGGTTGGTGCTGGTCACCGTGGCGGCTTCACTGGTCACCGGTCAGCGTCTCGGAGAGGTGCGCAAGAGCGCCTTCCAGCTGGAGATGCAGGCCGAGCAGCTGCGGCGCCAGGTGACGGATCTGGAAGAGCATTCACAGCAGGCGGCCGGGCGCGTGCGGGCTCTCATCAACCTGCGATCTAAAAAGCGGGAGAGCCTCGCCGAGATGTATGACGAGCTCAAGGAGCTGAAGTCCGGGGGCAAGGCCATCAGTGTGGCCGCCGGGCTGCAGCAGCGCAGCTTCGAGTTGGCGGAGGCCGCTGCCTGAGGCGCCAGACCAGGGAAGCACACTACCGGAAGCCGGGAGGGCCCGGACCTCAGCACAACGCTGAAGTCCGGGCCCTTTCTGCGTACGCGCGAGAATCCTGTTGACCCGGTACTGCCAAAGGACTACACATATGTGCAGGTCATGTGAGGGCCCTGAACATGAGTTTCGTCCACCTGCACTGTCATTCGTCATTTTCGTTCCACGCCGGCGTCCCCGGTGTTCCCGAGATCGTGGGGAGAGCGAAGGACCTGGGGATGCCGGCCGTGGCACTGACGGACACCGACCGGATGTCGGGACTGATCGTGCACTATGAAGAGTGCCGGCGGCAGGGCATCCGGCCGATTCTCGGCGCCGAACTGACGGAGCCCCGCCAGGGGGAAGTGCTGGCGGCGCGAGCTCGCCGGGGGCCCGACTGCGGCGCCCTCTCGTCCTCAGAGACGACCACCGGGATCGACCCGGCGGATCTGGCGCCTCGGGCCGATGGCGCCGGCTCGCACGGTCGTGAGCGTCTCGTGGTGCTCGCCCGCAACGCCCAGGGCTACGCCGACCTGTGCCAGATCCTCACCGAGCGACATCTGTCAGCCGACACCTTCCGCTTCGAGAGTGTGTTCGCGCGCGAGTGGCCGGACCTCGTGCTGCTGACCTCGTCGCCCGGCCTTCTGGGCGTGCTGGCGGCAACACCCAACCGCTCGCGGCTGTTCGCCGAACTGGTCAACCACAGCGCCGCCACGCGCCGCCGCAGCCGCCAGGTCGAGGCGGTGGCCGGGGCGCTGCGGGTGCCGCTGGTAGCGACCAACGACAGCTACTTCCTCGACCGCGGCGACTGGGCGACGCACCAGGTGCTGACCGCCATCGGGCTGAACTCGACCGTGTCCCGCCTGCGCCAGGGGGAGTGCGCCGCGCCCGGGGCGGCCCTGCGCCCGGGGGCCGAGATGGAGCAAGCCTTCCCCTCGCATCGACAGGCCCTGGCCAACGCCGAGCTCATCGCCGAGGACTGCGGGGGCATCGAGCTGGATCTCGGGGAGTGGATCATGCCACGTATCGAGGTGCCGGGGGGGGAGACGCCGGAGCACCATCTGGCGCAACTGGCGCGGGCGGGGCTGGAGCGCAACTACGGAGGCCAGCCGACATACACCAAGGCACGCCAGATCCAGGAGATGGAGCTGGCCACGATCGAGAAGCTCGGCTACCCCTCGTACTTCCTCATCGTCAAGGAAATCCGCGACTGGGCCAACACGCGGCTGGCATCGGGCTATCGACGACCCACGGACTGTACCATCCTGCGGGGCAGCGCCGCCAACAGCCTCACGTTCTACAACATCGGTGTCAGCGATCTCGATCCGATTCGTTACGATCTCTACTTCCAGCGTTTCCTCAACGAAGACCGCGCCTCACCGCCCGACGCCGATCTGGATTTCGGCTGGGACGAACGGGACGAGGTGCAGAAGTTCATCGCCAGCCGGTGGGGGGAGGAGCACGTGGCGGTGACGTGCACGACGAATCACTTCCGTGAACGTGCCGCCTTCCGCGAGACGGCCAAGGTCTTCGGCTACACCGACGAGCAGGTGACGGAGATCCTCGACTCGCACAAGTCAAAGACGAAACGCATCGAGGACGACGAGATTCGCCGCATCCTGCAGGTGGCCGGCACCGTGCGCGGCAAGCCCCGCTTCCTCGGCCAGCATCCGGGAGGCGTGTTGATCACCAACCAGCCGATGCGGCGCCACGTGGCCTGCGAACGTTCGGGGGGAGAAAAGGACCGCATCATCACCCAGGTCGATATGCACAACGGCATCGATGAGCTCGGCCTGATCAAGTTCGACATCCTCGGCAACGGCTCGCTGTCGGTGCTGCGCGACGCGCTGGCCCAGCTGGAGGAGCAGGGAGAGCCCGACCCGCACGTGCACGACCTCGAGAAGTGCTACGCCGACCCGGCTGTGCAGGACGTCATCCGCAAGGGCAGGACGAAGGGCATCTTCTACATCGAGAGCCCGGCGCAGACACGGCTCAACAAGAAGGCCCAGGCGGAAACCTTCGAGGAGATCACCATCACCTCCAGCCTCGTGCGGCCGGCGGGCTCCAAGTACACCGCCACCTTCGTCGACCGGGAGCGCCAGCGCAAACAGGGCCGGAAGGACTGGGACTTCGTGTACCCAGCTCTCGAGCCCATCCTGCACGAGACCCACGACGTCTGCGCCTTCCAGGAGGACGTGACCAAAATCTGCCACCAGGTGGCAGGCTTGAGCTTCAAGCAGGCGGACAAGATCCGCAAGATGATGAACTCCCATCACGAGGGGGCTCCCGAGCAAGCCATCTGGCAGGACACGGCTACCGCCTTTCTGCAGGGCTGCATGCAGCACAGTGGCCTGAACCGGGAGCAGGCCTGCGAGGTGTGGGAGCGGGTCAGCTCCTTCACCGGCTTCAGTTTCTGCAAGAGCCACTCGGCCACCTATGCGCAGCTGTCCTTCCAGTGCACCTACCTCAAGGCCCACTACCCGGCCCAGTTTCTCAGCGCCGTGATCAGCAACAGCCACGGGTTCTACCGGCGCGATGTCTATCTCAACGAGGCGCGCCGCTGGGGATGCCGCATCCTGCCGATGGACATCAACGACTCCCGCGTGAAATACGCCGGGCGGGAGCGGCTGATCCGGCCCGGGATGATGCACGTGCGCAGTGTGCGCCAGGCCACGCTGCAGGCCGTGGAGGTCGAGCGGCGTACAGAGGGTCCGTTTCGGGATCTCGTCGACTTCGTCGAGCGGCTCAACGGCGGCGGCAACACCACCCACAGGGCGGAGATCGAGCGGCTGATCCTGGTGGGCGCCTTCGACGGCTTCGACCTGAGTCAGCCCGAGAGCCTGTGGCTGCTGGACGACGTGTTTCGCAGCGTCAAGGGCGCCGACGCCGGCGGCAGCGGCAGCCTGTTCCAGGGCACGGGTGTGCTGGAGCAGATGGCGCGTGAGGTGCCGCGCGGCCTGCTGCGCGACTACAATCTGGCGCAGAAATGCCTCAACGAGCTGGAACTGCTCGGCTACATGCTGTCAGGGGACATCCTTGAGATTCTCGACCTGCACCCGGCGTCGAAGGGGGCCATTCCCATGCGAGACATGGAACGGCACCGGGGTCAGCGTGTGAAGGTCTTCGGCCGGCAGGTGACCGAACGCATGCATCGCGTCCAGCGCACCGGCGAACCGATGATGTTCCTGACACTGGAGGACCGCTCGGAAACGGTGGATGTGATCCTGTGGCCGGATGTGTTCGAGCGCCATGCCGACATCGTGCTCGGGGGCGGGCCATTCGAGGTGATCGGTCGGGTCGAGGAAGACTGGGGCACGTACTCCCTGGTGGCCGAGAGAATCCGGGCGGTGGAGTGGTCGCCGAACGTAGTCGATCTGGAAGTGGCGTCGCAGCGGCTCGAGAAGAGTTTCGGCGAGGGCTACCCCTACGTGGATGTCGGGGTGGCGGCGTGACATGAGCCGTTCACGCCCCAGGCCGCAGCCACTGTGGCTCCGCGTGGAGGTCGACCAGTTCGCCGCGCAGGCGTTGCAGGTGGCGGCGCCGGCCCTGGAGGGGGTGCCCTTCGGTGTGGTGCGGCAGCGGGACGACAGCCACAAGGCGTCCCTGTACGCCGTGTCCCGCTGTGCCCGCGATCGGGGAGCGGAGCCCGGCATGCCGGTGTTCGTCGCCCGGCGCAAAGTAGGCCGAGGCCTCCGCGTACTGCCACGCGACGGCAAGGTTGAGTCCGCCGTGCGCGGCACCCTGAAAGCCGTCTACGACGAGTGGACTCCCGAGCCGGTGGCGGACAGAACGGCCGCCTGGCTGGATCTGTCCGGCACGCCGATCTCGCGCGACACCGGCTGGGACGACATCGGCCCCCGTCTCCTGGCAAGGCTGAAAGAGGCCAGCGGGCTGCGGGAGCTGGCCGTCGGTGTGTCGGCCTCACGCGTCGTGGCGCAGATCCTGGCGCGGCAGGCCCTTCCCGATGGCGTGATCACCTGTGCTGTCGGACAGGAGCAGGCGCAGCTGGCCACCGTGGACGCCGACAGTCTGCCCGGCCTCGCCAGCGCCTGCCGCGAGCGCGCCCACATGTACGGCCTGGATGGCGTCGACCAGCTGCTCGACCTCGACCGAGCAACCCTTGTACGCCGGTTCGGCAAACAGGAAGGGGGGCGCATTTTCGGCCTCGTCCGCGGACTGGCCTCCGAGCCACGGCGGTCTTCTTCGGTTGACATCGAGGCGGAGACGGTGCTGCGAGCCGACGTCAACGATGAGTCACTGCTGCACGAGGCCGTGCGGCTGACGGCGGACAGGGCCACGCACGAGCTGCGCCGGGCTCGACAGGTTGCGCGGGGCGTCCGTCTGCTGCTGGTCTATTCCGACAACCGTCGGGCGCAGAAAACGGTGCGGCTTCCCGCCAGCACCGACGCCTTTCGCCGGATCGGGGCCGCGTCCCTGGCCGCCTTCGATGAGCTCCACGTTCGCCGGGTGGCCCTCAAATCGATCCAGGTGGCGGCCCTGCGGACCAGCCCGGCAACCGGGCAGCGGGATCTGTTCGACGGCGTCGGCCAGCACAAGGAGCGGCGTCTCGGGGCGGCACTGACGGAACTTCGCGAGCGCCTGGGATTTGACGCGGTGGTTCCCGGTGGCAGCCTCAGCCTCGACCGGGAGTGAACCGGGAGAGGGACTCGTGTCGGCGTCGCTGGCCACTGCTTGACCTGCGTCACCGCCGCACGGTACTTTTCCACCTCCAGAGACGGTCCCGCCGCGCTCCCCGCGTCGGCGCCGTACGCATACCTCACGACACCGTGACCGGACTCCCCGACCTGACTCCTCTCCTGCGTCGCGTCTCCATCCTGGCCGGCCTCGTCGGCATCGCCCTGACGGGCTGTCGCGGGCCGACAATACCTGCTGATACCCAGCAACTGGCGCCAGGTGTATGGCATCATGCCGTGCGCCTGATCGAAGGGCCCTGGGCGATCCATGTGGTCGAGCTCGACCTCGAACAGGCCTGGGCCGCAGGTGTCCGTCTGCAAACGGCTCGAGCCAGCCACGACGGGGCCGGTGTGTCGAAGACGAGTGAGCTGGGTGCCGGCGCCCTGGCGGCCATCAACGGCGATTTCTTCTTCGGCACGCCTACACGCACCTCCGGTCTGCAGATCCACGATGGCGAGTTGATGGTGGAGCCGCGGCCCCGGTCCGCCTTTGCCGTGACCGACGGCGGTCGGCCCGTGGCGGGTGTCTTCGACCTGCGCGCCGGGCTGATCACCAAATCCGGCCATGTGCTCCGCGTGTCCCATCTGAATCGTGAGCCACGGGCCAGCGACGAGCTGACCTACTATAACCGGCACGCCAGGCCGGACTCGGTACGGGCGCCGGTGGGATTCTTCCTGCAGAGCCTGGATACGGCGAGCACCGCGATCAACGACACGGTGGCGGCCAGGGTGATGCAGGTCCGCCGACGCGTGTGGCCGCTGAAGCTGAACACCCGCCAGTGGCTGGTGGCCGGCGGCGCCGACTTCGCCCAGGGGCAGACCATCGCTCCCGGTGATACAGTACAGTTCTACGTGCTGCTGCCGCCTGCCGCCCAGGTTCTGCGGGAGGCCATCGGCGGTGGCCCCAGGATCGTGCGCGACGGCGTGACCTCCATCGAGCACGAGGCTGAGAGCCTGAACGCGACCTTCGCCACCGACCGCCATCCACGTACGGCTGTGGGTTTCTCGCGGGATGAAAAGACGCTGTTTCTGGTCACCGTCGACGGTCGCCAACCCGGCCACAGTGTCGGCATGAGCCTGGAAGAGCTGGCCGATCTGATGTCGACGCAGATGGCACTGTTTACGACATCGCGTCTCAATGCGCACCAGGCGATCAATCTGGATGGCGGCGGATCGACGACGATGGTTGTGGGTCGGCAGGTCGTCAATCGCCCGTCTGATCAGACCGGCGAACGGCCCGTGGCCAACGCCCTGCTCGTGATCGGGCCGGACGCCCAGGGATAGCCCACACCGATGCCGAGATTCCACGCCGAAGACCTGAAAAGACTGGGGTGCGAGCTCTTCACCCACGTCGGAGTACCCGCCGACGAGGCGCAGCTGGTGGCCGATCACATGGTCGAGGCCGGGCTCCTCGGTCACGACACGCACTCGGTGCTGCGCTTCCCGCAGTACACGAACATGGCCCGTGAAGGGCAGGTGAAGGCCGGGGCGCCACTGGAGATCCTGCAGGAGAAGGATGGCGTCATCCAGGTGAGTGGCGGTTGGAACTACGGCCCGGTGACGGCCACCCGCGCTGCCGAACTGGCCATCGAACGGGCCCGTACCCGGGCCCTGGTGGCGATTACGGTCAGAGACTGCAATCACGTGGCCCGCCTGGGACGTTTCGTCGACATCATCGCCCGCCAGGGAAATCTTATCGCCATTCTCTGTGCCAACGGGCATGGCGCCGACCTGGCGGTGGCCCCACACGGGGGGCGCGAACGACGTCTGCCGACGAACCCGCTGGCCGTGGGCATCCCGACGAAACGGGACTGGCCCATCGTGCTGGACATGACGACGAGTATGACGTCGGGTGGCGCCCTGCGGGACTACCGCAACAAGAACCAGCCGGTGCCGGAGGGCAGCATCATCGACGGCGAGGGTCGACCGACGACAGACGTCGAGGACTACTATGGCTCACCCAATGGTGCCATGCTGCCCCTCGGTTTTCCACTGATGGGGCACAAGGGGTTCGGCCTGTCGCTGGTGATCGACATCCTCGCCGGAGGTCTGTCTGGTGGAGGCTGCAGCCAGGCGAACCCACCGGAGACGGGGAACGCGCTGTTTCTCACCGTTCTCGATATCTCCGCCTTCCGTGATCTGGCGGAGTTTCACGGAGAGGTCGATCGTTTCATCGACTGGCTGAAATCGAGCCCTCCCATGGCGGGATTCGACGAGGTCATGCTGCCGGGGGAGAACTCGCACAGGATCTACCAGCAGCGGCAGCACCAGGGACTGGAAGTGGACGACAACGCGTGGGATCAGATCACAGCGCTTGCCGAGGAACTGGGCATCGCCGTGCCGAGCCCGGCCAACTGACGAACCAACACACGGAACGAGGATGACAAGAGCATGGCGAAGCTGAAGATCGGAGTCGTGGGCCTGGGGGGCATCGGCAACAACCACTCACGCTGCTATACGGCCAATCCACATACGGATGTCGTAGCTGTATGTGACATCATCAGGGAGAAGGCGGACAAGGCGGCCCAGACCTACGGCGCCCGGGCCTTCTACAGCGTGCGTCAGATGTTGAACAGCGGCATTGAACTCGACGCCTGCAGTGTGACGACGGCGGGCATCGAAAACGGGGGGGATCACCACAAGCCGACGATGGAGCTGCTGAAGGCGCGTATCCCCGTACTGGGGGAGAAGCCGATCTCCAACGAGATCAGCAAGGCACGGCAGATGGTCAAGCTGGCCAAGGCCAAACGCGTGCCCTATGCGATCAACCTGAACCACCGTTTCACGCCGTCGGCGGTGAAGGCCAAGCAGTGGCTGGCCAAGGGGCGGCTCGGCGAGCTGAACATCATCAACATGACGATGTGGATCAACAACCCGAATGAGTCGTCTCCGTGGTTTCACATCCGCGCCCTGCACCCGCACTCCCTCGACGTGATGCGCTATTTCGCCGGGGACATCGACAAGGTTCAGGCGTTTTTCAAGAAGGGGAAGGGGCGCAAGATCTGGTCGAACGTGCAGGTGAATCTGCAGTTTGACAATGGCGTCATCGGTCACCTCACCGGCTCGTACGACGCCGGCGGCAGCTACGGACTGGAGACGCTGGAGATGGTCGGTTCCGAGGGCCGCGTCGTCATCAACGAGGCGTGTGAGAAGCTCAGCTTCTACCCGCGCTTCTCGAACCAGGTGGAGAGTTTCGACCATCTCGGCGGCATGCAGAGCTTCGGTGATACCTTCCCGTCCCGCATCGGGGCCTGGATCGACGACCTGCGCCGGAAGACCGCCCCGTCAAAGATCGATGCCAAGGCAGAGGACGCTTTGAGGGTGCAGCTCGTGATCGAGAGCATCATCAAGAGCTGGGAGACCGGCAAAGTGGTGAAAGTTCCGACGAAGTGAAGGAGCAACCCAGCGACAAGGCGCGGGACGAGTGTGGTATCGTCGGGGTCTACAACCTCGATCCGGAGAGTGATCAGTCGGTCACGCCCTACATTCCGTCGGCGCTGCTCGACCTGCAGCATCGGGGCCAGCTCGCGGCCGGGATGACGCGCTTCGACCCCACCGGCGCGTACCGACTGCTGACCCACAAGGACACCGGGTCGGTGCGGGAGGTATTTCGCCTCACCCATCGCGCCAAAGCCCGGTCGATCGTCGACGAGCACGCCGGCGTCGCCGCCATCGGTCACGTGCGGTATGCGACCAGTGGTCGCGACCAGATCGAGTATGCCCAACCCTTCACGCGTCACCACAGCCGCACGTTCAAGTGGTTCGCTCTCGGGTTCAATGGCAACCTGGCCAACTATGCCCACCTGCGAGATCACCTGACCAAGGTGCGCGGCTACCACATGGTGCACGACGTCGATACCGAGATTCTGTTGCACCATGTGGCCCATGCCATGCGGGGCGACTCAAAACCAGCTCTGGCAGCGGCCTTCCGCGAACTGACGCAGAATCTGGATGGCGCCTACAACATCATGTTCCTCAATGCCGACGGTGACCTGGTGGCGGCTCGCGATCCTCTCGGTTTCCGTCCCCTGTGCTTCGGTGTGCGCGACGATCTGTTCGTCGTGGCCTCCGAAAGTGTCGCCCTGCGCAATATGGGCATCGAGGAAATCGTCGATGTCGAGCCGGGCCAGATGGTGCGTGTCGACTACGAGACCCGAACGGTACATCTCGAGCGGTACGCCGAACCGCAGGGCCATCATCACTGTTTCTTCGAGTGGGTCTACTTCGCCCACGTCAGCTCGGTGATGGAGGGCCGTACCGTCTACGATGCGCGCTGGCGGCTGGGCGAGAATCTGGCCCGGAACGAGACTGAGACCATGGACGAGCACTGCGTCGTGGTGGCCGTGCCCGATACGGCCAAGCCCATTGGCGACGCCTTTGCCTTCTCGCTGCGTGTGCCATCCCTCGAAGGGATCGTGCGCAATCGTTACGTGGGGCGCACTTTCATTGAAGGGGAGGGGCGGGAGCAGAAGGTGAGGAGCAAGTACACGTTGCTGCCGAGTGTGACCGGCGGCAAGCGAGTGTTTCTCGTCGAGGACAGCCTCGTGCGCTCGACGACGCTGCGCGACCTGGTGAAGCGCACCCGGGACGAGGGCCAGGCCACCGAAGTCCACGTCCGCATCGGCGCTCCCCCCGTGATCGCCCCATGCTTCTACGGCATCGACATGTCGACGCTGGGCGAGCTCTTCGCCCCCGCGTGGCTGACCAAGGGGTATACAGCGGCAGATCTGGACCGGGTCAGTCGTGACATGGCGGCTCACCTCGGTGCCGACTCGTTGCGTTACCTGCCTGTGGCCGACGTGGCGCCATCCATCGGTCTGCCCCACCAGCATCTGTGTACCGCCTGTGTCACCGCCGACTACCCGTCTACGGCGGGGGAGAGCATCTACGACCAGGAACGGGCCAACGGCCGCGAGCGCAGTCAGGGTCGCTCAACAGACCTGACGGCCGACATCGCGGCGACAGTGACCTGACCAGGCCAGGCCCCCGGGATCAGCCGGTGGCGAACCATCCGAAGACAAACGCCTGCTCCAACGGTTCCACGATGGCCTGGTCATCAGCGTCGCAGACTTCGTTCTCGCGAAAGGCTTCAACCAGCTCTGGCCACAATTCGTCGTGGGCCTTCTTGTAGGCATCATAACAGCCCGGCCTCAGCTGGAAGGTGATGGCGTTGGTGTACATCGGGGCTCGCTCCTGTCTCAGTCGTCGAGGCGGATACAGCGGAATCCGGCGTTGTGCATGTGGTGCGAGTCGCGGTACGCGGATGGCATGGTCTTCTGCTGCGACGACCAGCTGCCACCCCGATTGACCCAGGACCAGCGTTTTTCGGGGTACGGCTCGGTGAAGAAGGGGAAATTGAACCAGTGCTCGTACTCGGCGCCACCGGGGTAGCTGGTGAATCGAGAGGTG
>PBSR01000124.1 GCA_002726335.1 Gemmatimonadaceae bacterium
CGCTCGGTCTTCGCCAGCGAGCGGTCGACGATCGCGCTGTTGCTGGCCAGCAGTCTCGTCTTCGTCCGCTTCTATCTTGGCGCCGGTCATTTCAACTGGGCCGCCGACTCCTCGCAGCACATCGCCTACGTCGACATCACCGCCGGTGCGCTGTCCCGCGGCGAGTTGCCCTTCTGGACCTACTACCTGGGCACCGGTTCCCCCTACATGCAGTTTTACGGGTTCGTCTTCTTCTGGGGCGCCGGCCTGTTCAGCTTCCTTCTGCGGGACACCTACCTGGCCCTGAAGATCGTGCTGGCAGGCTGCCATGTGCTCTCCGGCCTGGGCGCCTACGCCGCCGCCCGAGCCGGCGGCTGTCGGCGCGGCGCCGCCTTCGTCGCCGGCATCGGTTTCGTCCTCTGCTTCTGGCATGCCCAGCATGTCCTGATCATGGGGCGTCTGCAGCTGTCACTCGTCTACGCCCTGCTGCCGTGGCCGATCTGGGCCCTCGAACGAGCTCTGTCCTGTGTCGATATCAGACGCGGGCTGCCGGCCGCCCTGTTTGGCGGGGCCCTGCTCGGCGTCCTCGTCCTCTCTCACCCGGGCTACGGCTACTGGGCCTGTGCCTTCACCGGGCTCTACGGCCTGGCCCACGTGCTGGCACAGGCCGGTCCTGTCAGCCGGTTGCCGCGTATCGGACTGCTCTCGGTACTGCTGGCCACCGGTCTCGTCGTCGGCGGCGCTCTCGTGTTGCCCATGTGGCTGGACAAGGGCTTCACGGGGATGGGGGATACCGAATACAGCCTGTTGGGCACACCTGATCCGCACTGGTGGCACGTGCTGGTATGGTCAAATTTCCGCATCTGGTTGTGGACTCCTGGCGTGGCTGAATTCAACTGGTATGGCGGGTATCTGGGCATCACTCTGATCTGCCTGGCCGCCACCGGTGTCATGGCCGGCGCTCTTTCCCGGGGCAGGCGGCGGGCCCCCGGCGCCTTCGCCGCAGCCGCGTGCCTGCTTGGTGGCCTCGTCATGGTGTTCGGCTATCGTACCGCTCTCGTACGGCTGCTGCCGAACAGCGAGATCCTCGGTGCCGGTCGGTACCTGCTTTACGTCAGCTTCTTCCTCGCCCTGAGCGCCGGCCACGGCGTCCGCTTTCTGCAGGTGCGGGCGCGGCGGCGATCGGGCCTGTGGTATCGGGTGGCCGGTCTGGCGACGCTCGCCATTGTCGTCGATCTCGGCCCTACCACGTTTCTGCACAGCTACCGCGATCCCGACAGTAAGATCGACCCGGCGAATGTCTCCTTCGAGTTCTATGAAAGCCTCTTCGCCCAGTCGCGGGTGTATGGGGAGCACGGCGCCGTACCTGACTATTGGGTCGTCTGGGCTGCTGCCGACATGAACCTCTACCAGGGTACCGGGTTGCTCTACTTCAACACGCGCACACCGGTGCCCGACGGACCGCACCCGGGCGAGCTGCCCGCCGTGTTTCAGTTCGTGCGGCCTTTCATACGGCTTGTTGATGCCTCCATCGCCCGGGACCTGATCGATGATGGCTCCCAGCTGCACGTGTCTCCCACCGTGTACGAGGGCCTGACCCTGCTCAATGTCCGCTACCTGCTGGCCCGTGCCGCCTCAGGCCGAACCCTCGGTCTGGAACTGCCGGATCCGTCCCCCGTTCACGTCTCAGCGACTCTGTCTCCGCCACCGGAGCCCTCCGCCGAGACCCTGGCACAGATGCTGAACATGGATCTCGATCGGCTACTGAGCAGCGATCCGCGCGATGTCGCAGGCATGACGACGGTGATGACGCTGCTGGAAGGTATGGACGTGGATCCCCGGGCGCGCACCTGCAGGACTTTCTTCGTCGATGCCCTCGAGTCTCCTGTCGAGCTGGGCACCGATGTGGCCGTCACCGTGCTGGAACACACGGTCCGGTCACAGCGTGTCGACTTGCGCGTACGCACGGCAACCCGCTGTTTCGCCCGACTCGCCTACGGCTACTACCCGTACGTCGACATCCGTGTGGACGGAGCCCTGGTGCAGCCTCTGGTTACCACCTCGGGGTTCGTCGTCATCGACCTGACAGAGGGTGAACACGACATCGTCCTGCAGCCCCGACTGTCCACACTGCGCGCCAGCCTGCTCTGGAACAGTCTTCTCGTCGTTGTGGCCACCACGTTCTGGTACATCCGCAGTCGTCGGGCAGAAGCGGTATAGCGACAACCCCCCACGGCAATTGGCTGCCGTTCCTCCTTCACCCTCCCTCCGGATTCACCATGAAGATCACCGACATCAAGACCTGTTCCGCGCGTTTCGGGTATGTACGTGTATACTCCGACGAAGGCCTGTACGGCACGGGCGAGTTGTCCCACCAGGGCGCCGGCTGGCGCCAGATCGTCGACAGCATGAAGCGCCTGCTCATCGGCGAGGATCCACGCGATGTGGACATGTGCTTCGAGAAGGTGCGCCGTGCCTTCATCTTCCAGGGCGGCGCCGCCGGTCACGCCATCTCCGCCCTCACCGGTATCGAGGTGGCTCTGTGGGACCTGGCGGGCAAGGCGGCGGGCGTGCCGGTCTATCGCCTGCTCGGCGGCAAGTTCAGGGACCGCGTCCGCCTCTACGTCGACTGTGCTCACGGTGACTACGCCGAGACGGCACAGCGCGTCCGCGAGGCTGGGTTCACGGCCATGAAGTTCGACCTCGACGACGGCAATCGGCCGCAGAAGATGGACCGCTGGAACTGGACCGTACATCCGTCGGAGCTGGATGTCATCGTCTCCGAGGCGCACGAGATCCGCGAGGCGGTCGGCTCGGACATGGACCTGGGCATCGACCTGCACGGCCGCTACGACGCGGTGGCGGGACAGAAGATCGCCGTCGGGGTCGAGGGTCTGGATCTGATGTGGCTGGAAGAGCCGGTGCCACCGGAAAACATCGACGCCCTGGCCAAGGTGAAGGCGGCTTCGGCCACGCCGATCTGCGTCGGGGAAAACCTCTACCTGCGCTATGGTTTCCGCGAGCTGCTGGAAAAGCAGGCCGCCGATATCATCATGCCCGACATCTCCAAGTGCGGCGGCCTTTCGGAGTGTCGCAAGATCGCCAACATGGCCGAGATCTACTACGTACCCTTTGCCCCGCACAACAACTCCGGGCCTCTGAGCACGCTCGCCGACGCCCATACCTGCGCCAGCGTACCCAACTTCCTCGCCCTCGAATATCACCGCTTCCGCGACGAGGCCATGGAGGACATCCTGTCAAAGGATGAACCCCTCATCGAGCAGGGCCACGTCGTGCTCAGTGAGAAGCCGGGACTGGGTGCCGAACTCGACGAGCAGGTTGTGCGTTCGATGCTGCCCGAAGGGGACGACGGCGACCTGTGGCGTTGACGCGAATCGGTGTCGTCGGCTATGGCAGCCGCATCCACGGAATGATCTGCGGACCCTTCCGCCAGATCGATCCCGACCTGCGCGTGGTGGCCGTCGTCGATCCCGACGAGAGTGGCGCACGAGATCGATTGGCCGAATGCGACCGCGACGATGTCGTGTTCTATGAGAGTGTCGAATCCATGATGCGCGCCGCCGACCTGGATGCCGTCGCCGTCGGCACCCGGTGCAACCTGCACGCCGCCATTGCCGGCGAGCTGGCAGCCTTCGACGTACCGCTGTGTCTCGAAAAACCGGTGGCTGTCACCATGGAGCAGGCCGTAGAGCTGGAGTGCGCCTTTGAAAGGGCGCGTTGCCCGGTGGTCGTCAGTTTTCCTCTGCGTGTCTCCCCCCTGTGCGATCTTGCACGACAGTACATCGAGGCCGGCGCCGTGGGTGAGCCACTGCATGTGAACGCCGTCAATTATGTGCCCTACGGCACCGTCTACTGGGAGCAGGCCTATCGCGACTACGACGTCACCGGGGGGCTGTTTCTGCAGAAGGCGACCCACGATTTCGACTACCTGATGTATCTCATGGGTCAATCCGTGACCCGGATCGCCGCCACCGCCACAAGAGGGCGCATCTTCGGCGGTGACAGACCCGCCGGCCTGCGGTGCTCTCAGTGCGACGACACCGCCACCTGTCCCGAGAGTCCCGAAAACCGGCGCCGCAACAGTTCCGGCGGCTCGGCGGCCGATCACCCGTGTCTGTTCAGTCTCGACTGTGGCTCCGGCGAGCGTCTCAACGAAGACTGCTCCAGCGCTCTGCTGGAATTCGCCGACGGCAGTCACGGTGTCTACTCGCAGGTGTTCTACGCCCGACGGGATGCCGGCGCCCGCGGGGCCACGGTCAGTGGCTACGACGGTACCGTCGGCTTCGACTGGTACACCAACGAACTGAAGCGCGTCCGTCACCACCATCCGTTTTCTGCCACCGAGCGGGCCGGTGGGGACATGAGCCACTTCGGCGGTGACATCGCCCTGGCCGACGACTTCCTCGGTGTCGTACACGGTTCGCGGTCCTCGCGTACACCGATCGAGACGGGCCTGCAGTCGGTATACGCCTGTCTGGCCGCGCGCCAGTCAGCCGGCGGCGGTGGCTTCGTCGAGGTCCGTCAGGTCGGCGCCGATGGCTGATCCTTCGATGGGTGGACGCATCGGTTTCGTCGACTTCCGGCTGGATAACTACCACGCCGACGTCTACCTGAAGCTCCTGCGCGGTGAACTGGCCGAACTCGGCTTCACCGTCGCCGGGTGCACGGCGTCGGAGGCCGAACCCAGCAGGCTGTGGGCGCGGCAGAACGAAGTTGCCTGGTTCGACGATGTGTCCGGTCTCGACGAGCATGTCGACCACTATGTCGTTCTGGCGCCGTCGAATCCGGAGACCCATCTGGATCTGTGCGGCGCGGTATTCCCTTGCGGGAAATCGACCTATGTGGACAAGACCTTCGCCCCTGATCGGGCCACGGCCGAGGCGCTCTTCGCCCTCGCCGATCGGCATGGCGTCGCCGTGCAGACCACGTCGGCCCTGCGTTATACCGCTGTCCAGGACTACGTGTCCGGCGTCGGGCGGGATTCGGTGCGCCATATCGTCGCCTGGGGCGGTGGCAGCTCTTTTGAAGAATACGCCATCCATCCGGTGGAACTCGTCGTCAGTTGTCTGGGGCCCGGAGTGCTCCGGCTGCAGCGTTGGGGCGATGAGCCACGCACGCGCCTGCTGCTGGAGTGGAACGATGGGGTCACCGCCATCGTACACGTACACACCGATGGCAGCACCACTCCCTACGCCGCCTCAGTGACGACGGCGACGGAGACGCGTTTTCTCGCCGTCGATTCGGGGCAGATCTTTCTCGACACGGCCCGCGCTTTTCTGACGCTGTTCGAAAGCGGCCAGGCCAACGTGCCCCGAGAAGAGAGTCTGGCCGTTCGGTGCATCCTCGATGCCGCCAACCACCCGGCGGCACAAAGGGAGTTTGCTGATGTCTGAAGTGCAGACCATGCACTGGATCGATTGGGTCGTCGTCGGCCTGATGGCAGTGTTCTTCATCGGTATCGCCCGGGCGACGAAGAAGTACACCCAGTCCACCAGCGACTTCCTGGCGGCCAATCGCCTTGCCGGCCGTTACCTGTTGACCCTGGCCGAGGGGGTGGCCGGACTCGGTGCTGTGTCGATCGTGGCCCGCTTCCAGATGGTCTACAAAGCCGGGTTCGCGCCGAACTGGTGGGAACAGCTGCAGGCGCCGATCGCCCTGATCATGATGCTCACAGGTTGGGTCGTCTACCGCTTCCGCGAGACCCGGTCACTGACGCTGGCACAGTTTTTTGAGATGCGTTACGGCCGCAACTTCCGCATCTACGCGGCCACCATCTGCTGGATCTCCGGGATCATCAACTTCGGCATCTTCCCTTCGGTGGGCGCCAACTTCTTCATGCATTACTGCGGACTGCCGGACGACTTCTACCTGTTCGGCGTCCTCCTGCTGCCCACCTACCATACACTGCTCGTCATTCTGCTGGGACTGTCTCTCTACTTCACCTTCGCCGGCGGCCAGATCGCCGTGCTGGTCACCGACTTCTTCCAGTCCTTCTTCGTCAACATCGTCCTCATCACGATCCTCGTCCTGCTGCTGATCAAGTTCCCTCTGGCCACGGTGTTCGAGGGTCTGCAGATCGCCGAGCCGGGCAAGTCTCTACTCGATCCCTTCGACGCGGCCGACGTGAAGGGCTTCAACGCCTGGTACTTTCTCATCGGCCTTTTCGGCATGGTCATCAACCGCATGGCCTGGCAGGGCTCACAGGCCTACCACGTGTCGGCCAAGAGCCCCCACGAGGCCAAGATGGCCGGTGTGCTGGGCAGCTACCGTGGATGGGCGATGCTCTGGGCGCTGACACTGATGCCGCTGGTGGCCTACACCATCATGCACCATCCCGACTACGCTGATTTTGCGGCACGGGTACAGAGCGTTCTCGATCAGATTCCCGACGAGCAGGTCCGGGATCAGATGACGACCCCCCTGACGATGACTCTCTACATGCCGGTGGGACTGATGGGGGCCTTCGCCGCCGTCATGTTCGCCGCCTTCATCTCCACCCACGATACCTACCTGCACTCGTGGGGCTCCATCTTCATTCAGGATATCTACCTGCCGTGGTCGGGCAAGGAACTCGACGCCAAACGGCACATGCGTCTGTTGCGCTTCTCCATCTTCGGTGTGGCCGTGTTCATCTTTCTGTTCTCCTCCCTCTACCGGCAGACGCAGGACATCCTGCTGTTCTTCGCCCTCACCGGCGCCTTCTGGGTCGGCGGCGCTGGGGTCGTCATCGTCGGTGGCCTCTACACCAGCTGGGGTACGGCGCGCGGGGCCTATGCGGCCCTCACCGCCGGCTCTCTGCTGGCCACCACCGGCATGGTCCTCGAACACTATTGCGAAGACTGGTACGGCGTTGAATTCTTCCTCACGGGCCAGGAGGTGAGTTTCTTTGCCATGCTGGTAGGCTGGTCCCTCTACGTGATCTTCTCGCTGTCGGACCGACACGTGTTCAACCTCGATAAGCTTTTGCACCGCGGGGAATTCGTCGTCGCCAGCGATCGCCTGGCCACCGGTGGTCGCGATGAAAAACGTGTGTGGAACTGGAAGGCGGCCCTGGGCATCACCGAGGAGTTCACCCGTGGCGACAAGATCATCTATGGCATTACGATCGTGAAATCGCTGCTGTTCTTCCTGCTCTGGATCGGCATGACGATCACCGTCTACACCGTCGGCATCAGCAAGGAAGGCTGGGCGACCTACCACTACTATGTCAACGCCATGTTCTTCATCGCCACGTCGTTCATCGTCATGGTGTGGCTGTCGATCGGTGGGGTGAAGGACCTGGTAACCCTGTATCGCGATCTGCAGGCAGCCAAGCGTGACTTCGCCGACGACGGTACCGTGCGCGATCACGACTACGAGCTGAAGCCGGGAGAAACGCAGAGCAGCTGAGATCCGCCGGCGATGGCGCTCTACGGGATGGCCGCCAGGCCGACGTCCCAGAGTGCCCGCGGCGTGCGGACACACAGGCGGCCGTCGGCGACAGTCACCGATACGTCCAGGCGGCACCAACCGTCATCGACCCGCTCCCAGTCGACGGCTGGATCACTGGCCCGGGATACGGCAAAGAGGCTGACGAAACAGACCTGCGTCGCTGCCACGACAGCATCCAGGTAGGGCTCGCGCCGCTGCGGCATGGGGTTGTCCATGCGATCCCGGTCCCAGGGGGCACGGTACTCATGCCGTCCCGGGGTCAGCGTCACCGGCGTGCCGTCAGCCAACTCGACGCCGGCGTCGAGCCGGGCCTCGCCGTTAACGACCCGGAACCGACCCTTCGTACCCAGGTGAGCCTCCAGCGCCGGATGCCAGCGCAGCCGACAGGGCTCGGTGATGGCCAGCCTGGCGGCGTCGACGACGACGACGATACCCGGGTGCAGGTGCACGACGGTGCGGGTCACACTGTGGGCGCCCTCGTGCAGGGCTGTCAGGTCAATCCGCCACCAGCCGCCACGATCGTTGTCGAAGCCGCTGGCCGTACACCGGGCCCGGTGGGCTGGGTCGTCGTTCCAGGTCTGCGCCCGAGTGCCGATGGTGAGCTGGTTGTGTCCGTCGCTGCTGAAGTGATAGTACCTTCGGGCGTTGTCGGCCGGATAGGGGACCGACCCGAGGTCGACGATGAGTCGTCGGGCGTAGCCCTGAATCTCGATCTGGCCGCCGTCGGGATGTGAGTGGTTGACGCCGCCGTGTCCGGCTTTACCGAACACGACACACTCGGTGCTCTGTGGATCCCAGCTGGTGCGGCTGCTGATCAGACCGGAGTGTGCCTGGTACGCGCGGCCGAGTGGCAGGATCTCCGGCGTCGGCGCCCGGGGAGCCAGGTCGCCGTCCAGCCACAGCAGCTCCCACACGGGAAACCGCGGCGGCTCTCCGTACTGCAGATAGAACCACTGCAGCACCGGGTCCGCCGTGGCCGCCGCCACGGCGGCAATGAAGCTGGTCAGGGCCGGGTACTCGGGCCCGCCGTCGCCGAAGGACACCAGGTGCCCGGGAGGTGCGGTGGCGTAGAGGCACCAGTAGGCGTGCCGGCGCAGGGCGGCGATCGGTGGCGGGATGTCGTCCACGTCATCGTGGCAGCGCAGGGCGGAAAAGTAGAGGACGGGCAGGAAGGAGGAATTGGCGTAGGTGGGATTCTCGTTGAATTCGCCGTGCGAACCGTAGTGTTCGAGGTACTGCGTCATGGTCTGACGCGACATGTCGACCAGGCGTGTCGACTGCGGGTGGTCCTCTGCCAGAGCCATACCACAAATTCCCAGACCACCGACGATGACGGTGGTCCAGTTGTTCATCCGCTGCAGCCACCAGGCCTCCGCGTCGACAGCACGCAGATAGGGCTGGATGCCACAACGGTCGATGCCCTCCACCACCTGGCGCCGTTCACCGGTCGTCAGCTGCCCGTGGATCCAGTCGTAGGCCAGCGACAGGTCGCGCGACAGCTGCCCGGTACGCAGATCCGCGTCCAGGTCGAAACGCTCCCGATGAAAGATATCCTGCCACTCATGCCAGTCTCTTGAGTCGAACAGGCTCGCCATCTGCCGCAGGGCGATCTCGACGTAGCGCCGGTCCTGTGTCAGCAAAGCCGCAAGGGCTGCCCTCGTCACTCGCTGCCCGGCGGCGTCGACGACGAGATAGTCACGGTTGCCACGGGTCACGTCGGCGGCCGAGCGGCCCGGCAGCGGGTCGAAAGGCGTGATGGGTTCTGCCTCGAGTACGGCCTCGACACTCTTCCGAATCCCGCCCCACATGCGGCGACGGACACCCCGTTCTTCGATGGCGATTCGCAGATCGTCGACGGTGGGCAGGCCGGAACTGTCCCCTGCCGTGATCAGGATGTGCGGGTGTGGCGTCGGCACGTCAGTCCATGCGATCCACGCGGGCCATCTCTTCGTCGTAGAGGCGCAGCAGGTCGCTGTATTCGAGATGCCCGAGAAACCGCTGCGTCGCGTCGGTACCCGCTACGACCGGTAGTTTGTCGAAACCACTCGACAGGAGCTTCTCCAGTGCCGTATGCAGATCGTCATCGACCAGAATCGGCGCCGCCTCTTCCACCAGCATGTCCTCGATCAGAATCAGGCTACGCAGCGCCTCGTCGTCGGGCAGCTCGAGTTCGTCCAGCCGGATCATGCCGCGCAACTGCCCGTCGGTGTCGGTGACGACGAAGTGCAGGTGTCCGAGTCGTTTCGACAGGGCATTCAGCGAGAAATAGGCCATCTCGTTGGTGACCACGGCGTCGGAGGTGTTCTCCAGACGTTCGTAGACATCGCCGACGCGCAGGTTCTTCAGCACGTCGACGGTGAAGTCCTTCAGATGGGCGGGAGAGTGAAACTTGTTCTGCACCTGGTCCTCATAGATCGACACATGGCGCATGAACAGGAAAGCGAAGGCCGACACCAGCATCAGTGCCGGCAACAGATGATAACTCCCCGTCATCTCGGTGACGATGATGAGGGCCGCCAGGGGCGTGTTGGCCACACCGGCGAGAAAACTGCCCATGCCGACCACGACGTAGGCGGCCGGCACCTGCGCGATGTCCGGAAACAGCTGCTGGCCTGCCGTGCCGACGATACCACCCAGCATGGCACCGATGAACAGCGATGGCCCGAAGACCCCGCCGGAGCCGCCGCTGCCCACCGTACAGGAGGTCGCCAGGATCTTCAGCAGGACCAGGACCAGCATGGCCTGCAGTCCCACACCACCATCGACGACACTCTGGATCACGCCGAAACCGCCTCCCAGGATGCGCAGATCCAGCAGGGCCAGAACACCGACAAGGGCACCGCCGACGCCCGGCACCAGCCAGACGGGCAGTTTCAGCCGGCGAAAGACACGGTCCCGCATTGTGAAGAAGGTCTTGACGTAGAGTGTGCCACCCAGCGCGCAGGCCGCGCCGAGCACGAGATAGACGGCCAGCTCCCGGGCATCGGTGAGCATGACATCGGGAAAAGTGAACGTGTGGGAGAAACCGTAGATGCCGGTGTAGATCGAATAGGCGACGATGGAGGACGTGACGCAGGGGATCAGCGCCTCACTCTCGAAATCCTCCCGATAGAGAACCTCGACACAGGTGATGGCGCCGCCGAGAGGGGCGCGGAAGATGGCACCCAGGCCACCGGCGCAGCCGGCCAGCAGGAGAATCCGGCGATGGGCGGCCGACAGACCCAGACGTGTGCCCAGCCAGCTGCCGAGACTGGCGCCGATCTGCATGACGGGGCCTTCCTTGCCGGCCGCGCCGCCCGTGGCCAGGGTAATGATCGTCGTCAGCGCTTTCACCGGGGCCACGATGGGCCGGATCGTGCCCCGGTGGTTGTGAAAGGCCTCGATCACGGCGCCGGTACCGGGCCCGCGCGCCTCAGGCGCCCAACGCCAGGCCAGCCAGCCGCTGGCCAGACCACCGATGGCGGGCAGCAGCAAAAGCAGCCACAGACGACTCTCATCGGCCGGCGTGGCCAGGGCGGAAAAGTCGTAGCGGATCTCGCCGGGGGGCTGCAGCTGCTCGAATCCGGCGGCCCACTCCGTGCAGATGAATCTTGCCAGTTCCAGGGCCGCGGTGAACATCACCGCGGCGACGCCGGCGATGGTCCCTGTCAGTACCGAGTAGAGGAAGATACGGGTGCTGATGGCGAAGCCGAGAGCCTCGCGCAGCTGCTGGATTCGCTGCAACATGGTCGGTATGTTAGCAGTTTTTCCGCGAGTCTGCTCTCATGAAGATCCTCGTCATCGGCGCCGGTGATATCGGCTTTGAGTTGTGTCGCCGCCTGACTCAGGACCAACATGACGTCTCCGTCATCGAGGTCGACAGCCGCAGGGCCCGACGGGCGGCAGAACAGCTCGACGCGCAGATGATCGAAGGGGACGCCACCTCGTGGCGGATCCTGCAGCAGGCCAATATTGCCCATGTCGACGTCGTGGCCGCCATGACGACACGAGACGACGTCAACCTGCTGGCCTGCCGCATGGCGAAGAAGGCGGGCGCCGGCTTCACCGTGGCCCGCATCCGCAACCCCGAGCTGCTCTCGCCCGACGACTTCATCCTGACGCACGAGGAACTCGGCGTCGACGAGGTCATCCACCCCGAGCGCGAGACGGCGGACGCCGTCGTGCGCCTGATTCGACAGGCTCGTGCCACCGACCTCTACGACTTTGCCAACGGCCGGATCCGCCTGCTGGGCGTGCGTCTCGGGGCCGACTCCTCGCTGTTGCGCACGCCGCTTGAAGAGCTCGGGCAACGTCACGACCATCCGCCAGTGCGGATCGCCGCCATCAAGCGCAAACAGCAGACTGTGATTCCCGGCGGCAAAGACGTCCTCGTCGCCGGCGACCAGGTCTACGTCGTCGCCGACCCATCCTATTGTGATCAGTTCATCGAGTTGACGGGTCAGAAGGATACGGCCGTGAGCAACATCATGGTTCTCGGCGGCGGCCTCATCGGTCAGTTCATCGCTCGCCAGCTGGCCGACGACGTCAACGTCAAGATCGTAGAGAGCAACGTGGAACGCGCCTGGGGGATCGCCGATGCTCTGCCCGACACTCTGGTCATTCAGGGAGATGGTACCGACTACGATCTGCTCGCCACCGAGGGCCTCATGGACATGGACGCCTTCGTTGCGGTCACCGGAGATGACGAGAACAACATCATCGCCACCCTGCTGGCCAGACATCTGCGGGTACCGCGTACGCTAGCCCTGGTGAACAAGGTCAACTATCTGCCCATCATGCCCACCATCGGTCTCGACTCGGTGGTCAGCAAGCAGTTGTTGACGGTCAACGCCGTGCTGCGCTTCATCCAGCATCGCCAGGTGGCCGGCATCGCCACGATTCCCGGGCTGGACGCCCACGTCATCGAGTTCATCGCCGGTGAGGGCTCGAAGATCACGCGCAAACCGCTGATGGGGCTCAAGTTCCCTGACAACGCCCTGATTGGCGCCGTCACGCACGGCGAACGGTTCGAGATTCCCACGGGCTCGACGCAAATGCAGGCCGGGGACAAGGCAGTGGTCTTCGCCCTGCCCGGGGCCCTGGACGCCGTCGGCAAGATGTTCAAATAGATGCACCTGGGTAAGGTCATCCACATCCTGGGCCTGTTGCTGATGTTTCAGGCCATGACGATGCTGCTGCCCCTGCCGTTCTGCTTCTACTACGCCTCCGGCGACCACACCGCCTTCCTGCTGTCAGCGGCCATCACGTTCGTCGTCGGTGGTGTCGCCTATCGGTTCACCCGCATCGATCGTGACCTGCTGCCGAAGGAGGGCTTCGCTGTCGTCACCTTCTCCTGGCTGTCACTGTCCGCCTTCGGGGCCCTGCCCTTCGTACTCTCCGGCGCCATCCCATCCTACACCGACGCCTTCTTCGAGACCATGTCAGGGTTGTCGACGACGGGCGCCAGCATTCTCTCCGACATCGAAGCGCTGCCACGAGGTGCCTTGTTCTGGCGCTCTCTCAATCACTGGATCGGCGGCATGGGTATCATCGTGCTGTCGCTGGCCATCCTGCCCTTTCTCGGCGTCGGCGGCATGCAGCTGTTCAAGGCCGAGATCCCCGGACCCGTGGTCGACAAGCTGACACCGCGGATCACCGAGACGGCAAAGATTCTGTGGGCCGTCTACCTTGCCCTCACCCTGGCCGAGACGATCCTTCTCCTGTTCGGTGGCATGGACCTGTTCGATGCCTTGTGCCACACCTTCGGCACCATGGCCACGGGTGGCTTCTCGACGCGCAACGCCTCCGTGTCCGCCTTCGACTCGGCCTACATCGAGTATGTCATCATCTTCTTCATGCTGGTAGCGGGGGCCAACTTCTCACTCCACTTCCACGCCCTGCGTGGTCGCTGGGGAGTCTACGGACGCAATCGAGAATTCCTCTTTTTTCTATCGCTCATCGGCATCGCCTTCGTCCTCATCGCCGCCTCGTCGACATTCCGCGACGGCATGTATCCCGGCTACGAGGAGGCCTTTCGCAAGACCCTGTTTCAGGTCGTTTCCATCATCACCACCAGCGGCTTCGGTACCGCCGACTATGAGCTGTGGTCCTTTACGGCCCAGTTCGTTCTGTTCTCGTTGATGTTCATCGGTGGCTGCGCCGGATCCACCGGTGGGGGCATCAAAGTCATGCGCATCCACCTGCTGGTGAAGTTCGTCTTCCGCGAGATCACCCGGCTCGTACATCCGCGGGCCGTCGTTCCGGTGCGGCTGTCAGGTAAGGCCGTAGACCGGGACATCGTCGCCAACGTACTCGGCTTCTTCGTCCTCTTCATCTTCAGCTTCGCCGTCGGCGTTTTCGTCATGTCCGAACTGGGCATGGATATGCCCACCTCCTTCGGCGCCGTGGCCGCCACCCTTGGCAACGTCGGCCCCGGTCTGGGTGCCGTGGGACCCACGGACAACTACAGCGCCGTTCCCACTGCCGGGAAGTGGGTGCTGTCCCTGCTCATGCTGATGGGCCGTCTTGAGATCTACACCGTCATCGTCCTGCTGGCCCCGTCGACCTGGAAACGCTGATCCAGCCTTCAGCCAGCCTTCCAGGGCCACGCTGGCGCTGGCTGGCGGCAGGGGTTCTGCTCGCCGGTGCCGCCCTGCTGATCATCTGGTCTGGCACGTTCAGCGAGACCGTCCTGCGGCGTGATCGCGTACTGGCCAGCCTTCTGGTGTACGGAGTGGGTGGTATCGGCCTCGTCCTCTGGTTGCTGCTGGCATCCGGTCTGGCGACCGGTTTGCGACTCGCCGGTGGGGGCGGTCTGCTGGGTACCATTGCCGTCTTCGCTCTCGGCGTCGAGCTGCGCGGCATGACGATGGACGGAGTGCCCCTGATCGCCTGGCGGGGCACCCCTGAAGCCGGCGCCCAGCTGCCCGGAGGGCGTCTCGACATCTGGTCCGGCCAGCGCTCCCGGAGCAGCCGCTGGCCGGAGCAATCTGCCGACCTTCAACAGCCACGACGCCACTGGCGGCAGGAGGTGGGTGCCGGATTCGCCGGGTTCGCCCTGGCCGGGGGTGAGGCCGCAACGGTGGCCATCACCCAGGAGCAGCGCCGGTCGTACGAGTGTATCGTCGCCTATGACCTGCGCACCGGCAGCGAGATCTGGGTCTATGCCGATTCGGCTCGCTTCGCCACGCTGCGGGCCGGCGTCGGACCGCGGTCCACACCCGTCGTCGACGGCGGCCTGGTCTACGCTCTCGGCGCCTCGGGATGGTTGCGCTGTCTGGCCGGCGGCGACGGTGGCCGCCTCGTGTGGCGCCGGCGCATCGGTGCCAGGGCAGCGACGTGGGGACTGTGGGCCTCGCCGGTCATCGTCGACGACCTCGTCATCGTGGCCGGTGCCCCGGGTCAGCAGGGCGTACCGCTGAGCGCCTTCGACAGACGTTCCGGCGAACCCCGCTGGCAGGTCGAGGCCGGTGGTGGTGTGCCAATCCTGGCTACCGTGGCCGGAGTACGACAGCTCATCCTGTCCGGCGTCGATGGGGCCAGCGGCCACCTCACCCCCACGGGGATGACACTCTGGCGCACCTCCTGGCCGGAATCGGATGGTGTTCTGCCCGCCTTTGAGCATCTCCAGGACGGTAGCCTCCTTTTCGGCGGCGGTCGAGGCGGAGTGCGGGTGATCGATGTGCAGGCCCACGTCGGCGCCGGGGGGATGATTGCGGCGCTGTTGTGGCGCGCGCTGCATCTGCGCCCCACATTGTCCGCCGTCGTCCAGGTCGATGGCTTTCTCTACGGTCTCGACGACGGGCGCCTAGTCTGCCTCGATGCCACCACGGGCTTCCGTCGCTGGCAGGGCGCTCGCTATGGCCATGGTCGGCTGCGCCGGGCGGGGCGCCATCTGCTCGTGCAGTCGGAGGACGGCGACATCGCCGTCGTCGCCTGTGATTCGGCGCAGTTCCGCCAGCTGTTGCGCTTCCAGGCGGTTGACACGCGGCGCGGATGGGCGCTACCGACGGTACACCTGCCCTGGGTGCTGACACGGGGCACTGGCGAGGCGGCCCTGTGGGAGCTGCCTGAGTTGGACGATTTGTAGGGAGGAGTTCGTCATGAAGGTCACCGACATCGAGGTGCACGAATACTGGACGGAGTACGTCGACTGGATCCGTTCGCCTCTCATGCACTACTACGGGCCGCAGAAACGGGTCCTCTACGTGGCCCACACCGACACCGGACTGACCGGTCTGGGGGAATACCACGCCGCTCAACCGGAGCTGGTGGAACGCTACATCGGCACCAACCCTTTCGACTGGATCGGTGACGAGACCTCCCTCGGCCTGGGCACGGCCATGTACGACCTGATGGGCAAGGCCGCCGGGGTGCCGGTGTGGCAATTGTTCGGTCCCCGTCAGCGCGCTTGGGTTCCCATCGGCTCCTGGACGGTGTCGACTCATCCCGAACACATGGCCGAAGCCGTACGCCGGTACGCCGCCATGGGTTTCACCTGGCTGAAGTTTCACCTGTCGCCCTTCGAGAACGTCCTGGATCAGACCGAAGCGATGGCCCGGGTGGCGCCGGCCGGGTTCCGCCTGCACTACGACTTCACCATGCACGGCACCGACGACCACATGCCACAGTTGCTGGCGGAGCTGTCGCGCTTTCCGATCTGCGGCTGTTTTGAGGATCCCCTGCCCGGGGAAGACGTCGAGGGGTATGTGGAACTGCGGCAGCGGACCCACATACCCATCGTCCTCCACCACTTCGGCACCCGCGCCACCTACGAGGTCTTCCGCCGACCGGCCGACGCCTACATGCTCGGGCATTATACGATCGGCGAGGCGACACGACGGGCGGGTCTGTTCGACGCCATCGACGCACCTTTCATGCTGCAGAACGTGGGCGGCCAGATCACCCGCGCCATGGCGGCCCACATGATGGCGGCCTTCCCTTCGGCCACGTTTCACATGATCAACGACACCGAGACCCGCGAAGGGGATGTGGTAACCGAGCGCTGCGAGCCGGTCAACGGGTTCTACAGGGTTCCGGACGGCCCGGGTCTGGGTCTGACACTGGACCGGGATGCCCTGGCACTGGCCCTGGACCGCCAGCCTGAACCACAGCCGAAGTGGATCGTACGCTCCACCTACACCAACGGCACTCGCATGTACAATCTTCACGACCCGGCGGAGTCACTGTTCATGGTGCGACCCGATGGGCGGCGCGAACACACCTTCTCGTACAACAGCCCGGTGACGACCGACTACTGGGACGACGACGGCACGGAGGCGTGGCGCCACATGTTCGAACGCCTCGAGCGCGACGGGCTCGTCCTGGAGAGGTGAGACACATCGGTGCCTGAGTGGGGGGACGTGGCCCTGCTGGGTCTTTTCGCCGTCCACCTGGCCATCTTCGGCCGGATGACGTGGCGCGGCAGGCAACTGCGGCACGGCATCGCCACGATCACATTCTTGCTTCTGGTGGCCGTCTTCGCCGTGCGCCTGTGGTCCCCCGAATGGTCGGTGGCCGGTGTTGCCGTCCATCGGGTCCTGCGCTGGGCCGCCTGGGGAGGCACTGTCGTCAGCCTGTTGCTGCTGGTGTGGCCACGCCTCGCTGCCCGCTGATTTTTGAGACGCTCCGGAGTCCGGTTCCTCTATGACTCAGACAGTATACAGCCGCTTATGAAGCGAGGCGCCTGAGCCGGGTCCCGTCTCGCCGCCACATCCTCACGGCTGTTGTGGTAGAACACGACTAAGACGCGCCCGTCCGGAAAGGTGACAGCGTCGGGGTATCCCAGGTCGCTGACCGCACCGTCGTCGCGCAGCACCAGCTCGTTACCGGCTGACGCTGCGGTCCCGTCGACACCCAGCACCCGGGCGCGCACGCCGTAGCCCTCGTCGAAGCGAAAGCCGTAGGCCAGCAGCACCCGCCCCGATGGCAGCCTCGCGGCACACGCGGGAAAGCCGCGACAGACCGGTTCGGTCACACTCCAGTTGAGCCCCTCGTCCGTCGATCGACACGTGGCCAGCACATCGGCAACGCTGTGCCGCCGCAGAAAGGCGACGATGTCTCCGGCGTCCGTCTGGTACAGGTAGGTCTCGTTGGTGTCGTCGGCGATGACGGCACGCCACGACCAGTTGCGTCCGCCGTCGACGGAGGCGAACAGATGGCTGGTGTGGGCCTGGCCGAAGCAATATGCCGACACGAGCAGCGTGCCGGAAGCCGTCTCCAGCAGGTTGCCGCGCACCGCCAGGGCCGGTGCCAGTTTCGAGTGCAGTGGGTCTACTCCCGGAGCCCCTTTCAGCCACGCGGGATCTCCCCAGGTGATGCCGTCGTCCTGCGAGCGCCAGACGCCGGCACCCCGTTGCACACCAGGCCAGTTGCCCTCGCGGAACCCCCCGACACCAGCGGGACGCCGGGCGACGGTGGCGGCGAAAATCGACTCGTTCACCAGCTCGAAGCGATGTGTGTGGTGGAGGAGGGTACCGTCTTCGAGGCGCCGCAGATTCGGGCACTGGGCACCGGCGAGAAAGATCTGAGGCGAGGTCCACGTGGCGCCGCCATCGTCCGAGTGGACCAGACACGATTCGGTGGACGGGTGCCAGTGGCCGGACAAACCCTCGTCGAGCCAGGAAGGTACCCGGCGGAAGGCGACGGTGAGACGACCCGTGTCCGGATCACAGATGGCCGCCGGACCGGGGCCGCAGTAGTACTGGGGATCGCGGTACACTGTGACGTGGCTGCTGAGTCGTACGCCGCTCTCTGCCAGTGCTGTCATCATCGGCCTCTTGCTTGACCCTCAGGTTTGCTTTGGGGACATTGTTGCCTCCGCGAAACTGTCCGACTCGATCCGGAGTGTCAATCATGTCTCTGCCCATGCGCGTCGGCCTTGGCCAGTTCCACGAACTCACCGACGAGATGTGCCAGTTCATCAAACAGATGGGCTGCGACGACTTCCTGATGAACACGCCGAGCCTGCCCGTCGATGCCGGCCTCTGGCAGGTGGACGATCTGGCGGCCCTCAAGGCCAGGGCCGACGCCTTTGATCTGCGGTTGATGGCGCTGGAGAATGTGCCCATCCCGTTCTATCTCGACATCATGCTCGGCCGGGAAGGTCGGGAGCAGCAGCTCGACAACATGGTGGCTACTGTGCGCAACATGGGAAAGGTGGGGATTCCCATCCTCGGGTATCACTGGATCCCCGCTTCGGTGTGGCGCACACAGGATCCTCAGGTCCTGCGCGGCGGTGCCCGGGCAACACGCTTCAACGAGGCCGAACACGGCGATGCACCCCTGTCCTTCGACCGCGAGTACTCGGCAGATCAGATGTGGGACAACTACTGCTGGTATCTCGACCGCATCCTGCCCGTGGCCGAGGAATCCGGCGTCCGCCTCGCCCTGCACCCCGATGATCCGCCGGTGCCGACGCTGGGTGGTGTAGCCCGCATCTTCGGCAGCTTCGATGGCTTCCGCCGCGCCATGGACAAATACGACTCGCCAAACCACGGCCTCGACTTCTGCATGGGCTGCTGGTCGGAGATGGGGGGTCACGAAAACGTGATGAAGGGATTCGATTACTTCGTCCCGGATGGCAAGGTGATCTACATCCACTTCCGTGATGTGAAAGGCACGGCCGATTGCTTCCACGAGTGCTTCATCGACGAGGGTCAGGTCGACACGCTCGCCGTCGTGCGACGGCTGCACGAACTGGGCTTTGATGGTTTCATGATCCCCGATCACGTACCGGCCACCGTGGGCGATTCCCCCTGGCACCACCGGGGTCGGGCTCACTGTGTCGGCTTCATGCAGGCCCTGGTTCAAGTGGCCGAGAAGCTGTCACACCCAGCGGCTTGACCGGATGCCGGTCCGCCACAACATGGGCGCACGCGTCGCCATCGGCTCGCTGTTGACCGAGTGCAACCAGTTCGGTGGTTCACCCATCGATCTGGACTGGTTCGAGCGCTACGAGCTCCGCTTCGGCGAGGACGTGCTCACCATCGACAGCGGCGTGGTCGGAGGGGCGCTGAGTGTTCTGGCGCAGGCGGGTGCCGACGTGGCGCCGCTGCTGTCGGCCAGCACCTGTCCGGGAGGCTGTATCACGGACGACTGCTACCAGCTTCTGCGCCGCGAGCTGCTCGACCGACTGCGGGCGGCAATGCCCGTGGACGGCGTGCTCCTGCCGCTGCACGGCGCGGCCGTCGCCGACGGCGTCGACGATCCCGAGGGGGATCTCATCGGCGCGGTTCGGCATCTCGTCGGCCGCGAGGTCCCGGTGGTGGCCACCCTCGATCTGCACGCCCATGTCACCCGCGCCATGGTCGAAAACGCCCACGGCCTCGTCGCCTGGGAGACCTACCCCCATCGGGATGCCCAGACCACCGGCGAACGCGGTGCCCGCCTGCTGCTCGATGCCGTTGCCGGCAACTGTCGGCCGACCATGGCCCTGGCCAAGGTGCCGGTCATCGTTGGCGGGTTGAACGGCTCCACCGACGGCGATGGCGCCTTTGCCCGCATGATGCGTGACGCGAAAGCCCGGGAGGGCCACCATGGCCTGCTCTCTGCGAGCCTTTTCCTCGTGCACCCGTACCTCGACCAGCCTGACCTGGGGGGAGGCGGCCTGTTCATCACCGATGCCGACGCCCCCCGTGCCCGCCGCCTGGCCGTGGACACGGCCGAGCGATACTGGTCGGCGAGGCACGACCTCGAAGCCGATACCATGTCACCCGCAGAGGCTATCACCCGGGGTCTGGCCATCGACGGCGGACCGGTGATCCTGGTAGAGGCCGCCGATTGTGCCGGTGGCGGCGCCTCCTGTGACAGCGCCGCCGCCTTGCGGTCTCTGCTCGCCCTCGATGATCCTCCCGACAGCCTCGTTCCCATCGTCGACCCCGCCGCCGCCGCCGCCGCCCACGCCGCCGGTGTGGGAACGCTCCTGCGGACAAGGCTGGGTCACACCCTCGACCCGCAGTGGGGGACTCCGATCGAAATCCAGGGCCGGGTCGAGTCCGTGCACGATGGCCGCTTCCGTTACCAGGGGGGCATCTGGGACGGTGTTGTCGGGGAGATGGGACCCACCGCGGTGTTGCGCCTGGCAGCGGTGCGTGTGCTCGTCACCAGCCATGCCACCTACGATTGGGCCGATGAACAGTGGCAGGCCGTCGGCATCGACCCACGGCAGACGAAGTTCATCGTCGCCAAGAACCCGATGAACTTCCACAACGTGTACGATGATGTCGCCCGGGGCGTGTTCACCCTCGACACGCCGGGGCCCACACCGGCCACGATCCGTCACCACCCGCTGCAGCGGATGCCCCGGCCCTATTTCCCCGCCGACGCCGACATACCCGGATTGCAGCCCACAGTGTGGACGAACGAGAATCTGTGGTGAGTCTTGGCGTCGCCCTCATCGGCACCGGTCGCGTCGGGTACCAGTTCTCGTTTTCCGAGCTGCCCGACAACCACGCCGAGGCGGTTATGGCCAGCCACAGACTGCGGCTGGTCGCCGGCGTCAACCGGGGTCGGGAAAAGCTCGACGCCTTCGGCCAGCGCTTCGGCGTCGACGCCTTGTTCCACGACTACCGGCAGATGCTGGACACCGCTCAACCCGACATCGTCATCGTCGCCACGCACCCCGAACTGCACTGCGACATGGTCCTGCACTGCGCCGCCACACCCTCGGTACGGGCCATCATCTGCGAGAAACCCCTGGCCCTGTCGGTGGCCGAATGTGATCACATGATCGAGGCCTGCCGGCGGCAGGATGTCCTGCTGCAGGTGAATCACAATCGCCGCTGGCATCCCGAGTGGCAGCTGGCGGGACAGCTTCTCGCCGACGGCGCCATCGGCGAGCTCAACCACATCACCTGTCACATGGACGGCTGCAAACCCGAACCCTCGTGGCGGTCTGACAACGAAGGCCCCCTGCTGCACGACTCCACGCACTACTTCGACCTGATGGATCTCTACGGGGGCCCGGTGGCGTGGCTGTGCGGCATGGCAGAGCAACGCCGGCGGCCGTGGCCGGTGGAGGACTACGCCACGGCCTTCATGAAGTTCGGCAACGGTGTCAGTGGCGCGATCTGCGGCGCCGAGCTCACCGTCTACACGGATCTGGCGTTTGAGCTGCGAGGCACCACGGGCGTCCTCCGCATGTTGCCCGAAACCGTCCATCTGTGGGCTGCCACGCGGGGCGCGTACGAGCCGGACTCCGGTTTCCAGTGGAGCGGACTGCAGCCGCAGCCGTTGGAGCGACCGGCGCCGGCCAGTACGTATGAACTCGCCCTCGACGAGCTCGTCGCCGCTCTCGACGGTGACGGTGAGCTGCGCTCCGACGGGGAAGTGGGGCGCCGATCCATGGAGATGGTCGCCGCCGTCTACCAGTCGCAACTGGCCGGCAACCAGCCGGTGCACTGGCCGCTGACCGATCGCCGCAATACCATCGATGCCCTGAGGGACGCCGGGTGGTTTGAGAACCGACCGACTGACTGACTGACTGACTGAAGAGACGGAGACAGACATCGTGGGCAAGACGAGGAAAAAGAGGGCGACGACCCCCAGGCGACGCAAGACGATCCGCGTCGCCGTCATCGGCGCCGGCGGGCGGGCCGCCAGCGCCCACTACCCGTGTTTTGCGGAACTGCCAGGGTGCGATCTGGTCGCCGCCTGTGACGTCGACGAAGAGCGACTCAACGGAGTATGCGATCGCTTCGGCATCCCCGGCAGATATGTCGACTTCCGCCAGATGATCGATGCGGAGAAACCCGACGCCGTCTACGCCTTCATGCCACCCCATCACCTGTACGACGTGGCGGCAGAGGTGATGGAGCGCGGCTGCCACCTGTTCATCGAAAAGCCGCCCGCAGTGACCACCGAACAGGTGCACCAGCTGGCCGCCATCGCCCGCCGCCAGAAGGTACTGACCGGCGTCACCTTTCAGCGGCGGTTCTCCCCCCTCATTCGCCATGGCAAGGCCCGCTGCGAAGCTCGCGGTTCGGTGCACACTGCCCATGCCTCGTTCTACAAGAACTGGGTCGGGGGTGCGCCGTACTACAAGGGCGCCATGGACATGCTGACCTGTGACGGCATTCACGCCGTCGACACGCTGCGGTATCTCTGTGGTGGCGAGATCGAGTCCGTCGCCGCCGACAACCGCCGCCTCGACGCCGGCCACTGGAACCTGCATCTGGCTCTGGTGCGCTTCTCTTCGGGGGCCACCGGTCTGCTGCTGAACAACTTCATGGCGGGGCGGCGCATGTTCACCGTTGAGATCCATGCCGCGGGCATCAGCTTCTTCGGTGATCCGGAGGAGGGCGGCCAGCTGTACGCCGACAACCAGGCCGAGGCGGTGGAGGTCCTTGACCCCTTTGAGCTGGCGGGCAGCCGAGAGTCCCATCGCGCCTTCGGCGCCTGGGACACGCACATGCATTTTCTCGATTGCCTGCGGACGGGTCGGCCACCGGAAACCGCCTTCGACGACGCTGTGAAGACGATGGCCCTGGTGGACGCCGTCTACGGCAGCCAGATATAGAGCCCTGAAGTTCTAGTCGGCCTGCCGGGAGATCGGCGCGCCGTACGGTCGAAGACCCGGCCCCGCTGGTCTACAGCGGCAAACACGACACTGTCGCCGGCTACATCAACGCGCCATATGTGACCCTTGCTTTCGAGTCGATCCAGGTACCAGCGACGCCGCAGGTGGACCTGCCTCGGGCCACGTGTCATTCGCGGACCCCGGCCGAAGGAACCGTCCCCGAGGTAGAGGGTTCCACGGGGATCGATGTGGTCGCCTCGGATCGGATGTGTGCGCTTGAAGACGTGGTCGTGGTTCTCGAAGGCCGCTGTCAGGCCATAGCGGTCAAATACCGGTTGCCAGCTTCGCCGCCCTGTTTTCGAGTACTTCGTGCTGGGAAGACGGAATCCCGGAAACAGGGGCACGTGATACGTCGCCAGGCGTACCGGCACCCCCGCATGGGCCGCCATCTGCTGCTCCAGCCATTGTGCCTGAGCGCCGCCATGACTGGCCAGGTGGCCGCTGTCGAGCAGGAAGATGACGAGTCGGGAACCCACCTGGCGCAGGTAGTAGCTGCGATCCCCGGCCTGGGCCAGATAGCTCAGGTAAATGGGGGCGTTGTCGGGCGCGCCTCCGTAGCCGCCTGAGACTTCGTGATTGCCGATGGCCGAGACGATCGGCACGGTGTAGCCGGCGGGTGTCACCATCAGCTCCTGCCAGTTGTCCAGCCAGCGATCCCAGACCGGCCACTGGTCCCAGTCACCATCGGTGTAGGCCAGGTCTCCACCCAGCAGGGCGAACAGCGGCTCCTGGTCGGCCGCCACGGCCTGCAGTCGCCTGGAGCCTTCGGCCACACCCATGTCCCCGGCAGCGACGAAGCGCAACGGCTCCTCCCCGTCGGGCGCGGTGCGGAAGGCCCGCTCCGACGAGAAACCCGTCAGGGAATCACCGGCGACAAACCAGTAGGATCTCTCGGGCAGCAGCCCGGTCAGCTGCACACGATGCACCGATCGACCGGGCACGGCGGCAATCGCTTGCCGGGTCCCGACGGCGCGTCCTCCGTAGGTCGATGGCATGCCGCCACGAGCCACGGTATCAAACAGCACCTGGCTCACCGTCGACCCGGTTGCCACCGACGATGACGACGATGAGATGGTATGGTAGTTGACCGTGATCGCCCGGGCCGGATCGTCCTGCCATGTGAGATAGACATGCCGCGGTGCGGCCACGGCGGGGGAGCCGAGCCACGCCACGGTGAGCACCCAGAGCAGGGCGAGCTTTCTGATGGGGATGATGGTGTGCATGCTTTCGAATGTCACGGTGACATTGCCTACGGTCAACGCGAGTTTGCCCGCCTGCGGAGGCGCCTGTAGTATCATGCCCCGTTCGATCCCCTTCACCGCGAAAAGAGGCCCCCGTGAGCGACCCGGTGCGTGTCGCCGCCATCTGCACCATCTACCACCCGAAGTCCCATGCGGACGTGATCGTCACAAAGTTCCTCGAGGGCGCGTCGACGGACGAGGGCTTCCATCGGTTCGACGACGTCGAGATCGTGTCGATGTACATCGACCATGTGCTGGAGAACGATGTCGGCGTCGGCCGGGCACAGAAGCACGGTGTCCCCCTGCACCCCAGCATCCGCCGCGCCCTGCACAACGGTGCCAAGGAGCTCAACGTCGACGCCGTCCTGCTGATCGGCGAACACGGCGACTATCCCTGGAATGAGCGGGGCCGTCACATGTACCCCCGACGCTACTTCTTCGAGCAGATCGCCGGTGTGTTCTCCGAGAGCAAACGGGTGGTGCCGGTGTTCAGCGACAAACACCTGGCCTACGACTGGCATGACGCCGCCTGGATGTGGGCCCGCAAGCAGGAGCTCGGAATCCCGCTGATGGCCGGCTCGTCGCTACCGCTGTCCTGGCGTCAGCCATGGCTGGAATACGACAGGGGAACCGTTGAGCTCGACGAAGTGCTCGCCCTCAGCTACGGCTCGGTCGAGGCCTATGGCTACCACGCGTTGGAGACGCTGCAGTGTATGGTGGAGCGCCGTCGCGGTGGCGAGACGGGTGTTCTCTCCGTGCAGTGTCTGGAAGGGGATGAAGTCTGGCGTGCCCGCGACCGGGGCGACTGGTCGCAGGAACTGGCGTTGGCTGCCCTGGCACCGTCAGAGCACAAGAAGGGCGACAACCCCGAAGACTGTGACACGCCCACCCTGTTCCTGCTGCGCTACGCCGACGGGCTGCGGGCCTCGGTCCTGCATCTGCAGGGATACGTGCAGGAGTTTGCCTATGCGGCGCGGCGCCGGGACGGCACTGTCGAGGGCTGCGAGTTCTACCTGCAGAATGACGGACCCTTCTCGCACTTCGGCTACCTGACCCGAAACATCGAGCAGTTTTTCATCACCGGCGTGCCACCCTACCCCTGCGAACGCACGCTGTTGACGACGGGTGTCATCGACGCCGCCATGATCTCCCGCCACGAAGACCATCGAGTCGTCGAGACACCGCAACTGAACATCCGCTACGAATCGTACGCCGAGATGCCTCTGCGGCCTCGCGGAGAGCGACCCAGTGGTCCCTGCCTCGATCCGGCCGCCCCCGACCTGCCGGCCTGACCAGGAATATCAGCGCAAGGGATTCCGCCGCGCCAGATCAGGTAGCAGTTCGGGCAGGGGAAGGCCAGCCCGTTCCTGCCAGTCAGCGGCCCGCGACTCGATCTGACTCCATGTCGGCAGCTGGCGGCGCGGGATGCCCAGAGCGATACAGTTGCGCTTGCCGGCCACCGGCAGGTAGAGAATCTGTTCGAAGCAGGACTCGAGCAGCTGGCGCACCCGTCGTTCGACGACCTTGTCGATACCGTACCACAGGTTGGCGGCAAGTACGCCGCCGGCGGCGGTCAGACGCCTGCAGGCAGGCAGGAACTCCGGATCGAACATGACGGGGGACATGCCGTCGCTGGTATGCAGGTCGAGCAGGACCAGATCCCATGGCACCGAGGCATCCTGCACGTAAACATTGCCATCACCGATGTGCACTCGCAGATGATCATGCATCTTCGGCACGGCGAAGAAACGCTGGGCCACCTCGACAACGGCCGGGCGCAGTTCGGCCACATCGACATGACACGCCGCACACCGACGCAGGAGGAACTTCACCATCGAACCCCCGCCGAGGCCGAGCATCAGAGCGCGTGCCGGGGGCGACTCCATGAACAGCAACGCCGTCAGCATGCAGCGAGTGTACTCGAGGGCCAGCTCGTCGGGACGATCGACGAACATCGTGCTCTGTCGGGCGGACGTGCCGAAGTGCAGCGATCGCAACTGCCCCCCCTTCTCCTCGACCACATCCAGGGGGCCATACTGGTCTTCGGCGTGGTGGGTGACCTGCCCCAGATACCCCAGGTGAGACACGTTCGTTATGCCTCTGTGCGCCAGTCTTGGATGGTAGCGGCGGCGCGGTCACGCCACCGGGCATAATTGGGCGACAGTCGCAGAGCACCCTCCGGTTGCGACACCAGTTGGCCACTCAGGCCACGCGGGTCGCCCCGCTGCTCGTCAATGTCGGCCAGCCGGCGGCGCCAGACCTCGATCCGGGCCTGCCAGAATGTCTCCGCCGACAGGTCAACACACTCTCCCGGATCGGTGGTCAGGTCGAAGAACTGCTCCGCCCCGGTGTGATGGAACCACACGTACTTCTGTCGACCGTCGGTGACATATTGCATGCCGTGCTCATCGTCGTAGCAGCTGGTGTGCTCCCCCTGGACGAACTCGCGCCAGGGATCTGACGTGCCGTTGGCCAGAGACAGCAGACTGCTGCCGTCCACCGACGCGGGGATGTCGGCGTGAGCCGCATCGAGCAGGGTCGGCATGATGTCGCGCAGTTCGATCGGCTCGTCGCGCACCTGGCCACGCGGCGCGTCTTCACCCCAGGCTGTTGGCCAGTGGACGACGAAGGGAATGCGGGCGGAGCCTTCGTAGGCGTAGGTCTTCCGCCAGTGATGGTGATCCCCCATCATGTCGCCATGGTCTGAAGTGAACAGAATCAGGGTGTTGGCCAGACCTTCCGGATCCCGCTTGCGAAACTCGTAGAGGAAGCGACCGATCTGATGATCGATGAACGTGATGTTGCCGTAGTACCCGGCACGGGCACGATGGGTCTCACGGTCGGAGCGGTGTGACCTTGGGGCGTTGACGTCGGCCACGTTGTGATCGTAACGATCAGACCAGGCACCGACGTGGGCTTTGGGAATCTCGGCGTGGTCGACGTACATGTCCCAATAGGACTGTGGCGGGTCGTAGGGAGAGTGGGGCCTGGCGAAGGACAGCCACAGGAAGAGGGGCGAGGTGGGGTCACGGTTTTCCAGCGCCCGGATCCCCTCGCCTGCCGTCCAGTACGTGGGATGCAGATGCTCGGGCAGGTGTGAGGGTCGCGCCATCCAGCTGTTCCAGTCCACGGAGTGGTCACGGTATCCGTACTCCCCTTCGCGGGCACGATCGAAGTGTGCATGGTAGTCTGACACGAAGCCAGGTTCCCGCCGGCCGGACTCATCGAGTACCATGTTGTCAAAACCATACCGTGCACGCTGTGGTGCATGGTGCGCCTTGCCCACCAGTTGCGTGTGGTACCCGGCGGCGGACAGCTCCCCCGGGAGGGTGGCAGGGTACTCAAGGGGGTCACTGCCCGTCATCGTCAGACGACCGTGGTTCCAGGGCTCCATACCGGTGATGATCGCCGCTCTCGCCGGCGTACAGGACGGCACCGATGTGTAGGCACTGCGGAAACGCGTTCCGCCAGCGGCCAGTTCATCGATGTACGGTGTTTCCACCGCCGGGTGCCCGGCGCAACCGAGACAGTCACCGCGCTGTTGATCGGTGGTGATCAACAGCAGATGTGGTTTCCGGTAGAGTCGCACTTTGTTGCCTCCTTCGTGGAAGATTGCGCCCTGGCAGCAGGCGTCAGGCGCGAGCCCAGCGCGCGGCGAGGACGGCATCGACGAAGATCTGACCAAGATGTGAGGTGATGCAAGGGATGGCGATGAGACCCTTTACGTCCGCCGACACGGCGCTCTCCGGAATCAACGCCAGCACGGTGAGAGCGACGGGGAGGGTTTTCTGACTTGCCATGAGCACCACGGCTTTGCGCTGTGCCAGCTCGAGCTTCAGCAGACGCGTGACTCCGGCGTTGATCGCGAGAAACAGGGCGTGGATGACGAGGCCCGCCACGACCAGCGTGAGCAGGTTGGTGACGGCCACTGCCGCCAGACGATCGGAGGACTCAGAAAACTTCATCCATGGAATGCTGATCAGCGCCAGATTGCTGAGCACGGTGATCCGAGACCTGTTGGCCTCCACCCATACTTGCAGATGGCGGCGCAACCAGCGACCCGCCATCAGGGGCAGCAGAATCGACAGGCAGAGCTTGACGAGCAGATTCCAGGCAGACAGTTCGACCTGACCCAGAGCCCCGAGAACAGCGACGAGGACGAAGGGAATCGTGAAGATGCCAGCCAGGTTCGTCACGACCGTCAGCAATAGAGCCAGCGCCGCATTGCCCCGGGCCTGCGTTGTCAGCGCAATTCCCGAGGACAGTGTCGTCGGCATGCAGACGAATAGAGCCAGGCCCAGCTGGAAGGCGGGGTCCATCGGCACACGGTAGGCGAACAGACCACCCACGACGGGCGTGACAAAGAGGATGGACAGCACGCCCCAGGTCGTGGCCTGCCAGGCGCGCAGGGCGGCGCGGATCTCGTCTGTGCGCAGCATGAGACCGGAGCATATGAAGATGGCGCTGACAGCGATGTACTGCGTCGGCAACCTGGCCATGGCACGGCCGGGCTCGGGCCACATCAGGCCGATGACAGCCACGGTGAGCAGACCGACGGGCAGCATCTGCCGTCGCAAAAAGTCGAGGGCCCGGGTCATGATCGTGGGGTTCGGCCCCGGCGGCGGACCGCTGCGGAGCGGCCGGTTCAGTGGCCGTGCAATTCCGAAAGCCGTGGCTGCAGAAAGCAGATCTCGTCACAGATCAGACAGTTGACCACGTCCTTCTTGCACTCTCCATCGGCACCGGCCAGAGCACTCCGGAAGGCGTCCAGAAAACGTGTGGCCACCGGGTCCTGCGAGAACAGGAAACGGAGAAAGCCGACAAGGCGGCCCCGGGCTTCGGAACTGACGAGGTGTTCCACCTTGCAGGCGTCGATGTCGGCGTCGTCATCGTCCATGCCGAGAGCGTCTGAGAGGAACTTCTTGACGGTGATCCGTGTCGCCTCGGTCTCCCGCACGACCTCCAGTCCGCCATCGGTCAGTTCGAGGAACCGATTGTGGTCTTCCTGGATGTAACCGCGTTCCTTGAGGTGCTTCATCGCCGACGACACGCTGCCCTTGGTGATCTTCAGATGCTGGGCGATGTCGGAGACGCGGGCGTAGCCGTGTCGGCGGCGCAGTTCGTGCACCGCCATCAGGTGATGGGCGGCGGAGTGGGTGAGCTCGTTCTCGTCAAAGTGCTTCCAGACATCCTCGAACATAGAACTCAGCCTTCACCCGACAGACCAAGGCGGAAGCCCACGTTCTCACGCGTGTGGCCCTCGGGCGCGCTGGAACGGTGTGTAGTGCGCACGTTCGGCCGTGTTTCAGAGAAGAACCCACCGCGGATCACGCGTTCCTGGCCACCTTCGGGACCGCGCGGATTGGTGGCCGGACTGTACTTGTAGTAGTCCTCGTCGTAGTAGTCCTCACACCACTCGTAGACGTTACCCGACATGTCCCACACGCCGTACGGGCTGCGCCCCAGGGGATATTCATCGACCATCAGCGTGGCGCCCACAACGTTGTTGGAATTGCAGCGATCGTCGACGAAACGGCTGCCCCACGGGTAGAGACGTTCGTCAGTCCCTCTTGCCGCTTTCTCCCATTCGGCTTCAGTGGGCAAGCGCGCTCCCATCCAGTCGGCATAGGTCTTGGCATCCTGGTAGGACACGTTGACCACCGGGTGGCGGGCCAAGCCCGTGGGATAGGTTCCCCGCTGCCAGTGAATGGGCGTTTTGTGGCCGGTGCAGTTGACGAACTCGCGGTAGTCCTGATTGGTCACCGGATAGGCGTCGATGTGGCAGGTCGAGACGTTCACCGGGTGCGCGGGCCGTTCCGAGTCAGGGCTGTCCTCCTGGCTGCCGCCCATGGTGAACTGGCCCCCGGGAATCTCGATCATACGTCGCTTGTTGGCCTCGGGCAGCAGGTCCTTGCGTCGTTGCTCGAAATCTTCCAGCTGCAGATCCTGATCTTCGGATCGACTCTTGATCTGGACGATATCCTCCTGCAACTTAGCCAGCCGCGTCGTCATGTCGCGTTTGCGACCCTCCTGATGGTCGATCTGCTCCATCAGCTTCTTGGAGGGTTTGTTGAAATCCAGCAACAGCATGACAAAATACAGGCTGATGACGCATGTCAGGATCCAGTAGAACCAGCTATTGTCGCCCATACGAGACTCCTCAACTGATCAGTTTCGGGATCAGATCCACACAACGATTGGCGTACCCCCACTCGTTGTCATACCAACCCAGCACCTTCACCAAGTTACCCCCGACCACATTCGTCGAGCCAGCATCAAATACGCAGGAGGCCGGATTGCCGACGATGTCCTGCAGCACCAGGGGGTCCTCGGAGTACTCAAGTATACCCTTCAATCCGGCAGCGGCGGCCTTCTCGAAGGCGGCGTTCACCTGCTCGGCGGTGGCCTCTGTGGCCAGCTCCACGGTAAAGTCGGTGAGGGATCCGTCCGGTGTGGGCACACGAATCGAAAGACCGTCGAGTTTGCCGTTGAGTTCGGGCAGCACCTTGCCGACGGCAGCGGCGGCTCCGGTAGTGGTGGGGATCATGTTGACCGCAGCCGCCCGCGCCCGCCGCAGATCACTATGCGGCAGGTCGAGGATGCGCTGGTCGTTGGTGTAGGAGTGGATCGTGTTCATCAACCCCTTGACGATGCCGAAGGTCTCGTGCAGCACCTTGGCCATCGGGGCCAGGCAGTTCGTCGTACACGAGGCGTTGGAGACGATCTGGTGTTCGGGCTTGAGACCGTCGTCGTTGACGCCGAGCACGACGGTGAAGTCCTCGTTCTTGGCCGGCGCGGAGATAACCACCTTCTCGGCGCCGGCGCTGAGATGGGCAGCGGCCTTGTCACGCTCGGTGAAAAAACCCGTGGACTCGACCACGACGCGGGCGCCGGCCTGCTTCCAGGGCAGCTTGGCGGGATCGCGTTCGCTGCAGATGGGGATCTTTGCCCCGTTGACGACCAGCTGGTCACCGTCGGTGCTGACGTCGGCGTCGAAGCGACCGTGGGTGGAGTCGTACTTCAGCAGGTGGGCGAGCGTCTTGGCGTCGGTCAGGTCGTTGATGCCACGAATGTCGAAGCCGCCCTTGCTGAAGGCGGCGCGAAACACGAGGCGGCCGATGCGACCAAAGCCGTTGATGCCGACAGGAATGTCAGCCATGGATGGTTCCCTTCGTAGGAGGTGATGCTACGGACCGCCCCCGGTCTGCACTGAGGTCAGACCGGGTCAGAAACGGTGCCGGAGTGCGATTTTTCGCCTTTTCAGTCCAATCTTATAGGGTAAGAAGGTGCCCCCTGTACTGCAAGACAGGTTGCTCCCGCCGCAGGGCGCTCGTATCATGGGCGGTCTGCTCTGTAATCCATCGCGCCGCGGGCCGAACTGTTGACGACATCAATTCATCAGGACCACGCACAGAGGTTCCGTCAGCATGGCTGGTGTGCCGTAGACGGTTTCTTCGACGCGCGCGAAGTCGCGGCGCTGGCTGGCGAGGTGGAGCGGTTTCAGCGTGAGAAGCTCATGCGCAACGTGCGCACGGAGCGGGATGGGATCACTCGTTCCGACCAGGACCGTGCCGGCATGGCCTTCCATTTCCTCCACGGGGAGGTCGCCCCCGATGGCCTGGTCGCTCCCGACCGGGACCGCCGGCCCTGGGTGACAGATCCCCGCAGCACCGGCGGCAAGGCCGAGTATGGCGTCGACGTACGCGGGACCTTTGCCGCCGAGGTCGGGCGCGCCCTGGCCTCAACGCCCTGATGCGTCGATTCCTTCCCGAGCCCCTCACGCGGATCGGCTGTGCCCTGTTCGAGGCCGCCGGCTGCGGCGTCGACGATGCCCGCGCCGTAGCCGAGCACCTGGTGGAGTCCAGCCTCTTCGGCCACGACTCCCACGGGACTCTGCGCCTGTATGAATACATCGACCAGATCGGTGCCGGCACCTTCGATCCCCGGGGACGTCCCGAGGTCGTACGGGAACGCGGCTGCACCTCTATTCTCGACGGTGGCGGAGCCTTGGGAGCCGTCGCCGGAAAACTCGCCGTGGAGAGGGTTGTCTGTCTGGTTGAGGAGCACGGAGCCGCGACGGTGACACTGCGCAACTGCTGTCATCTGGGCCGCATCGGCGCCTATCCGCTGGCCTTGGCTCGCCAGGGGCTGATCGGTATGGCGTTCGTCAACGCCGGACGGCTGGGACGACAGATCCCGCCCTTCGGCGGCATCGACGGCAAGCTGAGCACGAATCCCATTGCCTTTGCCGCGCCCCGATCCGCCGGGCATCCCATCCTCGTCGACATGACGACCTCCGTCGTGGCTGAAGGCAAGATCCGCGTGGCTCACAACCGCGGGCTACCGGTTCCTGAGGGCTGGTTGATCGACGAGCACGGGCAGCCCACCACCGACCCGGGGGACTATCTGTCCCAGCCTCAGGGCGCCATCCTGCCGCTGGGCGGCGTCGTCGGCTACAAGGGCACGTGTCTGAGCATGACGGTAGAGATCCTCGGCGGCCTGCTGTCAGGAGAAGGCTGCGCCGCGGGTGCCACCGTCATGCACAGCAACGGCATGCTGCTCACCGCCTGGGACCCTGCCTTCTTCTGCGATGAGGGAACATATGAGGAGGAACTGGAGGCTCTGATCGCCCACGTGCACACCAGCCGGGTGGACCCGGCCGTCGGCGAGATCCAGCTTCCCGGCGACCCGGAGTTCCGGCACGCCGCCGAACGCGGTGAACACGGCATCCCCATCGATGACACAACCTGGGACCGAATCTGCGAACGGGCCACCCGAATCGGTCTGGACCCCTCGGGGTGGGAAGACGAGATCTGCCGCCGCGACTGATCGCTACGCGGCGCCCGTCGGGGGCCAGTCGTGGCAGCCGCGGAAGGGCATGTGCTCACCGTCGACGTATGGCGGCCACGGCAGATATTCGTTGACGCCCGCCACCGGCTGACCACGCAGCAGAAACGCACTCGGCCAGCGCCTCTCGTCGGAGACGATGCGAGTTGAGGTGGGAATGTAGCGGATCGTGAGGCCGCATCGACGCAGCGTCGATGTGTTGGCGTTGGAGCCGTGCACGATGTTCGGATGATGTACCGATACATCCCCTGGCTGCAAGACGATATCGATGGCGCGTTCGGCGTCCACCTTGTCATCTTCCATGGCCGATCCCAGTACGTTCTGTCCCCCTGGTGTGGGATGCATCTGCTGCAGGTCCATCACCTGTGTGCCGGGGATCACATACATGCAGCCATTCTCCGGCACCGACGGATCGATGGCCAGCCACAGAGTCACCACGTCCATCGGTTCCAGCGGCCAGTAGGCGCCGTCCTGGTGCCACAACACGGGCCGCCCGTCACCGGGCGGCTTGGAGATGTAGTGCGAGGCGAACAGGGCCACGTCGTCGCCGACGTACTCCGCCGCTACATCGACGAGTCGGGCGTCGGCCACGAGCCGCACCCAGAAGGGATCATCCGTCATCAGGTTGTTGTGCAGTTGTTCGGGACGGAGTCCCGGGTTCTCTTGCAGCAACCAGTCCACATGGGCGCTGACTTCGGCTACCAGATCCGGATCAATGACACTGCGGTAGGTGGCATAGCCTTCACTTTCGTACTGAGTTCGTTCGACGCTGCGGGTTCGACACGATGACATGGCGGGTCCCCGACCCCTACTCGGTGTCTTCGCCATCGGCATCTGCCGGGGCTTCGCCCAGCATGACCCCGATCTCTTCGAGGCGCTCCTGCATGGTGCCGCAACCGCGGTCGAGGGACTGCTACCTGCGGTCTGCCCGCATGAGCGCGTCGGCGATCTGTGCCACCATCAATTCCACCTCGTCCCGCCGTTCGGCAAGGCGCTTCTCTTCCGAGATCAGACCGAGCAGCTCCGCCCGCAGGCGGCTGATGCGGAACTGCGTCTGGTCTCGCACCACGAGGTTGACGATGATGAGCGCTACGCCGCCGATGAGAAGTCCTTCGAGCACCGGCTAGTTCTTTTTTTCGCCAACCGCCGGGGCGCGCCGCAGCTTCGATTCGAGCAGAGACAGCGTTCGTCGCACGACCTCAACATCGCGTTGCAGGCTCAGTCGATGTCCGTCCACCTCGGCCCGGATGAAATCCTGGGCCTCGCGGATCTTGTCCTCCGGAGTGTCCTCGGCGTCAACCTTGCCGGCATCCTCATCGCCGTCCTCGATGACGTCCTCCTTTTCGGCCGCAGCGGCTCCCCCTTCACCGAACACCTGGCGTTCGAGTCGCAGCAACTCTTCGCGAAGTTCTTCGGCCCGCTTGGCCAGAGCCTGCAGTTCGGTCGTGAAGTCGGCGATCTGTTCGGTGGCGACGCCCTGGATGCCACCCATGGCATCCTGCATCGCCGTGGCATGGGCCCGGATCCGACGCCGAAAAGGATCCTGCTTGGTTCGCAGGTCGCTGGCGCGCTTCTGGTAGCTGAGCAGAAGTTCGGCGAGCACGGCGATGAGCCCGACGACGACGACTGCGAAAACCCATATCACGGTGCGTGTCCGGGTCCGTTGGGATTGGGAGTAGGAGTGGGAGTGCGTTTGGGAGAGTGGCTTAGAGGTAACGGCTGGGAGCCGACGCGTCAAGACCGCCTGCGGGTCACCTCTACTGTGGCAGATCTGTGGCGTCAGGAACCAGCCGTCGTGTGGCCACCTCCGGATAGACCAGAGGCAGCGACCACGTCATACGGCGCTCGGCAACGTCTCCGAAGCCTTCGATCACGAGGGACAACTCCGTCGCGCTGTCACC
>PBSR01000125.1 GCA_002726335.1 Gemmatimonadaceae bacterium
GTCGGCACTCGTGGCCACCGGCACCATCCGCGGTGCGTTGACGGCGTCCGTATCCAGGGTGATGTAAATGGTGCCGTCGTCACCGATGTACATGCCTTTCACCACCTCGATGCGGTAGTCTTCCCGTGTTGCCACGACGGTCCTCGGGGCGGCGATGATGTTCCCATTCGACGTGGACAGGGCATATCTGATCCCGTCCACCGGGTTCACCGCCCGCGTTTCACCCTCCCGGTGTACTTCGCGGATTGCCTCGATCGGTACCCCGGCAGGCAGATCGACAGACGGTCGGATCATGCTCCACTGGAGACTGCCAGCGGCATCGGGCCGGCCCTGTGCGATGGTTTCACCCACAAGATCCTCCGGTCGGGAAATCTCGAGGCGCTGGATCGTACCGTTGTTGACCTGCACGTAGAGCCGGTGACTCAGTGGGTCCTTTTCGATGCGGAAAGAGTTACGCTCCAGGTTTACCACGTGGCGCACCTGGATGTCGTCCCGCAGGGGCGTGGGATCAGAAAAAACCGGCACCGCGATGGTGGCGCCCGCGAACAACAGCATGATAAACAGGGCTCTGCGATTCATACGGACTCCCTTGTCGTCATTTCAATTGGATGAGTTTGCGCTTCAGACTCTGGTCGGGGGCCTGGAGCCGGTAGATGTAGGCGCCGGAGGCGGCCTGCTGTCCTGCGTCGTTGCGGCCGTCCCACCGTGTCGTGTACTGACCAGGGGGGTGGAACCGATCCACCAGAACCCTGACCGACTGGCCGGCGGCGTCGAATACGGTCAGCGAAACGGGTCCAGCACGGCCGACGCGGTAGCGGATCGTCGTCGACGCGTTGAAGGGATTGGGGAAATTCGATTCGAGGGCGTACCCCGCGGGCAGATCCTGATCGACGCTCACGTGCGTCTTCACATCGATCCGATCGATCCAGCGCCGGATGACCTCAGCGCTTTGCGAGTCGATCAGTTCCGTGGCCAGGGGTGGCATGCGGTTGGAATCGGTGGCCAGCATACGCTTGTACAGGCTTGAGTTGAGACCGTCCCCGGACCTGATGATGCGCGCGTCATCCGAGTCGAAGCTCCCCAATGTGGGGATACGGTCGAGGGCCCGTGTCCGCTCCAGCGGCGTCTCGAAACGCAGGTCGATGTCGGCCTTGTCGATCACGCCCGGACGATGGCAGTGGGCGCAGTTCGCCTCGAGGTACGAACGGGCCCGGACATCGAGATCCTGTGACTCGTCCAGGGGATCCACCATGCGCGGCAGATCCCCGAGCTCGGACTGGATGTCGCGGGTGAACACGCCCAGACGGTTGAGGGTGTGCAGCTGGTTTTCCGTGACCGCGCCGTAGTCGAAGAGTCCGTTCAGCTGCCCCGTGTTGACACCGAGGACGGATCCGGCCTCCGCCACGTGGCAGCGGTCACACAGCGGACGGCTGGGAAAGAAGTGTTTGTGTTCGCGGATGCCGTCCTCCGCCCTTGGGTCGAGGACGAAGTAGGACTCGGTGGCCTCTCGGTCCAGCAGCACCGCATCGCTGCCGTCGTCCGCCCACCGATAGCTGAAGCCGTGCCACTTGTCGGCCTGCCCATCGTACACCAGCAGGCGGGTCTCGATCAGGTCGCGGCTGCTCGGGTCACCGGTGTCGAACTCCAGGTAGAAGTTCTTCACCAGCACGGTGCCGTCGGGAAAACGCCAGAGATCTCTGGCCGAGAACTCGATCCGCTCCGTCCCCGGCAAGGCGATAAAGCGCTCCTTGTAGGCCCCGTCTGACCACAACACGGCGTTCACACCGTACGGGATGATTCCCGGGGAAACCGTGCGGATCTCGCTGTCGCTGTAGAGGCCGGAGGACGAGATCGTCGACGGCGGGTCCTGTGGCGAAATCAGGAGCGATCGATTGGCGACGCGCGTCTCGACATCGAACACCTGGGCATCGGCCACGGCGTGTAGTAGAAGCAGGCCGTTGAGCATCATTCGCATCAATACTTATGGTATGAGCCGCTTCGGGCAGGGTCAAGGATCACCCCGGACCTGGTGGGCCCGGAACGTGCGCAGTGCGGCAATCGCCTGAATCGTGTCTCCCAGGCCCCGGTGGGCCATCGCCCTGCCGTAGTGTGCGGTGACGTACGACGAGTCAGCCCCCAGGACCGAGTTGTAGTGCTCGAGTGCCTCGGAGTAGTCCTCTTTCTGCAGGGCCACGTTGCCCAGACCGTGCAGGGCATCGGCGTATCCCGGATGCAATTCGAGAACTTTGCTGTAGGCCAACCGCGCCTGCCCGAGGAGTCCTTCCATCAGGTAGGCGTTGCCAAGATTGTTCCAGGCCAGTTTGTACGTGTCGTCGATGGACAACGCCTGCCGATAGGCGACGATCGCCTCGTTGACCTGCTCCATCCTCATGTTGGCGCTGCCCAGGTTGTGCCAGGCCTGAGCATGCATCGGGTTGATCGCCAGGGAGTGCCGGAACTGTTCAGCCGCCTTCTCCGGAAGGCCCAGTTTGGTGTACACCGTTCCCATGTTGTAGTGGGCTACTGGATCGTTGGGATTGGTCGCCAGCAGCATACGACTCTTGCGGATCGCATCGAAGTAGGAATTGACGCGATCAAACACGGCCTTCTGCCGCTGCCCTTCCTCGATCTTGCCTTGTCGCAGATAGACCGAGGACAGGTTGTAGTGCGCCTCAGGGTAGGCGGGATTCAACCGGATCGCGTGCAGGAGATGGACCTCCGCCTCCGCGTGCTGGCCGGCACCGGCAAGAGCCTGCCCCAGGCCGTTGCGGGCGGGCGCGGACGATGAATCCAGTGCGGTGGCCGCGCCAAAGGCTTCGATGGCCTCGGCGTGCCGACTCAGCCGTAGATAAACACGACCCAGACCCGTATGGAAGAGCTCGTTTTCGGGCTCCAGGCGGATGGCCGACGCCATGGCCTCGATGGATCCCTCGCACTCGCCCAGCTTCAGACACTGCATGTCACCCAGCGTGTAGAAAGCCAGTCCATACTCGTCGTCGAGTTCGGTCGCCCGCTTCAGCGAAGCGACGGCAGCGGGATACGAACGCCATCCCGCATAGGCGACACCCAGATTGTAATGTGTTCGTGGGTGGTCTGGCTCCATGGCCAGAGCTGACTCGAGGGCTTCCTGCGCCTCGATATAGCGTCGGGTGCCAAGGTAGACATCGGCGAGACGCCGATAGGCATCGACGTTCGCCGGATCGATGGCGATCGATCTCTTGTAGGCGGCGATGGCCCTCACGGAGTCACCGCGGCGAGACAGCACCTCAGCCATACCGAGGAAAGCCAGCGCCTGGCTGGGGTCCAGGTCCAGTGCGGCACCATAGGCAGTGAGGGCCTCGTCATACCGGTTCTGTTCCAGCAGCACGTCACCGAGTTCTATCTGGAGCGTGGCGTTCTGGGGGTCCTGCTGAATCTTCTCGCGGTACGACTTCTCCGTCTGGTGCAGGCGTTCCCGCAGCTGCGCCGTCGTCTCTTGCGGTGGATCCGGTATCGCGCACCCCGCGCCGAACCATGACGAGACCAGCAGACAGATCGTGACCGGGTATCGGCGGTGAATTCGGGTCATGTTACGGTTGTTCGCTGACGGGCTCTTCGATGACGAGGAACTGGTTGGCCTCGACCTGCTCCAGCGTCTGCCGGATGCCGCTCGGCCAGCGCACTTCAATCCTGTCGGCCATGGTCAGGCTGCCGAGACCGAAGTGGACCCGGAGGTCGTTCTGCGACAGGTAGCTGCTGCCGGCGCGCACCTCCTCTGACTGCACAAAACCATCGGCATGGACGGTGATCAGGGCGCCGATGCCGTCCCGGTTGCTCGTCTCGCCCACGGTCCTGATGGACAACCAGTTGTTGCCGTTCCCCCCGTCGTTGCGCAGCAACATGGGGCGATGGTTGTTGTTGCTGACGAACAGGTCGAGGTCACCGTCGTTGTCGTAATCTCCCGTTGCCGATCCCCTGCCCACCTTCGGACGATTGTGCTCCAGCCCGGCTTGCTCCGACAGGTCATCAAAGGTCTTGTCACCGTTGTTGTGGAACAGCTGGTCATGCTGGGCATAATCCGGGCCGCCCTTGTCGATGATGCCGATGTTGGGATCCACATGGCCATTGGCGATGAACAGATCGAGAAACCCATCGTTGTCGTAGTCGAAGAAATCGGTACCGAAGGTCAGTGTGGCGTACGTCGGTTCCCCCAGTCCTGACAGGAACGTCCGGTCCTCGAAAAAGCCGTCCCCCTGATTGGCCAGCAGACGGCAACTCTCCCACTGGAAATTGCAGACGATGATGTCCATCAGTCCATCGCGGTCATAATCACCCCAGTCGGTGCCCATGCCAGCCTCCGGACGAGCCTCAGGGTTCACCGCCACCCCCGAGGTCAGGCCGATCTCGGTGAATCCACCCCTGCCGTCGTTGCGGAACAGCCAGTTTGGTTTCGTATCGTTGGCGATGTACATGTCAGCATCGCCATCCTGGTCATAGTCGCTGAACACGACCCCGAGCTGGCGGCCGGACTCGTCGTAGACACCAGCTTCCCGGGTCACATCGGCGAAGGTGCCATCCCCTTCGTTGTGGTAGAGAACACCCGAGACACCCTCATACTGACCAGGCCCACAGTAGACCGGGATGACGCCGTGGCGGCAGTCCCTGGGCTTGTCCATTGGTACATGAGCGTTGTTGGCCACATACAGATCGACAAATCCGTCGCCGTCGACATCGGCGAAGGCAGCACTGGTACTCATGCGGGGGTCACCTACGCCGGCCTGTCGGGTCACGTCGGAGAACGTGCCATCGCCATCGTTCCGAAACAACACATTGGGCCCGAAGTTGGTCACATAAAGATCAGCGTCGCCGTCGTTGTCATAATCAGCGGCGCAGACACCCAGGCCGTATCCGAGATCGCCGACACCTGCGTGCTCCGTGATATCTGAGAACGTGCCATCGCCGTTGTTCTCAAACAGGGCGTTGGTTGGCTCGAAGGACTCGATAAAACCGGGCAGGGCGGCGCTGTTGATCAGGTAGAGGTCCTGATCTCCGTCGTTGTCGTAATCGACGAAGACGACACCGGAGCCGTAGGTCTCCGGATAGTAGAACCGTCCGGTGGACCCGTTGATGTGCTGGAAATCGATGCCTGACGTCAAGGTGACGTCGATGAAGACGGGAGTTACAGACGCCGAAGGCAGACCCTTCGGCGTCTGTTCACTCTCTTGCCTGCTGCACGACGATCCAAGAAGAAGCAGGATCGCGAGGGGTGTGGCCGCCCGCCAGAGGGTCGGCAGCGGGCGTCGATCCAATTAGCCGATACCTGCAAACACAGTCATGAAAATCAGCAGGTTCGTTTCTGACTCGCTCTTGAAGTTCCGCTTCTCCCAGCGGCCACCGAGGTTCGCTCTGAGGCGATAGCCAAGATAGTGCGACTGATTCGAGAACTGTGTTGCCAGCACGATCTGCTCGAAGTCCTCCCGGTAACCGGCGGGCAGGGGATCGGGACGTGCACGCAGATTGCGAAAGATCTCGTACTCGAACCCAGATTCGAGACGCAAGGTGGGCAACAGATCATATTGGGCCACGAGGAAGCCGATATTGGACAGTTCGTTGATCTTCAATCCGTCCCGGTCCGTCGGGGTCCGACGCATGTACAACTGTTTCCACTTGGGCATCAGCGTCAACTGCGGTCCGGCTTCGAATTCGTAATCTGCCTTGTTGATCAGCGCCAGCAGGGTCTCGTCCCGAATGCCGGCACGCTTCGTCTGCTGGTGATAGATCTCGTGCTTGAACTTCGTCTCCAGGTTCAAGTTGGAGAACTTGCCGATCCTCGTGTCCGCATAGAACGTGTTGATCAGCACGTCTCGAGCAATGAGAGGGTCGGCGAAATCCTGCATGCCACCCGTGGAGAAAGGCGGCTGCACCCAGAGAATGACGTCCTCGGCAATGTCGTCCTTGACGCTCCGCAGGTTGTTGTACAGCTGCCAGCGAAGTTCATGCTGCGGCACTTCATCGCGAAGTGTCAGCATACCATACATGGACTTGCTGCGCCGGTCGTCGCTCAACAGTCTTTCCCGCATCCGACCTACCATGAGACGACTTCCAGGCTTGATCTCAACGCCACCATAGACATTGTAGCCCCGGTGATCCCGCTTGTACGGATAGTCAGCCTCGCGGTCATTCTCGAAGCGATCGATCACCGTGTTGTTGTTCATGTCCGCCCCGTAGAGAAACTCGAGGGGGTCGACATTGTAGCGGATGAAGGGCTCTATATAGTCAGGCTGGCCATTGTCATTCTGATTGAAGTCGGACTCCAGATCGTTGTTCTCGTCGTAACCCGGAAATACGGCCAGGTCCGCCGTTCGCGTTCTGGCTGCCTGGTTGCTGCTGCCACCACCGGTGAAGCGACGCGACCAGTCCGGAAAACGGTCCTGGTCATCGTTGTCATCGACGAACTCAAACAGGTACGTGGCCTCGTTCTCGTAGTCCACAAAGCCACGTTGATCGGGAATGAACATGCCCGTGTTGTATTCGGGGTCCATGCTGAAGACCTCACCGTACCCAAACCACGGGTACACCGTATGCGAGGCAGTGGCGAAGTAGGCTTCGGCATTCTGCTGGCCCAGGGCCTGATCCTTCAGAATGTTCTGGTTGGGAAAACGGCTGAACCGCCGATTGACGTCGTATTCTGCACGCACGTTCAAGCCGCCGAACAGGTCCTTCACATCGATGGTCAGGCCGGCGATCTCGTTGGCCGACGGGATGCCATAGGTAAACCGGACGATACGCTGGTTGGAACCATCCTGAATGTTGCCACGAGCGGTCTCAATCGGCAGAAAAACCGGCTCGCCAGTGTCATTTGTCTGCACGTTGGAAGCGATGTCGATGGCGTAGTCGTTGGCCAGGACCAGCTCGATTTCAACCTTGCCGATTTCACGGAAGTCTGTGATCTGGTCGTCTGGACCCGGAAGAAAGTCACGCTCGATATCGTAGATCAGGGTGATCACGTTGCCGCCGTTGGCTTCGAGACGACCGCCCCGGCGCACGCCGCCGTCGACCAGGGGTCTGATCTCGGGATGCTGAATGCCATCGATATAAACTCGTTCCAGAAACAGCACTGCCCCGCCGACACCGTCGGCGGGAGAATCATCAGACAGTCGGACCAGGAGGCGCTGCACATTGCCGGTATTCAGTCGGCCGCTCAGCATGCCTTTCAGCGAGTTGTTGTTGGCATCGAGAGAGCTGCTCCAGTGGCCGGCGTTGACATAGGTGGCACCCACGTTGACGAAGTCGCCGACCTGCGCCGTGCCGCGGAAACCCATCAGGTTCGTGAAGGTTGTACGCGTGGACGGCGGCAGGCCCCGGAAAGAATTCACTGTCGATGGCGCACTCACGCGGGACGCCAGGATCGTCAGGTCGTATTTGTCCCAGCTCATGTCCCACTGCACACCATCGAACAGCGGCTTCGAGAAGGTCATGGGTGTCAGGGTCGTCCGCAGCATCTCGCCGATCGTCAACGACATGGCGAACTGACCGCGAGAGGCGGATGAGATCAGGATGCGGTCGAACCACGAGCCGAACTCGATGGATTTAGAGATGCCACTGCCGAATTCTGCGGGATGCTCCTGGGTCCAGTTATACACCTGCCAACCACGGGTGATGTAGTTGCCGTAGAGATCGTAGAAGCGATCGCCCTGGAGCTCGAGATCGGTATATCGCTGGTAGTTGTCCTTGGCGTAGTTGGTATACTCCCAGTTCTTCCAACCATACAGATCGTACAGCGTCTGCGGCAGGTACCACTTGCGCAAGGCGGGAGTGATCGTCTCTGGCGCGATCCTCACGCCGGTGGTGGCGTACGGGTTGAAAAAACCCGATTCGAGGCCCGCCCCAAGAGCATGGTCTGCCAACAAGACAGTCAACAACAAGGTGGGTAGAAGCGTCCGCCGCATCGGGCTCCCTTTCATTATCAATATGCCAGATTGATGATTCTGTGGGCTGTCTGCTCTCCAATATCAGCAGCCAGCGATATTTTGCAGATATACGCCCCGGGCGGCAGTATTTCGCCGCTGTCATCACGCCCGTCCCAGCGGAACCCATCCGCTCCCGCCGCCACAACGCGCAAATGGCGGCCCGACAGATCATGAATCGACACCGTGGGTTGACTCGTCTCTACCTTGGCCAGAGAAAAATCGATCAGCGCCAGGTCGTTCACTCCGTCCCCGTTGGGGCTGAACACGGAGGACACCCCGACCTGGCGGATGAGTTTGCCACCGGTCGCGATGGAGGGTACGAACACCGTTGACGCATGCTGCTGTGCGGGCCTCACGCCCTGCAGCAGATCCTCGCCGGCCACACTCACCCATGAATCAAATAACGTGGCGTTTGACTGAATCCGTGCCTGGAACTCGACCTCGACAGAATCTCCCTGGACCCGCTCCGGAAGATCGATCTGCAGAGAATCGCCCAACATCGCCACCGCTGCGGGGAGGACCGGATCACCAGCCACCCGGACCGAAACCTCGCCCACTGGGGACGGTGTCTGGATCCTGATCCGATCAAAGCCCTGATCGCCAAACCGAAACACGGGATTGAGTACGTAGGTGAAGGTCTGCAGTGAATCGAATTCCACCTGCCGCGGGTGAATCCTGCTCGTCACGCCGCCGCTGATCAACGCATCGTCGAAGTGCAGCGAGATATCACGTAGCAATGGCGCCACGTCGGGGTTGTCGTTGCCCAGCTTGACCTGCAGCTGCACGTAGCGGCGGGGCGACGGAGACAGGAAAACACCCTCCGGCTCGGCGTAGACCTGGCTCCAGCCCGACCAGTCAGTCCCTGGTAACTGGAGCTCGACGATGTCCAGCTTCTGCGATTTCGGCAGTTTGTTCCATTGTGCTTCCGAGATCGCGACGCCGTTCTTGTTGTAGAACTCCTCCCTGATGACGAAAGTGTCGCCCGTCTGCGTGCGGATCTCCACGTACGTGCCGGCTGGCAGCTCCGCATCCCACGTCAGCCTGCGAATGCTGCTCGTGCCTCCCAGATCGATGAAGTCGGAGACCATTTCTACTTCGGCTACATACCCATCGCCGTAGAGAGCGTGCTCCACCACCAGGTAGAAAATCTTTCGGGCCGGCTCGAAGGAGGAAGAGCGCCGGAAGAAGATGTGTCGGGTCTTGCGCGGCTCGAACTGCAGATCATAGATGGCACGCACAGGAGTCTTGGAGGCGTCGATCAGAGACAGCAGATCATAGTCGAAGTTGCTGCGGATCCTGTCGGTGGTCAGACCGCCCGACTGGGTACCGTCCGACGTGGAGATCTCCATGTCCTTGATCACAGCATTGCCACCGTAGACGATGGGTGCGCCCACCTCGACGACCATACGGTTGAGCCAGAAGGTGGCGCCCAGATCCCACTCGTACCAGTGGCCGTTCTCTTCCCAACTGATGGCTCCGGACAGCGCCCAGGTCGTGTTGTGGTCGCCATCGCTGAACAGGGCACTGTTGCCCTGGCTCGTGCCAGCGCGCACCGAGCCACCCCGCCCAACAGTTCCCAGCGCCACGTTGTCACCGAGGGCCTCCACTTCGATCTCCGCCAGAGCGGCCCCGTCGTGGATCTCCTCGGGCACGAAGCGGACATACTGAACGGGAGCGAAACTCAGCGTATCAACGGCCAGTAGGTGCTCGCCTGTGGCCGGACCGGGATCGAACGTGCTCAACTCATACTCGACGACGCGCGACTCGTTCGGTGAGGTCGTGCGTCCCACTCGAGTGAATTGGAAGATGTCCTTGGCTGCTGTCGAGCGTTCACCGTCGTTGACGTACACGCTGAAGTTTCGGAACGGAACGGCGTCGGTAGTGTCCGGGAAGGTCAACCTGATTTTCGTGGCGTTGACCATGCGTCCCAGGTCGACCTCGACCCACCAGTCGTCGATCACGTCGGCCTGGGAGGGTTGCCAGTACGTTTCGCCCAGGCCGTCTATCAGATTCCCCACGCTCTCCTCATTGGAGAATCCGCGCACGCCACCGGGGACCGGATCACGTGTACGTTTCACCGTGTGCAGGAATTCTGTCGCGTTGCTCGCGGCGTTGATTGCCTCGTCCACCCGGCTCAGGGTAATGCTGCCATTGTCATTCTGTACAAGCACCCCGGGTGGGAAGGCCCAGGAGTCCCAGTCCTGCTTGCTGTTGAACTGGAACACGTCCGCCATCGAGGCGCCGCTCACGAGAGTCAGCACGACGGCCGCTTGCGTCACTGTGGACCGCAGTTTCGTGTGGTGCCTTCTCAATTTCCCCTCGTCTCTTGCAGCACCGTCATCAGCAGTTGCACAAGTGGCCACGTTCCGCACCCCGAGATCAGTACGCGATTGCAATCGTGCGTGTTTTCTCGAAGGTGCCCAGATCGGTTGCCACGGCCACGCGCAGCAGGTAGGTGCCGGGCGGCGTTTGTGTGCCCTTCACCATGGTATCCCACGACTCGGCATAGCGCCCTTCTCCGCGGGGCTCGGATACCAACCGGTGAATCAACCGTCCCGAAAGGTCATAGATACCGACGTCGACATTGGCCCCCTCGATCCCGTGCAGCGTGAAGGACAACTCGAGGACATCATTGACACCATCGACGTTCGGCGTCAGTACCGGGGAACTCAGATCCAGTTCCGAGAGTACCTCGAGTCTGTCGAGAGGAGCGAATACACGCAGATCATTGGTCGACACCAACGAACTGGCGTCTCCGCCGTCAATCGACTGGGGCAGGTTCTCGCCGCCGATCTGGAAGACCTCGCCCTCAAACAGGGTGTTGAAATTGAACACCCGTGTACTGAAAGTGAGACGGATCGGCGTGTTCGTCGCCTCTGCTACCGGGTTCGACGGGAAGTAGACTGCCAGGGAATTCTCATTGACGATCAAGCTGTCAGGTTGCACGTCGACCAGCGGCTCCCCCATCTCGAATCGCTGAAATTCCACGGCCTCGGGCGTATTGAGGCGGATGGCGCTGAACCCCGTCTGTGACGACGAGGAGAACTCAGCCCGCACGTCGTAGGTCAGAGTGATGGGTTCACCAAGGGGCACCTCGACAACCCCATTCTGGGGGTTTGGTTCGTCCACCAGGGCCACTTCACCGAGTACCGGATTGGCCAGCAGCGGCGAGAACTCGATGGACATGGACTTCAGCCTGCCGAAAGCGAGGACCTCCTCGCTCGTCAGAAATGCTCGTACCTGGATGAACTGACGTCCGTCCGGCGCACGGATCGCTTCACCGGACGTCAGGTGGGCAGCGGACCAGAAGCTCCAGTTGGCTACGTCGTCGAGGACGTCACCTCGCTGGCCGGGCGCCACGCCCTGGAACTTCACCGCGTCCGAGCCGCCGCCACTGGGGGCCGGGGCGCGATTGAACGTCTTCAGATCCACGACGCGCTGGCTGCCCAGTTCGGTGATGACGTGGTAGATCAGCGGCGTTTCATCGCGTCCGGTGCGCGTCTCTACGGCAAGCTGGACCGCCGCGTCAGGAGCCAGGACCTGTTCGGTGCCAAAACCCGTCGTCCGGTGTCTCTCGAAGACATAATGCAGCCGACCGAAGTTTACCGGTTCGCCCATATCGAACAGCTGCGACACATACTTTGTCTGCGGGGCGAATCCCTCGCCGTAGACAAAGACCTCGGCGATGAATCCCGGAACGGGAAAACGCAGGCGCAGAAAGCGGAAGAACTGGGTGGCAAACCGCACGTCGGCGACGCGCTCACTCTGGTTGAGATTGTGTTCCAGCACCACGTCAAAGTCATCTTCAAACCTATTGCTGAACAGATACTCCGCGTCGCTGAGGCTGCCGGAAACGACATACTGTCGAGGATACAGATCCTTGACGAGAAGTCCTGAGGCGCCCAGGGCTCTGGTCGTCGTTCTGCCTCTCGAGGGAGGAAAGAAGACCACGCGACTGATCGGCAGGGGTAGGCCGAAGTCGAAGCTGTAATTCCTGACCATGTCTGTCGAGGTGGTCAGGCTGGTGTCGCCGTCGGTGACCTCTCGCCGGCCACGGGACCCATACACGAAGGGGCTGCCATCGGTGGTCAGAATGTCGGGTGCGTTTGTCGAAATCCCCCAGATGCCGCCGAAGATGTTGGTGAACTGACCGCTCTCGGTGAGGGGACCCACGTTGATGTTCACCGACGGATTCAGTTCGACAGGCTGCAGCCCGTTGGCAGCCAGGGCCGTGTCCAGGCCGATCGTCTGCTCGATCGTACTGGCCCAGTCCGCACCCCCCTCACCGATGACGAGGGTCTGCACCTGGGCAGCCAGGGACGCAGGCAAGGCCAGCAAGCCGGCCAGCAGCACTCGGGTTGAGGTCCGCATAGTCACCTCAGTAGGCCACCTGAACGAGGCGTGTCTTGCTGATATCCCCGGTGGCCGTTTCGATGTTGATCCGGGCCATATACACACCCGGAGGCACCGGACTCCCCGCCCCGTCGGTGCCATCCCATGCCGGTGCGTAGATACCGGCCGTCAGAGTTTCCGATGAGACGTCACGTACGAGTCGACCGGACAGGTCGTAGACTGAGACCTGACTTGCCGCGGGCTCTACTAGATGGATCAGGACAAAGCTGAATTCGGCCGCATCGTTGATCCCGTCACCATTCGGTGTGATGACGGGCGGAACGATCTCAAAGCCCTGTACGAGATCCTCTCCGGCACGGTCGAATATCATGCGCAGGGAATTGCTGCCCACATCGATGCTCGCATCGCCCTCGGCGAGGGCCTGCGGCAGACTGCCCCTGGTATCGAGAAGTTGGCCGGAGAACTCGGTGCTGAACAGGAACAGGCGGGACCGGAAGGTGACGCGCAGTCGCTGGTCCCGGCCCTCAGTGATTCGGTTGGAGGGAAAATAGACGAGCAGCTCGTCGGTCTCCTCGCGAACACTGTCGGGTGCAATGTCGATCAGGTCGGCGCCAAACTCCAACTTGACGAATTCGGCAGCAGCAGAGGTCGCGATACGCAGCCCGTCGAAACCGCTACCGGGATCAGCACCCATGTCGACGCGTACATCGTATGTGAGTGTGGTATCGACACCGGCCCGAACCGATGGGATGCCGAAGGCAGGGTTCGGATCATCGAGCAGCGCAACCTCAGCGACTGCCTGGGCGGCCAGGGCCGGTGAGTTGGTGATGGCCAGGCTGTCGACCTGCACACCATCTGTCGCCGTGCCTTCGAAGGCCAGCCGGTACTGAAAGAATGGGCGGGGACCCGGAAGTTCAAGGCGGGCACTGTAGACGCTGTCCACATCGGCAAAAATGGGTTCGGTCCATGGCGACCAGTTGGTCAGGTCCGGTCGTATCGAGCCTCTTTCCTCGGTGGGCGCCGCGTCGTACTCATCCTGTGTGACGACCTGTTCGGCACCCGTCTCCAGATCTACGATCTGGTAGTACTCCAATGGTGTCTCGTCGCTGCCGTTGCGCATCTGAACCGTCACACTGCCACCGGCGTGAGAGGCATCCGGATTGTCGCCGATCCGTGAAGCCTTGAATGTCAACTGGCCGAAGTTGACGGGATCCGGCAGTTCGACAAGCTGTGACAGGTACGACCCTCTCGGCACGAAGCCCTCACCATGCACCTCGACTTCAGCGATCTCGAACGGCCCCGGCGAGCGCACGGTGAGTTTGATGAAACGCAGCAACTGGGGAGGGAAACGGATATCCACCCGCGGCTCGCGGTTCAACTCCACCAGACGAAGAGTCTCGTAGATCGGGGTATTGCTGGTGTTGTAAAGCCTGCCATCGTTGATGGCGATGGCATAGGCCCGGACAAAGTCAATCTCGCCCTGGGGGCTCGGAAAAAAGCTGATCTGGCTGGCGGGAAAGGAGGCTCCGAGATCGAGGAAGAAAATCCGACCGGTCTGATCGATGCCGAAACTCTTGAACCGCTCTCCGGTAGTAGTGGTGGGGTCGCCGTCGACGATCACCGCCGGCGATCCCTGGGTAGCAGCATTGTCCCAGACGTGCCCCTGAGACTCGCTGACGAAATCAACCGTACGATTATCTTCCCATGTGATCGCCTCGATCACATTGTCGTCCAGTTCGAAATTGACCGGACGCAGTTCGCCGGCGGCTCCCACGACCAGGCCGGCGATGACGTCGGCGGGCACCTCCCAGGATTGCCCGCCCTTGCCGACAACCCAGACATCGATCTGGCCGGTGGCGGGGAGCGCGGTCAAGGCCCAGACCAGACCGACAGCACTCAGAAGGTGGGGGGAACTGAGTCGCGTCATTGGATGTCACTGAGCCATTCGGCCGGAGGCTGGTAGCCCTTGTGGACTTCCCGCTCGAAGCGGAAACTGAGATCGATCGTCTCGACGGGTTCGCCCTTATAGTCGAAGCGTACGGCCACATCACTGACGTTGACGACGAAGGACTCGACATCCGGATCGAGCGCCGGGAAGACGATGTAGCTCTCGGCCTCCTGACCGCTGAACAGCGGGTCGCCTTTGAACATGGTTCTGTTGAGGATATCCTCGCGGGCCTTGAAACGTTTGTAGTCGTTCCCCGCGTAGGCGATGATGTGGGAGTAGTAGTACTCGACAATCTCCAGCATCTCGAGTGTCTTGTAGGTGCGGTAGCCGTCATCGGAGATCAACTCGATCTTGGCCGGATCGACCCGGATCTTGGGATAGGCATAATTCTTGATCCGCAATCGCCAGACGCTGTAACGGGGCGGAATCCACTCTTCGCCCATGCGCGTCCAGTTGCCATAGGTGTACGGGTTTGTCGAGGCGGCTCCTTTGTCTGAAATGCCCGGAAACTGTCGATTGAGTTCCCCGTCCGACATGGGCAACAGACCGATCTCGAGGCGCTCGTACACGTAGGTGACTGATCTGTCATCCTGCACGACCATGTGGTCGGCTTGCTCGGTCTCGGACAGCGGCTGGATCACGCCACCGAAGTAGCGACCGCAACCTCCGAGCAACACGAGGGCACATAACAACAAGACCGGCGACCTTCTCATCATCTCTGCCTTCTCTGGAATAGACTGGGGGTGAGGCAGGAACCATGGCCCCTGCCTCACCTCCAAACTGCATGAAACAGACTGCTAGCGGGCGAATGTTGCCTTGATCTTGCCCCACGCCTGGGCTTCGACGGCCGTGCTGCCGGTGCCCTGGTCGTCGTACTCGCCGATTCCCAGCAGCGTGTATTCGGAAAGGAAGTCCCCGTTGCCGGAGGCGCCCTCCTCACCAGCTGTGGCGACCTGGTGCGTACGACGAGTCTCGGGGTTGTCAGCTTCGTTCAGCTGATAACCGAAACCGATGGTTTGCCCCACCTCATTGAGGTGCAGCGTGCTGGCATCCTGGCCATCAGGAAGAGCGGTATCCCACAACGGCATGGCGAACTCGTAGTGGACCGTGACATCCGTCGCACCGTTGCCCTGGCCGGCGGGTACCGTGGTGGTCGTGGCTTCGACCAGCTCGTCGAGCCAGTGCATCTCGGGCGCGACCTGCCAGCGGAGCCACCAGGAACCGTCGCCGTAGTCTGACTCGTACCCGTTGGTTGCCAGGTGCATCGTGAACTGCTGACCGGCGACGCCACGGGTGTCGAACTCACCCTCCATCGGGCCGCCACTGAGGTCAGGATCGGCAACGACCTCGAGGTCGTCATCGCGCCAACCGTCGTCCAGCAGGGTCTCGATGACGGTCAACGTGTCATCGGTGACACGGACGAAACCGAAAATCTTGTTGTCGCGGTCCGTACCGGTCCACGCCGTATAGGCGGCGATGTCGAGATCGGCCTTCGTCGGCATCTCGCCAGCGAGAATCTCGGTCATGTCGTCCGGCCCGTAGATGAAATTGGGGTCGAACCAGGACCAGTCACTGATGTCGCCATCGGCGGTGATCGTGTGGCCTGCCGGGACTTCGAGAGCGAAATAGCCAATGCCGTTGGCATTGGAGCCGGCGATGCTGGCGCTTGCCATGGCAAGGACCAGCCCCGCGGCGGTAGCGAAACGTCTCATGCTTCTCTCCTGAAAGAGTGATCGGGGGAACAGCTTCTTTTGGGTAGTTTGGCTCCTGACCCGCATCCGGGCGGAGTAAACGCCTGTACAACAGATAGTTATGGCCTCCTTTCGCGCTTGGTCATGCATTGATTTCTAGCACTCGAACGCCGAATCTTAGCGGAATCCTTCGGCGGTTGTCAAGACGTCGTCATAAACGACGACAGAAGTGGCATAGCGTTGCCGCAGATTCTCCAGGTAGCTGTAGAAGGATCGGGTGATCTCTTTCCTGAATTCGTGTCTCATCTGGCGTCGAACCGTGTCCTGGACGGTCGGATCGTCGTAAGCGAGAACTTGTGCCGGCACCACGGCCAACGCCTGCACAAGCAGGTATCCCAACGAGCCATCTTCAAATGGTAATTCCAGGGGTCCGCCGATGTCGCCAGGCTGCAGGTTGCGCACCAACTCCACCGCTTTCGCCCACCGTGCCCCATGGGAGGCGTCCGTCCTGGAAGTGGTAAAGTGGAACACATCGTAGGTACGCCACTGCTCCGAGAACGCCGGGTATTGCTTCATGATGGCAGCAAGACCTTCGCCGCGTCTCAGGCGCGCCAGGACCTGCTCTGCCTCGGTCTTCGATTCGACGAGGCCGCCTTCGAAGAAGATTCGTTCCGGCTCGAGGAAATCCGGTTGATGGTTCTCGTAATAGGCGTACCGGACTTTTTCTGTGAGATACTGGTCTTCAATGACTGTCCGGCGCAGCATCTCGACCATGGCCTGGTCACGTTTCTCATCCAGGTAGGAGGCGACGTCGTCATCCTCATGCCAGCCCTTCCGCTCGGCCACGATGGGCAACACCACCCGTTGCATGGTCTCCTGCTCGACGTACTGGGCAATGGCGGTGCTGTCCACCGCCCGAGGGCGGTCGTCCATGGTCGTGTCCCGCAGCATTTCCAGATAGTCGCCGAGACTGATCTCGCCTTCGCTGTGTCGAGCCAGAATCCTCGTGTGTTCCGCCGTTGCGATCGGCGGCATGCGGTACACCGCAAGTCGGCCTTCGTCGAGCAGATACTCCAGGGTTCCGGTGTCGACGGTGACTGCGAAGCGATCGCGTTCCTCGGCGAGATATTCAGCCCACCGGGCTCTCTTTTTCTGTCGTTGCAGAGCCCGTCGTATCTGGTCAACCTGCCGTTCGAAGCCCAGCAGTCGATGCTCGGTTACCTTGACCAGATGGAACTTGCCTCGGGCGTTCCGGTAGGGCTTGGCAATCTTGCCCAACTCCACGCCGATGAACTGCTGTACGAATGAACTCCTGCGAGCGTCCTCTTCCTGCCAGAAGCCGAGATCGCCCCCCTTCTGTGCCGTCGGCGCATCGAGGGACAACTCGCGGGCCAGATCGGCAAAGTCCTCGCCGGCATCCAGACGATGCATGATCGCCTCGAGATCTTCGGGCTTGTCGACGAGGATGTGGCTTGCCCGGACCTCCCGCTTCTGGTCGAGTCCGTTGTCCACGAAGTGCTGCCGGGTCTCGGCGTCGGTGACCACCACGGAATGAGAGATCTCCTCGCGGTAGACCTTCTCGGCCAACTGCCGGCGGCGAATCCCGGCCAGCGTCCGCTGCACTCTCGCCGATGTGTCCAGGCTTGTCTTGCGCGCTTCCAGCAGCAACAGTTCGCGGTCGATGAAGGGCTGCAGTAGCTCCCTGTTCTCCTGGTTCTCCCGGAAACGGCGCAGTCGGCGTTCGGCACCGAGCAGATCCCCCATGGTGATCTGCCGTTCGCCAACCCTGGCCACGACGGCGGAATCCACGGATCTGGCCGCCGCCCTGACCGGCGTTGCTGGCATCAGGGCAAACAAGCATATAAACGCAGCCAAGGTGGGCGTCTTGATCAACAGGGTCCTCGTAACCATCGCAGGGGAGCGGTCCCTGTCCTTGCTGGGACCATTACAGCAGTTATATAATAGGGCCCGATTCCCACGCAAACAAACTTTACAGCACACTTAACCGGGAAGAACCGGTTCTGAGTATGGCTCGTGCCCCAAGAAGCTGACCCGGGTCGCCCTGGACCTGGCCGAGGTGTCTCCCTCCGGGCCGTAGGTCTCGGGGTCCTCGGCTGTCTGACCATCGCCGCCGGTGAGCCCTACGGTGTGCTGATGATGCAGAGTTCGCCCATGGCGGCCGATTACTCCACCGGGGCCGCCATTTTCCTGTTCTTCCTCATCACCCTGTTGCTCAACCCCCTGTCGCGGGGCCTCACCGGCACCAGTCTGAGGCCAGGCGAGCTCGCCACGGTCTACATCATGATGATCGTCGGCGCTGCCATCCCGTCCTGGGGGCTGTCGATGAATCTGATCCCTTTACTGGGTGGGTTTCTGTATTACTCGACACCCGAGAACGATTGGGTCGCCCTCATCCTGCCGTACCTGGAACCGGCTCTGGTGCTGAGCGACGGTGACGCAGTGCAGAAGCTGTTCGAGGGACGGGCCAAGGGCGAACCCATCCCATGGGGTGCCTGGGTGGGCCCCCTGTTCTTCTGGACTCTGTTCATCCTCACCAACTACTTCGTCACGCTGTGCCTGCTGGTCGTACTCCGCCGGCAGTGGGTGGACCGCGAGCGTCTGACCTTTCCGCTGGCGACTCTCCCCCTGCAGATGAGTGCCGATACCGAGGGCCGGTTGCTACCACCGTTCCTGCGCAACTATCTGACCTGGGTCGGCTTTGCCATACCGGCGCTCATCGGCTCGATCAACGCCCTGCATCGCTACTTCAACTACATCCCCTGGATCGACCTCAACGTCTACCTGCCGATTCTGCGGCGTTCGGTCTGGCTCAACCTCAAACCCCACTTCGAGGTCATCGGCCTGTCCTACCTGCTCAACCTCGATGTCTCGCTCGGGATCTGGTTGTTCGCCCTGCTCAACATCCTCGCCATGGGCACCCTGCGCATGGTCGGTCTGACCATCGGTCCCGAGCAGCCGTACTCCTCACCCTCTCCTCCGAGTCTCGCCCATATCGCTCTGGGGGCGTTATTCTTTCTCGTCGTCTCCAACTTCTGGTCAGGGCGGGAGCACCTTCGATCCGTGGTGCGCAAAGCGCTCGGGCGGGCGCCCGAGCTGGATGACAGCGAGGAGCTGCTACCCTACCGCGTCGCCGTTTTCGGCTTCCTCATCGGCTTCGTCGCCGGTATTATCTGGCTCGTATTTGCGGGCATGAACGTTGCCACGGCCTTCGTCTTCCAGCTCTCAGCGCTGGTTATCTTCATCGGCCTGGCGCGGATCATCTCGCAGGCTGGCCTGGCCTACTGCCGGGCCCCGGTGGCCCCGCCGGTGTTCACCGTCAACACCCTCGGCAGTTCCTTCGTCGGGCCTTCGGGAATCGCCACGCTGGCCCTCAACTTCCCCTGGTCCGCCGACATCCGGACCTTCGTCATGGCGTCGGCAGCCACGGGGCTGAAGCTGGCCGAGGTCACCCGGCTCGAGTACCGGCGACTGTTCTGGGCCATCGTCACGGCCATCATCGTGACCATGGTCGGATCAGCTTTCACCGTCATCTACCTGGGATACACTCACGGCGGCATCAATCTGGCCAGTTGGCAGTTCGGCCATATGACGACCTATACGGGAAACTGGATCACGCACAACATCAGCAATCCGGCGCCCGTCGAGATCTGGCACCTGTCATTCACCGGCGTCGGCGCCGGACTGATGGCCTTGCTGACCTTTGTGAAGAACCGCTTCGTCGGCTTTCCCATACACCCCATCGGTCTCGCCGTCGGTCTGCCCCATCCCGTACAGCTGATCTGGCCGTCAATCTTCTTCGCCTGGCTCCTGAAAGCCATCATCCTCAAGTACGGGGGGCCCCTGCTCTATACCAGGCTGCGCCCATTCTTTCTGGGACTGGTCCTGGGCGCCTTCGGCACCGCCGGCATCTGGCTCATCATCGACTTTCTCACCGGCATGACGGGCAACCGGCTGATCAGTATCGGTTGATGCCCGTCACCCCTTGACGGCACCCAGCTGGATGCCGCGCACGAGGTGCCGCTGGAGCAGCACGAAGATGAGGATCATGGGCACCACCGACATGGTGATGGCCGCCATCAACAGGTTGGTCTGCTGACCCTGGGTCGAATCGAAGAACATCAGGCCGATGGGGAGCGTGTAGCGATGGACGCTCTTCATCATCACCAGGGGCCAGAAGAAGCTCTGGTAATTGCCGATGAAGGTAAAGATCGCCAGCGTGATCATACCCGGGCGGGCCAGAGGCAGAATCACATCCCAGCACAGTTGCCATTTGCTGGCGCCGTCGATCTCGGCTGCCTCGTCCAGTGAGGCCGGGATTCCGAGCATGAACTGGCGCAGCAGGAACGTGCCGAAAGCGCTGAACGACGCCGGAATGATCAGTCCCCAGTACGTGTCGACGATACCCAGCTTGATCATCAACTGGTAGTTTGGCACCATCATCACGAGAAAGGGCAGCATCATCGTGCCCAGGTAGAGGAGAAACACCTTGTCTCGTCCGGGCCACTTCAGTCGGGAGAAACTGAAGGCGGCCAGCGAGCTGGTGAGAACCTGCAGGAAGGTGACGGTGGCGGCGATGTAGAGACTGTTCCAGTACCAGCGGCCGAACTGGATGCCCTTTGTCGCGAAGACATCCGAGAAATTCGACCACATGAACTGCTCCGGCAGCCAGGTATCCATGCCGGCTTCCTCGATCGTCTTGAGGCCGGTGAGGGCCATCCAGACAAAGGGCAGCGCCAGACTCAGACTGCAGAGGGTCAACACCACGTGCAACAACGCCGTGGTCGTCAACTTGCGCCGCAGGAACGCCCGGGTGCGGTTTTCGATCATCTCAGTCATTGATCTGCCGGCTGCCGAATTTCCAGTTGAACAGCGTCACGGAGAACACCAGAGCGAACATGGCCCAGGCGACGCCGGCGGCGTAGCCCAGGCGGCCCGTGGTGAAGCCCTCGTTGTAGACGTAGTAGCTCAACGTCGTCGTCGAGCCGGCGGGACCTCCCTCGGTCATGACGCGGGCCATCTCGAATCCCCCCTGCAACCCGCCGATCGTACTCATGACGACGATGAAAAAGGTCACTGGCGCCAGCTGCGGCCAGGTGACGTGCCAGAACTTCTGAAATGCCGTCGTACCGTCGATCTCGGCGGCTTCGTAGAGTTCGCCGGGCACGTTGGACAGCCCGGCCAGGTAGAGCAGCATGTTGTTGGAGCCGATGGCCGCCCACAGCCCCATGAACATCAGCGAAGGCTTGGCCCAACTGTAGTGGGTGAGCCACTCGGGCGTCTCCAGCCCGGCTGCGGCCATCGCCGGCAGGTCGTAGAGCACGTTACCGAGTCCGAGCAGGCCGAAGCCGATGACCATCAGGGTGGCACCGAAGATGATGCCGTCTCCCAGACCTTCGTCAGCGCGACAGACATATTCACGGCCACGGGCAGCGCGGCCGGCAAACAGGAGAACACTTACGGCAGCACCACCTGCGATCAGTATCGCTGCGATGGGCTGGTTGGCCCAGACCAGAGCGCAAAGGGCCGGCAGGGCCATGAAGGCGAGCCCGAGCAGCACCGTGAAACCTCCCATCTCCCCGTCTCTCCAGGACAAAAAGAGCCTGCGAACCCCCTGATAGAAGCCTGCGACCATAAGCAGCACGCAGAGCCACGAGCAGATCTGCACCAGCTGCGTTGGCAGGGCGGCAACCAGGGCGCCCGTGACGTCGAGCAAGGGCTGCAACGCGGTCGTCACGGGGCCCGTGCTCGGATTGTAGAGCTTCTTCCACAGGATGAACGTCGCCACCCCTGAGGTGAAGTGGGGCAGGAAAAAGAGCGTGCGGTAGACGGTGGTGCCGCCGGTGGTGCCACCCAGCAGAATCGCCCCGGCCAGGCCAACGATGAGGATCGTGACGGCCGATGAACCGGCTCCGGCCAGAACCAGGCAGCTGACACCGAGGACCAACCCGGCGCCAGCCATCAGTCGTTGACGCACCCAGTTGCTGCCGCCGTCGGTATCCTGACTCAACAGGATAGCGGCCACCAGACTGCCGGCGATGGCGAAGGGGATGGACATCATCAGAAACAGCGTGTTGCCCAGGTACTGCCAGAAGTCCGGATCCTCGAGCATGCGGGAGAAGTTCTCCAGCAACACGAACCGGAGCTCTTCCTCCTTGAACATGTTGTGCAGGCGCAGGTCCCAGTTGGTGAACGCCAGGTACATGCTGAACAGCAGCGGACCCAGGGTGAACACGAGGAACCCCAGGATATTCGGCGCCAGGAACCCCAGCCCGATGCTGACGTCGCGTACGTCGCGGCGGTTCACGCTCCGCTCCTCGTCGTCACCGAATCGACCCACCCTTTTGACTCGTAGTACACCCGGTGAAAGGGGTTCTTGATCCACTCGATCGGTATGGGTCGGCCTTCCTGTCGGTGGCTGTCGATCTTCTGTTGAAGGGTGACCGCCTCGGCGTAACGGCGGCGCAGGCTGGGGCTGTCCACCAGGGTCAGCTGGATCTCGGCGTCGATGCGGCTCGACGCCTCCGCCGCGGCGTGCTCGGGCGTGGCCAGGCCGGCCATAACCTGCTCCAGAGCCTTCTTCTTGTAGCGGTCGACCGTCGACGACGGCACGAAAGGACTGGTGGACAGGGTGATGGCGATCGTTTCCGCTCCTTCTGCAGGCACTTCGTGGGCCCCCCATTCGTTGGGGTGTGCCGCAGGTCTCAGGTACCCCTCGGTGCGGGTGAACTCGGGACTTGGCGGCATGGCATCGGCGGATTCGACGATGCCAATGTTGTACACCTCACTCGCCAGGTAGGCCAGAAACAGCTGGGCCTCATCCAGATGCGGCGAGCCGGCGTAGACGGCGGCCGTGCGGGCGGCGATGAGAGCGTTCGGGAACCCGCCGTGGGGGAAGTGACTGGCCGACACCCTGGGCGGCTTCTCGAACTGTCGCAGCCGGATCAGCACCCAGCGTCCGATCGTGTAGGCGCCGTAGTTGCCCTGGTTCAGCAAGGTCAGACCGGCGCCGCTGTAACCAGACTCAGCCGAGAAGGCCGTCTCCTCTGCTTTGCTGGCGGCGATGTGGTCTTCGAAGGTCCACTTGTGGATACGGGCCATTGTCTCGGCGAATCCGGCGTGGTTCAAGCCCGATGCAGTCATCGTCTCATTGAAGTCCGAGACCCCGAGACTGCGGTGCAGTGCGCGGATGAAGAAGGCGTGCTCGATACGGTTGACGAAGAATACCGTCTGTCGTTGGCCCGGGGGATTTGCCCGTCTGACAAACTCCTTGCCGATGCGTTCGAAGGTATCCCAGTCCCAGTACGTCGGCGGCGGCGCCATCCCCAGCTTTGCGAAGGTGTCGACGTTCACCCACAGTCCCATGACATAGACGTTGCAGGGAAATCCGTACTGCCGTCCATCGACGGTGAGCAGCGGCTCCAGCGCCTCGTAGGTGGAGTCCATGCCGAAGCCGTAGCGCTCGGCGGCATCGGTCACGTCGGCGAGAATGCCGATCGACTGGTACCAGGGGATGTGGCAGTCCATGATATCGGCAGCCACGCCGGAGACACCCTGGATGATTCCCTTGCGATCGGCGGCCACCGTCTCCAGGCGCAGCTCGACATTCGCTCTGCCGTCTGTCGTGGTGTGACCGTTCTCCACCAGCCATTCGTGGAACTGGTCGACTTGCCGGATTCGTGCCGGGTTGGGATCGGTGGACCAGTAGATGACGGGAACATCGCTGGCCATATCCGGCTCGGTCAGCAGGGTTGCCATCCCGGCGCCGGCGAGCACGAGAGAACAGAGGAGTGTCAGTTTCCGCAGCGACTAGGCGCCCTTCTGCACACCCGTCGTATCGGCCCAGCCCATGGCCTGGTAGTAGGCCCTGTGAAAGGGGTTTCTGATCCATTCCAGCGGCACTGGTCGTCCCTCACGGCGATATCGGTCGATCCTCTCCTGCACCTCGATCGCGGCGGCGTACCGCTGGCGCAGGACCGCGCTCTCCTTCAACGTCAGCGCGATCTCGGCATCGATCCGCCGCGCCGCCTCGGCGGCGGCCTCTTCCGGCGTGGCCAGCTGGGCCATCACCTCATCGAGGGCCTTCTTCTTGTAACGGTCCACCGTGGCCCCGGGCACGTAAGGGCTGATGGCGGTGGCGATGGCGATCGTCTCGGCACCCTCCGCAGGGAGCTCGTGGGCACCCCACTCATTGGGAAAGTCCGCCGGACGGGTGTATTCCTCGATCTGCGTGAACGCCGGACTCGGCGGCAGGGCATCGGCGGAGTTGACGATGCCCATGTTGTACTTCTCGCTGGCCAGGTAGGCCAGAAACAGCGTCGACTCCTCGGGGTATTTCGTCGCCGCGTAGACACCGGCAACACGAGTACCGATGACGGCGTTGGGAAACTCGGCGTAGGGATAGTGGCTGACAGAAACCCTGGGAGGCTGCTTGAATTCCCGCAGACGGATCAGGATCCAGCGACCGATGTTGTACAGACCATAGTGGCCCTGCTGAAACAGCGTCAGCCCGGCGCCGCTGTATCCTGACTCCGTAGAGAAGGCCGATTCTTCGGCCTTGCTGGCAGCGATGTGGTCCTCGAAGGTCCACTTGTAGATCCGTGCCAGCGATCGGGCGTAGCCGTCATGGTTCAGCCCCGAGGCCGTCATCGTCTCGTTGAACTCGGAGGCACCGAGGCTGCGGTGCATGGTGCGCACCAGGTAGGCGTGCTCGAAGCGATTGACGAAGAACACCGACTGGCGCTCGCCGGGCGGGTTCGCCCGCTGGATGAACTCTTTGCCGTAGCGCTCGAAGGTATCCCAGTCCCACGTCGGCGGCGGCGGCTCCATGCCGATCTTTTCGAAGGTGTCCAGGTTGATCCACAGGGCCATGACATTGACGTTGCAGGGGAATCCGTACTGGCGGCCGTCGACCCGCAGCAGCGGCTCGAGGGCCGGGTACGTCTGATCCATACCGAAGCCCTGCTTCTCTGCCGCCTCGCTCACGTCCTTGAGCAGGCCGATGGCCTGATACCAGGGCACGCTGCACTGGATGATGTCGGCCGACACGCCGGACACGCCCTGGATGATTCCTTTGCGGTCGGCAGCCACCGTCTCCAGGCGCAACTCGACTCGGGGCCGTCCGTCAGGGGTTGTGTGCCCGTTCTCCACGAGCCACTCGTGGAAGTCGGCGACCTGCTGAATCCGCGCGGGATTTGGGTCGGTCGCCCAATAGATGACGGGCACATCGCTGCCCATGTCCGGCTCGGTGAGCAGGGTGGCCGCCCCGGCGCCGGCGAGGACGAGGAACGTGAAGATCGTCAGCTTCCGCATCTCTCAGTCAGCGCGCCTGCTGGTCGACGATGGCTGCCACCGCTTCGAGATCGACGGACTGACTCTCGGCAGGATAGTCATATGGCAACAGCCACCAGTCTTCGGTGAAGGAGGAGGATTCGCCGGGCGCCAACAGCTCACGCGGACCGATCGGTTCCAGTTCGGTCATCTCCTCCTTGTTGTACCAGATCGAGATCGTCAGGCCCGCCATCTCGTTGTACACCCGTTCGGGGTACACAGGATACCGCTTGACCCACATCAGGTCGTTCTTCGACACGTACGAGAACCAGCCAGCCCTGGAGTCCATGCCGAGCTTGGCACGTTCGGGCGGACCGGTGATCTCGAGGAACCCATCTCGAACCCGGATGCTGGCATCCACCGGACGGTAGTTGATCACCGGCCCGGGACCATACATCACGTAGTGGTTGGGAAACCGGCTCTGGCCTGCCAGCGGAATGACGACGATGCCGCCGCCCAGGCCGAAGGTGCGACTCCAGTGACACCATTCCGTCGTCCCGTCGGAGATGTTCCGTATCGTCTGAGTCACACTGAGATGCGATGAGTTCTCGTCGAGAACGAAGTCGCGCATCAGCTGCACGCCGGTAGCCGCATGCTCCACGCTGGTCAATCGTGCCGAGCGGGGGCCGGTGATCTCTGCCTGCCACTCTCCCAACCACAATTCGGGTCGGCGGGGAATGATCGCCTCGGGGCCGATGTCCAGCCGACCGCCCGTGGGATCGACAGTGGGTTCACCCGGCACGTAGACCCAGCCCTCCTGGGCCGGATCCAGGTGGATGGCGTTCTCGCCATCCCGTGAGTATTCCAGAATGCGCCCGCCGTGGGTGGTCAGGACGACCCGGATGTCGTCATTCTGCAGCGCCACGCAACCTGAATAGCCGAAATAGTCGATCTTCTCCGCCTCCGCGGTTGCCTGACTCTGATCAGCCAGCAGGGCCAACCCGATCAGCAAGGTACCAATGGACCTCATGGCAGTCTCCCTCTTTCTTCGACTCGCGTCCCGGAAGTATAGTCTGCGTGCAGGCAACCGTCATTGGACCCAAACCGGTGAGGAGATCTCTGGATGAAGTACCGAGCGCTGCTGCTGCTGCTGTGTCTGACGCTGGGTTCCTGCGGCGGCGGCTCCGATAGTGGCTCCCCGACGTCTCTCAAGCAGGTACCGCGCAATCGTACGCTCATCTTCGGCATACTGCTGTTGACGGACTATGACTCTTTCAACCCCTTCATTCTCGGTACGTCCTCTCCGGGCTTCGACTATCAGTACGAACCACTCTACTTCTACAACGCCTACGTCGAACAGGACAACATCATCCCGTGGATCGCCACAGGGCATGAGTTCAACGACGACTTCACACAGGTAACCATCCACATCCGCGACGGCGTCACCTGGAGCGATGGTCATCCGTGGACGGCCCACGACCTGAAATACACCGTGGACATGCTCAGAAACCATGCGCCGGAACTGGCCTTCTCTACAGACATGGCCACCTGGGTCGAGAAGGTCGACGTACCCGACGATCTCACCGCCGTCATCAGCCTGACCGCACCCAACCCGCGGTTCGTCTTCTCCTATTTCACCTACAACTTCGGCAACGGCCTGCACATCGTGCCGAAGCACATCTGGGAACACCAGGACCCGACGACCTTCAGGAATCTGGACCTGGCCTCGGGACTGCCCGTGGTCAGCGGCCCGTACCGCCTGGCCCTGTCCCAGCCGCTGCAGCGCATCTGGGATGTGAGACCCGACTGGTGGGCGGCGACGATCGGCTTCCAGGATCTGCCGAAGGTGGAGCGTATCATCTACCTGCCCCAGGGTGACGAGAACAAGTGGGTCCAGCTGTTTATCACCGACGAGATGGACATGTGTGTCGATTTGCGCCCGGCCAACATCAAGGCCCTGCTCGATGCCAACCCCAGAGTCACCACGTGGTCCGGACGCGATCTGCCCTATGGTTACCGCGACTGGTGGCCGCCGGTGCTGGGCTTCAACAATCTGGAGCCGCCCTTTGACGATCCACAGGTCCGCTGGGCAGTCAACTACGCCATCGACCGAGCCCAGCTGGTCGAGATCGGCTGGCAGGGCGCCGGCGAGTTCAGCCTGCTCCCCTTTCCCGACTTCCCTCCCCTGGCCAGGTATACGGCGCAGGTCCAGGACCTGGTCGAAAAACATGGCGTCAACGTGCACGATCCAGGCAAGACGACCGAGATCATGCAGAGCAAGGGATGGGTCCTCGACGAGGAAGGCCTCTGGGTCAGAGACGGACAGCGGGTAAAGGTGCCCATCGTCGTCTATCCAGGCCTGTTCCAGGATTTCACCCCCGTCCTCATCCGTCAGTTGCGTAACGCCGGTTTCGACGCCACCTTCCGCATGTACTCTGATGCCTACACGAACATCTCCCAGGGAACGGCGCGGGCTTTCATCATGGGAGTCGGTGGTTCGGTGCGTGATCCGTACTTCACTCTCAGGCTGTTCCACAGTCGTTTCGTCGAGCCAACAGGTACACCCACGCCGTATTACTATCGCTGGTCGAACGACGAGTTCGACGATCTCGTCGATCAGATGGGCCAGACCTCACCAGATGATCCGGCGCTGATCCCGCTGTTCCGCCAGACCATGGACATCTGGCTCACAGAATTGCCCGCCGTGCCATTGCTGCAGTGGTTTCACCGTATCCCCCACAACCAGACGTACTGGACGAACTGGCCTTCGGCGGAAAACCCCTACATGAACAGCGCCTTCTGGGTGCGCTCTGTCCTGATCGTGTTGCTGGGCCTGGAGCCAACACAGAAGTAATCATCAGGGAGTCATGAAGCTACCGGCAGCCATCGCATTGCTCCTGCTGAGCACCTGGGCCTGCCTGGCCGATGAGTATCGTTTCGACCGCAAGGCCGACTGGGATGGTTGGACCTTCCCCCGTGGTGCCGTGGTGCAGAACGAGGATGGTAGTATCGGCCTGGGCCGGATCAACCGGTCGATCGATGCCGTCACCGCGGCGCGCGACTTCCGCCATGTGATCAAGAGCAGCAAGGACCCGGTACCCGGCGGCATCCGCGTGGTGGGGTCCGGGGCGGAATCGGCGGACAACATCATCGACGGACGGAAAGACACCTGGTGGCAGCCGCCCCAGGATCACGTGATCGAGGACTGGTTCATCGAGGTCGATCTGGGCCGTATGGTCCTGGCCACCAAGATCCGCCTGACCTTCCCCGACACGCTGGACGCGCGACCTTTTCGCAGTTTCAGCCTCTACACCAACGATGGCCTGCGGGCCTCTGCGGCCCGCGACGTGTTTCAGTATTCCCGTGCCGGCCGTGCCAGCGAGCCAAACGAGGAACGCGTTGTCGAATATGATCTGCAGACGATCTGGCCCGGTGGGGCGACGGGTGAACACCTGGTCACCGGCGATACGCTGGACCACGCCATGGTGCAATACGTGCGTTTTGTCGCCGAGGGACAGAACCCCGGGGCGGCTCTGGCCGAAATCGAAGTGGTGGGTATCGGCGACAACGCGGCCCTTGGGAGCCTTGAACGCGGCGGTGGCGTGCGCGGTGGAACCGACCTGAACAATCTTTCAACCCTCATCGACGGCGACAAGAACACCTCCTGGTCTCTGTCCGGCCCCAACGACTGGGTACTGGAGGGTCATTGGTTCGAAATCGACCTGGGCGCCACCTACTGGATCGACCGGGCCTTCATGCACGTCAGCAGGTCGCGAAGCTTCTTCGGCAGCTTCGAAATCGCCACCTCGGACGGCACGCAGGCCGCTGGTGTGACGACGGACCGTGTGCGCGGCAACTTCGATTTCCAGCAACTGACCCGCGTGGACAACATCGCCAGCCCCCTGCGTCGGGTGTTCGACTTTCGATTCCCGCTGCGCAAGACTCGCTACATCTTCTATCATCGTCTCAACTTCACGCGAATCGCGGGAGCTCAGGGAGGCACACACAACCCGTTCTATACGCTCACCGAGTTCATGCTCTTCGGCGACGGCTACGTGGCCGGCGCACAGATGGAGTCCAACTTCATAGATCTGGGTGGTACCAAGAGCATCCGCACATTGAGCTGGGACGCAGAGCTGCCACCCGAAACCTTCGTCGAGATCCGTTCGCAGACGGGGGACACGTTCCTGTTCGAAGAGAAGTACTACAACAAGAACGGTGTGGAGATCTCACAGGCGCAGTGGAACAAACTGCCGAAGTCGCAGAAACAGGACATTGTCGAAATCCAGCGGCGGGGTCCTGACTGGTCGGGCTGGAGTCAGGCGTACGATGTCCCCGGGGAAGTGTTCCTGTCACCCACACCAAGGCGTTTCGTGCAGTTGCAGGTACGGTTGGGTAACGACAACCCCGCCGTAGCGCCGCTGTTGCGCAGTATCTCTCTCCACTTCGACGATGCTCTGGTCAGCGGTGGCGTCACCAGTCGCATCCTGCCACGGCAGACAGGCTTTGACTCACTGCAGACGTTCAGCTTCGTGCTCAAGCCGGTCTTCCGATCTGGCGACCACGGGTTTGACCGCGTCCTTATTCGGACCCCCGCCCCTGCTGCTACCACGCAGGTGAAGGTGGCCGGCGACACTGTGGCGCCGCTGGCGGTGGCCATGGCGGGCGACACGTTGCGGATCGACCTGGCGGAACGCGTGCAGAGCGACTCGGTGGAGGTCGTGTTCGACGCCCGGATCCAGGCCAACGCGACAGCCTTCGAGGCCTGGGTGAGCCTGTCTGGATCTGGTGTGATGCAGGGGGCGCGACCGGCTGAGCAGCACGCGGCCACGGTGTTCGTGCCCTCGGTGGCCCTCGCCGGCGCCCTGATCCGGTCTGTGGACGTGACCTCACAGGTGACCCCCAACGGGGACGGCGTCAACGATGTGGCCTCGATCCGCTTCGCCCTGGCCAAGGTTGAGTCAGCCGTGCCGGAGGTGACGATCCACGATCTGTCAGGTCGAACGATGCGGGTGGTGGCAGCTGGCGCGGATGGTTATGGGTGGGACGGTCGGGATGATGCGGGGCGCCTGTTACCGCCTGGAGTCTATCTCTGCCGGATCGCCGTGGCTGCTGATGTGGGTGAGCGATCCGTGCGGCGAATCATCAATCTGATGTACTAGTTCCAGCAAGGCAGCCGCCCCTAGTCTGGCGGAATCGCGGCGTTCGCCAACAACTCCCTGGCTGCCTCACAGTCGGCCGAGAACAGAAGACGGGAGACACGATCCAGCAACCGGGTGGCGACCGTGTCATCGGATGCCTGCCTCCGGAGTTCGTACAGCCGTACGGGCAGGCGCAGGTCATCGGCCCGAAAGGCGAACGCCTCGTGAGCCTCGATACTCTTCCGCTGGACCATTTCGAGATAGCGATATCCGTCTGTGCGCGTCGGCTCGATGGCGGTGCCCTCACCATGGTCGTTCCAGGTAGCGATCTGGATCATCGGCGAGGGACTCTCCCAGGCCCGGTCGAGGGTTTCCTGAAATGTCCTGCCCCCCCGAGCGTCGATGGTTCCATAGCTGTCATGCAGCCCGGCCTCCGCGTATATATCGTGGTACTTGGGGAACACGGGTGCGAGGACGGACTCTCCCTGCTGGCCCCGGGCGTACAGATCGGCCAGGTATTGCCGCCATACGGAGGGCAAGATCTCGGTGCCGCCGTATACGGGAGGCCAGCCGAAAACTCCGTCTGCGCCAGCCACACGGGAAAGATGTGGTAACGCATATAACCAGGGTCGGGGTGTCAGGCCGGCCGTCATCGTCACCCATTCAGCCTCTGTGAAGTGCTGTGGACCGAACACGAGGAGTACCGGTCTGCCGTCGACTTGCAGATAGGCATCGTCGGCAAACCAGTTCTGCTGCAGCCACGCAAGCACTTCGGTCCCATGGGCCACGTCCTCCTCTGCCTGCAGAACGCCACCCTCCATCATGTGCCGCACTGCCTGGTCCTCATAGCAGACGGCGAATCGGAGTCCGGCTTTCCTGATGTACTCGATCAAGTGTCCGGCATTGCGGTGAATCGCGGCGTAATCTCTGTAATCCTCAATACCGTACCAGTCGATGATCACCCCATCGATGCCACTCAGTTTCATCAATAGCAGGTGACACTCGAGGGCGTGGGGATCGCTGGAGTCATATGGGCCGATCAGGGGGTAGTCGTGGGCTGCCACTGAGCGGGTCCCGTTGTCTGACAGCCGTTCGGGGTCAAAATGGCCCATCGTCCAGTGCCAGCCCCAGTATCCACTGACCGGTTCTGAAGCAAACCAGGGCATGTAGTGTACCAGCGTCGTCTTGGGCACATCCTGGGCCGGCAGCGGTGCCGCCAAACAGACCGAAGACACCCAGCACGACAGGTTGACGATGTGGCGACGGCTTGGAATCATGCGTCGAAGTAACTCAGCAGATCTCCTTCCGCCGTCCACAGCTCTTCGAACATCTCGCGGATCTGCGGCAGCGGGACGACGGCCGCCGTCAACGGGTCCAGGGCGCAGGCATGGAAGGCCGCCTCCCGGTCCCGGTTCAGCACGGCCTCCACGGCCAGCTCCTGCACGCTGACATTCGTCCGGTTCAGAGCCGCGCACTGCGTCGGCAGATCACCGACGAAGGTGGCATGGACGCCTTCGGCATCGGCCAGACACGGCACCTCCACACAGCAATCCTCGGGCAGGTTGGGGATCGAGCCGTTGTTCATCACGTTGCCGTTGAAGGCGAAGGGCGTGTTCTCCATCCGGGCTTCGATGATAAGCGACGCGTACTCGTGTGAAGCGGTCAGCGGCGGCACGTCGTCTTCCCCGTCGTCCTCGACCCCTGAGTCCTTCATCCAATCCCGCTTCCGGATGTTCTCCATCGATACCGGATTGCGCTGGGGCACGCCATAGAAATCGCAGAGCTCCGTCGTCCGCCGAAAGTAGGGCAGATACTCGGCGTTGTGGCGGGTGCTCTCCGTGACGAAGTAGCCGAACTGCCGCATCATCTCCACACGCACCTTGTCCTGTTCGAACGACTCGTGGGAGTCGATGGCCTGCCATAGTGCGGGGTAGAGATCCTCCCCCCGGTGCTGGAGACTCAGCACCCAGGCCTGGTGGTTGATCCCCGCCACCGTGTAGCTGACCTCATCGTACGGGGCACCCACAGCGGCGGTGAGTTTCTTCGTCGTACCCTGCACACTGTGGCACAGGCCGACATTCTCGATCGTCGTTCCCACCGAGTGCAGCCAGGTGAGCATACACATGGGGTTGGTGTAGTTGAGCAGCAACGCCTGGGGACACAGCCGTTCCATGTCGAGGGCGAACTGCAGATGCTCGTCGGCCGTGCGCAGGAAGCGGAAGATCCCGCCCACGCCGATCGTGTCGGCCACCGTCTGCTGCACGCCGAACTTCATGGGAATCTCCACTTCGGATCGGTACGGCTCACCCCAGTAGGCGGCACCGCCGATGGACACGGCTGTGACCACGCAGTCGGCTCCGGGCAGCAACTGTTCGCGGTCGGTGGCCGCCACCACCTTGCCGGGCAGATTGTGGCCGTCCACAGCCCGCTGCACATAACTGCGCACACCCTCGAGTCGCTCCTCGTCGATGTCGCAGAGAGCGATGGTGGAATCCTTCAGTGACTCGCGCGACAGTATGTCGATGGACAGACGGCTGCCGAAGCCGCTCCCCGCGCCGATGATGACAATCTTGGCCAAAACTGTTCCTTTCTGATCCAGTGCGTTACACGCCAGCAGTTGGCTCCGGGATATAGTGGAGATCAAGTGCCCTGACAAGCCACACATGGAGCTCAGACCTGCCAAGGTCGCCGCGCCCATGCCATTACCTGCACAGCTTGCTCGCCTCCTGTGGGCTTGCTATCATTTTTGTACTTAAGGTGAGGTATCGACAGGTCGATCCTCGGTTCCATCCAGACGCCACCGTGTCAGCCTGCGGCACGAGTGCGACTGCATTCTCCCCCTGAGGCCGGAGCCTAGAGCGTGCACACGCGGAATCACTTTGTCCTCGCGATGGCCTTCTGCCTGCTGGTGCTTCCCGCTGCGTCGACGGCGCAGGTCTCCCACCTCGTGATCGGACAGGGAGGACTGGACTGGCGGGGATCCGCAGTGGAAACAGTCGGCATTGACACATCTGTGACTGCAAGCCTGCAGCCCTTCGAGCTTGATCCTGCTGCCAATATCGCCGTGGGACCGGTCACCGAGGGCGGCGCCTTCACGACCGTCTTTGGCCACAGGTGGGAAAGATCCTTCAGCGCTCCGCCCGCCGTTGAGGACAAGCAGCCCTGGGTCTACGGTTCGCGTGGGCAGATCCTGACCATCGACGGCGACGACGACCAGCCCACGGATATCGCCGAGGTAGGCGGCTACAGCTTCGACCTGGGAATGCTGTTGCCCATCAACCGGGTCGTGTTCTTTCCGCCCGAGAAGGGTACGACCACCGGCGCCGGTGTGGGGACCTTCGAAAACGCCTTCTCCGAAGGCTCACAGGGACAGCTGTACAAAGACCAGTATCCACGACACTACATCGTCTCTGCTTCCGTGAACGAGGGTGAGTTCTTGCGGCAGAGCACCGCCAATTGCGCGACACATCGAACAGGGCCTTGCCGTGACTTTGACACCATCGTCGGCAGCAATACCAACCATTCCCAACGGGTCGCGGACGTGCGATTCGACACCGATTTCCTCCGCTTCATTCGTCTTCGGTTCCCCGTCACGGGATTCATTGCCGAAGTCAAGTTCTACGGCGAGGGCTTCGTGCCGGAAACACGCTGGGTGTCACAGCTGTTTGACATGGGCGAACCGGTCAACTTCGGGCGTCTGAACTATGATTTTGAAGTCTATCGCAGTCCCGGGTTTGGCCTGGAACCCGAACTGGACCCCCATGCCGATGTGCGGGTCGAAATAGAGCTCCGCAGCGGACGCGACGACTCGCCTCAGATACACCATATCGTCACTGAGATCGGGACCGAGGCAGTCGTGAGTGAGAAGGACTTCAACCGGGCTCCGAGCACCTACCTGGGATCGGGCAGCGGCATCGCCATCCCCGGTCAGCAGGGCTCGATCCTGGACGATGTGGAAAACTGGAGTTTCTGGTCGGCGCCGCACACTTCACCGGGAGAGGAGATCCGCTCGCCCGATGGCCGTCAGTTCATCCAGGTGCGGGCCTTCCTCACCAGTTCCGACGTGTTCGCCTTCGGCCGCCTGAAATCGATGGCCATAGAGTTCTCACCCCTGCTGGCCAATCCGGTCCTCGGCGAGGTGGCGCTGATGGATGAGCCTCAGCCGGAAGACGGTGTGGTTGAAGTCCCGTTGGGCGAACCGGTCAGCCTGACCTACGACGTGCGCGCCGATTTCACCTCCGACTCACAGGTCGGCTTCGACGCGATCCGCCTCGAAACGCCCGAAGCGGTCGAGTTCCAGCGCTTCGAAATGGGCGAGCCCCTGGTGGCCGTCACGCCCGACAGCCTCATCGTCGGGACGGGCGCTCTCGTCGTCTACTTCCCGTCGAATCCTGTGCTGCCTGCGGCGAACACCCCGCTGCGGCTCACTTTCAACACGCGCGTCTTCAACTTCAGCACCGAATTCAGCGGCCAGGTGTTCCAGATCGGCGGTGAGAACCTGTCCCAGTCGATCGAAGGCGGCGACGCCACACCCACGGTCTCGACCAACGACCTGCGGGTGATCGCACCCCTCGACAAGCTCGAGGTGCTCTCCGAGCTGGACCTGGAATCACCGGTGATCACACCCA
>PBSR01000126.1 GCA_002726335.1 Gemmatimonadaceae bacterium
AGGGACACGGCGACCCGGCGGTCCGGGGAACTACTGGGTGGGCGATTTTCACTACGAGACGTGGAAGCGTGAGGTGGAGGATGACTTCCTCGTGCTGCCGCAGATCGAGTCGCGGGCCGGTCTGGAGCGGCTGGATGAGATCGCCGGTCACGAGATCACGACGGCCATGGCCATCGGCCCCTACGACCTGTCCATGGATCTTGGGGTGGGGGCGCAGATGGATCACCCCCGGCTGATGGAAGCCATCACCCACATCCGGGCTGCGGCGGAGCGCGCGGGCAAGACGATGTGGCGCATCGGCCACGGGCCGACGATGGTGCGTGAGGGGTTCCACTTTCTCTGCATCGGGGAACCGATGGCAATGCTCAAGGGAGCTCTGGCACAGGCGCAACTGGAGACCTCGGGCGCGACGCGCTGACCGGTCCGGGTCTGCCGCGGGGGGTCAGAGCCTTCCCGCCGCCTCCCACTGCGCGTACAACTCCTGCCGGTAGCGCTCGGCCCGTTCGGCATCCTCCCGGGCGGACTCCGCGAAATAGACGAACCCCAGCGCCGCCCGTCGCCGCGGCGACGGGTTGGCGTCGGCGCGGTGTACGGTCATGCTGTGATGGGCGAACAGGTCTCCCGGCCGCGCGCGTATGGGCTCCTCGCGCCCCATGTCCTCGTCTGAATAATCGGGCAATCCCTGGGAGAAGCCGACCACGTCGGAGCGTTGGTGTGGCCGCATCCCTTCTCGATGGGTACCGCGCACGTAGCGGATGCAGCCGTTCTCCTCGTCGATGTCATCAAGGGCCAGCCACAGGGTGATGGCCTCATTCGGCTCGAGCATGAAGTAGAAGCCGTCCTGATGCGGAGGCGTGACGCCGCCCACCCGAGCCGGCTTGTTGAACCACTGCACGTTCTTGCCGCGCACACCGTCACCGAGCAGAATGCCAGCCAGTCCCTGTATACGATCCGAACCGAACAGGTCGCCGAACCACCGATCCAGGTGGTGCATGTTCTGCAGGCGCTTGATGGAAGACGGTTCCTTCGGGTCTTCGTAGAAAGCGGTGTTGTCAGGGGCCTGCGGGAGAACGGCTTCAATAAAGCGGTCGATATTGGCGTTGACCTCCGTCGCTTCCTCCGGTGACAGGTAACCGCGCAGGAGTACGAAGCCGTCACGATCGAAGTCTGCTTTCTGCTGCTCGGTGATCATGGTCTCAGATGCCTCTCCAGAAAATCGAAGGTTCCCCTGGCGTTGATCGTGTGCGGCCCGTCGAAGAACTCGATCTCGGTGCGGTCGCCGAGTCCGAGCAGGACGTAGAGTCTGCGCGTGCGGGCATATTCGTAGGCCACCCACTCATCGGGAGCGACCCCGTCGTGGTGGCCGCGTTCGACCATGAAGGGACGGGGAAAGATGAGCCAACTCATCTCGGCATAGTTGAAAGTGTTGCCCAGGTTGAACTCCGGCATGTCGTATTCGGCAGTACCCATGTAGGACCAGCGATGCCGGGTGGAGGAACACTTCCAGATCCATTCATTGTAGTCCGCCGAACAGATGGACAGACAATAACCAGGCAGGATGGCCGGCACACGCATGGCGGTCTTGCCGCCATAGCTGAGGCCGTAGAAGGCGATGCGTCTGGCGTCGACGAAGGGCAGATCGCCGAGCCACTGCAGGATCCGTTCGTGTTGTCTGACGATGACGCTGAACAGCGAAACGCCCAGCGGGTTGGCCAGTCGCTGGATGTCGCGGTAGCGGTGGCCGCCGATGTAGGGGTTCTGCGGCGCAAAGGTGACGAACCCCCGTTCGGCGAGCCGACAGGCGAACGCATGGTACGCCTCGTGGTCGACGGCCGGATCGGCCACGTCCTGCGGCCGGCCTTCCAGGCCGTGCTGGCAGACGACGACGGGGCGGCGCTGACCGCGTCGGATGCCCTTGGGTACGAGGAGGATGCCGTAGCTGAAGACGTGACCGTCGTCGCCATCGCGGCCGTACACATCGAGCACGATTTCGTAGCCGCGGAAGGCAGGTGTCTCGTAGACGAGTCGGCTGCGAGGGTGCAGACCCCCACGGGGTGCCGGCAGTTCACCGATGACATCTCTGGAGAAGGAGCGGCGGTAGCGACTGGCGGACCTGGCAAAGGCGTGGGCGCTGCTGCGATCGGCGCGGGACCAGAAGTGTTCGCGATGGTGCTCAGCGGCGTCGAGGGTCACCTGAGTGTGGGCGATGATTCCGCGTACCACGCGATCGCGCCGGGCATGCGGATCGGGGGACTGCGCCCGGGTCCGTCGAGGAGCGCGGCCCCCGGGACGGAGAATCTGCCTGGCCCCGACGGCGCGCAGGATCTGGCGCAGAAAACCGTCACTGCCTGGCAGGCCACGCTGGGCCTGGACGACATCGAGGAAGCCGGAACCTTCCCGCAATCCGGCAACATACCGGGCCGCCCGCTCAGCTTCCTCGGCAACGCTCACGAGATTGGGCGTCGTCAACCGCCCCGGGGCAGCACCGCTGCGGCCGCGGGTTTCGAGGGGAGGCCCGTCCACGTCGGGTACGCGCGCCACCTCGACGACGAGCCGCCGCGGGGCGATCATGGCGGCCACCTCCGCGTCCCCGAACTGGCGCAGCAGGCCGAAGTGGTTGCGGTCGATCGGTTCCTGCCAGGTGGCCTCACGCGGACCGAAGGCGCCACTGACACCCGCGGCGGAGAGCCGATCATCGAGTGCCGCAGCGTAAAGGGCGACGCGCCCCCCCTCGCCGTAGCCGATGACACCGAAGGGCCCCCGGCCACGCCAACCGTCGAGGACAGCCAACAGGCTCTCCAGTTCATACCCGATCACGTGTCGACCCAGTTCGTAGGCGGATCGATAGATGAACTCGCGATGTGTCATGTTGGTGGCACGCAGAATGCCGCCAGTGGCCGTTTCGGGAATAACGCTGTGCTCGCAATCACGGTCGACGCTCTGAGGGATGACGACGGAGCAGCCGTTTTCGGCCAGACGCCGGGCCATCTGTTGCGCTCGCGGCAGGCCCCGCGCCAGACCGACGGCCTGTTCAGGAGAGTGCGCGGCATCGGGAAGGAAGACCAACCGGGCCCGGATCCGGCGTGCCGGCTGCAGGAGCAGGCCCTCGCCGTCGATTCCCTCACAGACGGGCCAGCGGACGGCGAAGATCCGGTACCCGGAGCCGCTGGCTATGGCCGCGTCGGCGTCTCCCGGGGTCGAGATGATCTGCAGTCCGGGATCTGCGGCCCGTCGATCCACGCCGACACCAAGAATTCGCCTCAGGCGTTGACGCTTCCTCGTCAGGAAGCGATCCCAAGCTGCCTGGGAAGACAGGTCCGGTTTCCAGGATTGCTGGCGACGGTGGCGAGATTCGTCGGTGCGCCGGAGCAGGTCCTGGCGGATGCCGTCGACCATACGGGCTGCCAGGTCACCTTCCCAGGTGAGCGGCTCCGTTCCCGGAAGGTGTTCGTAAGACGCCTGGCGGCCCCTCACTTCTTCAATCCCAGCATCCTCGCAGCGTTGCCCCAGGCGATGGCGTCACGCACACGCTTGCCACGGTCGAGGATATCCAGTTTCAGCAGGGCCGGATCAGCGACCTTGAAGACCATGCCGGTGCCGAAGGCGAGCTTGTCGTTGCCACAGTCATCGAGCAACTGCTGCATGTTGCGCTGCAGCACGGCGGTCATGCGTGAGATGTCGACGAGATAGCGCGATTCTTTCGGAAATCCGGCCGCTGGCAGTCCCAGAGCATTGAGGAACATCCACCGCACCCGGGGCCGCGCTTCCAGGGCCAGGCGGAACTCGTCACCGCCCAGGTCGCGGGCCAGATCCCAGGGATGCCGGGTACGCCGGTCCTCGACGCGCTGAGGCACCTGGATGACGAAGCCGCGCTCGTGGGCGGCGTCGATCAGATCGAGGGCGCGGGCGTCGGTGAGCTTGTATTCGTGGTACTGGGGATACAGCCGCAGGCCGACCATCCCCAGGTCGTCGGCGCACCGGCGCAGGTCCTCTTCCCATCCGGGATAGGTCGGATTCAGCGTCGCCACGGGCAGCAGACGATCCCGGTGCCGGCGAACCTGGCGAGCCAGCTGTTCGGTGGCCGAGTGGCTGTTGCGGTAGAGGACGGCGCTGACGTCAGCCACGACGGCACGGTCGATACCCTTGTCATCCATCCGCTTGAGCAGTCCGCCGGCATCAGCCTTGCGCAACTGGCGGAAAGGCCAGTGACCAATCCAGGTGTTGATGTCGATCAGCATGGCTTACCTCCTCCGCCGATCGAGGATCTTCTGGAAGTTCCTCCAGCAGACTTTCTCGAGCTGCCGTGACGTGAGATCGGCGCCCAGGACCTTGCCGACGCCGCCTTCCATCGTCATATCGGTGGCGAAGAGGATGCGGTCGACACCGAGTTCGCGCACACACATCTCCACCATGCCCTCATCGATAATCGAGCCGGAGGTGTCGAGGTAGACGGAGGGCACGTCGCGCAACTCCTTGATCGACCATTCCCACTCACCGCCGCCACCGATATGGGCCTCGATCAGCATACATTCGGGATAGAGGCGGGCCGCCCGGGCGAAATCCGCCGCATCTGAGATGTTCGGCTGCTCGTCGCGGAAGTCACGTGTGGTGGGATGTCCGGCATGCTCGAGGACAGGTACCCGCTCCTCGATGGCCTTTTCGAGGACGGGATGCACCGCCGGATCCCACACCTTGTACTGATTGTAGAGCTTGATGCCGATCATGCCGGCATTGAGACAGCGATCGATTTCGTCGACGGACTGCTGCTGTCCTGGCACGACGTAGCAGTAGCCGAGAATGCGGCCGTCGTAGCGACTCATGGCGTCGAGGACGGCGTCGTTGCACTGGCGCACACACTCATATGTCGGCATGCCGCGCATGATGGGAATCGAGACCGCAAGCTGTTCAATGCCCAGGGCGTCAGCCGCTTCGATGATGCGGTCGTTGTGGTCCCAACTCCACTCGACGCCGGCACCTTTGACATGCATGTGGCAGTCGATCAGTCGCACGAGGCAGTCTCCTTCGCAATGCGGAATCGCTCACGACAGGCTGGACGGTGGCGCAATCGGCGCTCTGCGTCAAGTCGACTGGGCCGCTTGATCGGTGCGAGGCGCTGGCCGATGTTACCCGTCATGACAGACATGAAGATGGGCACATCCTCCCTGGCCGGACTGGCGCAGTTGCGTTCGGGAGTCAAGACCTGCCGCTGGTCCTCGTGGGACACCACCGGCGGCAACCGGGACAACTGGCCGATCAAGGCGGGGGAGACGGTGACTCTGGGTCAGACTGAAGGCCCCGGCTGTGTGCGCCACATCTGGATGACGACAAGCGAGGGTGACAACAACCTCAAGCGCCTGGTGCTGCGCTGCTACTGGGATGACGAGAAGACACCTTCGGTGGTGTGCCCCGTGGGAGACTTCTTCGGGCTGGGGCATGGCAAGGCGATCTACCACGAGTCGCTGCCGGTACAGACCTCGTACCTGGGGATGAACTGCTGGTGGCCCATGCCGTTCGCCAGCGGTGCCCGCTTCGAGGTGACGAACGATTCCGATGTGGACAGTTTTCTCTACTTCTATGTCGACTATGAAGCCTGGGACCGTCCCGGCAAGGACCTGGGGCGCTTTCACGCCAACTGGCGGCGTCAGCTGGTTGTGGCGAAAGACGCACCCGTGGGGCCGAATGCTTCCGGGCACGAGCAGCGCCTCAACACCACCGGGGACGACAACTTCGTCGTCCTCGAAGCGACCGGGAAGGGACACTACGCCGGCTGCTATCTACATATCGATACCAATGAGACGGGATGGTGGGGCGAGGGGGACGACATGTTCTTCATCGATGGCGAGCCCTGGCCCCCGCGGCTGCATGGCACCGGCACGGAGGACTACTTCTGCGGCGCCTGGAACTACGCCCAGCTGCAGACGCCGTACTCGACGCCGTACTACGGATATCACTTCAAAGGCAACCAGGACTACACGGGCAAGCACTCGCAGTACCGCTTCCACGTGGAAGATCCCGTCTGCTTCGAGCAGAGCTTGCTGTTCTCCATCGAACATGGCCACGCCAATGATCGTCAGGGGGACTGGGTAAGCACTGCGTTCTGGTATCAGACCGGACGCACCCTGCCCCTGCCCGATGTAGGCAGTTTCGCCGACCGCGAGCCGTACGGCTTCGGCGGGCTGGAGCGCTGGCCGGGCAAGGATCGGCGGGAGTTGCCGCAGTGAGCCTCGCCTCCGCGTGGCCTCTCGATTTCCAAAACCAGGAGCATCCATGACTTCGTTCTCGTGTCGCCGTTCCATCGTACTGTGCCTGATCTGTGCCGGGAGCTTCCTTCTCCCGGCCTCGGCCGAGGCCGCCGAATCCTTCGACTGTGGACCTTTCCTCCTGCAGCCGGGACCGACGACGATGACCATCGTCATCGATCACGGTTCGCCCGTGGCTGTACGTCTGAGGTGGCGGGAGGAGGCTGGGGGAGGCAAGCACTCCGAGCGCCAGGTCGCTGCCAGACATCACATGTTCACACTGACAGATCTGCGCCCTGACTCAGACTACCGCTACCGCATCGACGGTGACGGGTTCGACAGCGGTGAGCGCACATTCCACACCTTGCCGGTGGCGCCGCGGGAGTATCGTTTCCTCGCCGTGGGGGATGTGCGCACCCACCCCGACGACTGGCGCCGGGTGGCACAACGGATGCACGAAAACGAGCCGGAAGCACTGTTCGTCGTCGGCACCGGTGACTATCCGTCGGACGGCCGTCAGTACGATCAGTGGATCACACAGTTCTTCGATCCCGGCCGGGACATGCTGGCGCGGCTGCCGATCTGGCCCGCCATCGGCAATCACGAACGGACCCGTCAGTACGTAAGTGCGCCACCACCGGATGCCGTAATCGAGGAGGAGGAGTCTCACTACTTCAGCCTCTTCGAGCTGCCCGGCAACGAACGCTGGTATCGCGTCGACTATCAGTACCTGACCTTGCTGGTGATCGACAGCAATTCGAAGATGGAGCCGGGCCACGAGCAATACGAATGGGTGCGCGAGCAGTTGCGCTCACCACGCAAGCGCTTCACACTGGCCGCCTTTCACCACGACCCGATCACTTCCGGGCCGCATGGTCGGCGCCTGGAGGACGGTACGTTCCGCGAGTGGCCAGTCGATCAGGCACGCCGTTTCCTCATGCCTTTGTTCGAGATGTACGGTGTCGATCTGGTCCTCAACGGCCACGACCATCTCTACGAACGGTCCCAGGTCAACGGCGTCTATTATGTCGTCACCGGCGGCGGCGGCGCACCGCTGTATGCCATCAATGAGTCAGAAAATCCCCATCAGCAGGTGGCGGTTTCCGCCCACCACTACAGCGCCATCGACATGGCGCCCGCCAGTCTGACACTGACGGCGATCGGCGTCGAGGGGGACATCCTCGACTGGTTCGTGATCCCCGTCTCGGAGTCGACGGCGGCTCGGATGACACGCCAGTGGCAGGCAGACGTGCTCAAGACGCTGAGCTTCGAGGCGTCGGGAGGACGGTCGCGTGTGCGCGTGCGGAATCCTCTCGATTTCCCAGTACGCGTCGAGCTGGCAGGCGCTGACGCTGCCGATGACGTGCAGCTGGCGGCTGGTGAACGGGGTGAGTTGGATCTTGTCACGAGCGTCCCCGACTCGGTGCTGACGCCTCCGGCATGGCGTGGCTGCGTGGCGGCAGCGGCCACCGTCTCCCTGGGTGGCGGCGGGGGGGGGATTCCGCTGGACGCACATATCGACTACGAGGTCGTCGTGCGCGAAGCGAGTTTCGTGGCGTCGCCGATGCCGGCGCCCACAGTCGACGGGCTCCTCGATGACTGGCCATCGGCTGGCGGCATGCGGCTTGACGAAAGCACGCGCACCGTGGTGTCGGGGAAGTATTTCGGTGGCGATGACGACATGAAGGCCCGCCTCTCTGTCGGCTGGTCGTCGGAGGGACTACATCTGGCTTTCTCCGTCGATGACGACGAACCGATGGACGTGTCCGGCAGTTCTCCCTGGAGCGTCGATGGCGTGGAGATCTTCATCGACAGCCGGCCCGAAGCAGACCGTGTCGATGGCTACACCCGGGGCGTGAGTCAGAACGTGCTGGCCGCACTGCGGCCGAATTCGGCGTCCGAAGGCAACAGCGCCTGGACGGCGCCCGGAGATTTCAGCTGGCAAACACACACCCGTGAGGGCGGCTACAACATGGAATTCACCTTCCCGGCGGAGCGTATCCGCCCCGGCTGGGTACCGGCCCCGGGGGACAGCCTGCGCTTCGACGCCTACGTCAACGATCGTGACACGGACGGCCAGTCCACCCACCGCCTGTGGTCAACGGAGAGCGCCTCGTCGACGACGGCCGGGTACGGGTTGATCGTGCTCGGAAAATAGGTGCGGCGAGACAATGGCGGCCGCGGCGGTTCACTCGCCGCGGCCGCTGTCGTTCTGTTTCAGCCCGCCGTTACGTCCTCCAGATAGCGCACCAGCGCCAGGCGCCCGGGACTGTCCCCGTGGATGTCGATGCCGACACGTGCCCAGCTGAGCGGCGGTGTGCCGTGTTCGTCATCTACCAGCTCCGGATCGGCCCCCGCGTCGACGAGGAGCCTGGCGATGGCGGCTGATTCAGCCATGTGCAGTGGCGTCTGGCCCATGTCGGCACGGGCGTTGGCATCTGCCCCCCGTTCGAGTAGTGCCCGTACCGTATCCTCGATGCCTGCGGCGGCGGCGGCGTGGAGCGGGGTGCCGCGGACAGCATTCACGCCGATGGCGCCGACAAAGGAGAGTGCCTCCACGTCCCTGTCGATCTGTTGCATCAGATCTGCGGTCAAGCCGAGTGCGGCCAGATGGCAGGGGTTGGCATCGGCGCCCTGTTCACGCAGGAAAACGGCGACATCATGCGCGCCCCGGCTGATGGCAGACGCCAGCGGCGAGCGGCCCTCAGAGTCGACGGTGTCGGGGCGAGCCCCGTGTTCGACCAAAAGTCTGGCAACCGGGACGGTGGTAGCGAAGTGCAGGGGCGGTGTCTCTCCGACGCCGGGTGTGGTCGCAAGAGAGGAGTCGCCCGCCAGCAAGCGGTTGACGGCATCGACGTCACCCAGCAGGCAGGCCGTAAAGATGTCGAGTTCGACGCCTTTCTCCAGCAGAAGGTGCACCACGTCGGCATGCTTCCAGTGGGCGGCAAGCTGAGCGGGCGCCAGGTCGTATTCTCCCGGCTCCACCGGGTCGGCACCGCGCGCCAGAAGGAGCTCGACCATTTCGGCCTGCCCACGTTCGGCCGCCACCTGCAACGCCGTCGGCTGACCGCCCCACACCGGATGGGCGCCGGTGTCCGCCAGGACATGGGCATCTTCGTCTACGATCTGCCGAGCGGCGTCGACGTCACGATCCCATATGGCTCGACGCAGGTCGCGACCCAGCAGCCGGCGACGCAGGCGTGGCCAACTGTCGAAGCCCAAGGTGCGTGCCAGTACCAACTGGGCGTCCGTCAGCTGGGCATCATCGGTGGATACCGGCTTGGGATGGTGGGAAAACTGCTGCCGGGCGTCGTCGGACCCCTCGCGGAAGGACTTGAGCAGGCGCTTGGCCTGCAGCTTCAACTGATCGAGGGTGACGTCGCGGGGAACGGATGGTGACTGGGACATTGCGAACTCCTTCAAGCGTGCCCGGCATCCGCATCGCGGGCGAAAGAGGTCGCAAAACCTATGAGGTCTGCAACGAAACGGGTGGAAGGTACCTTTCCGCGGATTGGCGGCGCCCCGTAGCGCACGCCACGAATGTAGTAACGCCCAAGGCAGACGCAAGCCATCGGAGTACCGGTGACAGAGGCACTACCCGTCGCGAGGCAGCAGCTCTTCGCTGAAGCGAATGATGGGAAACAGCTCCGGCACGTGGGAGTCGCGCGTGCCGTGGGGGCTCCAGAACTGGGCGCCCGAGTCATCGCTCGGCGCCGCTTCCCGGTACTGGTTGAACCGGGAGAAGTCCAGACGCCAGACGTCGCCGTCCCGTGGCGGCAGGGCGCGGTCATCCGCCTGAGCGAGGATGTGCAGGCTCTGCCAGGGGATGGCGAGCTCCACCGTCCAGCCACGATCACGGTCGGTGCTGTCGTTCAGGGTGCCATCCACGTGTACCGCCCACTGCAGACCCGGCAGATCGTACTTCCAGAAGCCGGTGCGCAGGCCTCGGGGATGCGTTTTAAGACCCACACCATTCCACTCCCTCGCGCCTTCGGCGTCCATCTGCAGCGCCGGATCCTGGCTGCCATAGTCGAAGCGGCCGTACTCCGAGTTCCAGATGAAGAAGACCTCGTAGATCGTACCGAGGGCATTGATCTCGAATTCGTAGTAGGCGTCACGGCCGGCGATGAAGAGTTCGACGTCATTGTTGCGGAAGATGAGGGAGTCACGCTCGGTCAGGTCGGCCTGGATATCGGGTTCTTCGATCCAGTACCCGACGTACAGACAGCGCCGATCCCACAATACGGCGGCACGCGTGTCATGGATGCCACGCGCGCCACTGATCATGTCGGTGAAACGCGGGGACCGCGGCGCCTGAGCCCAGACCGGTTCATCGAGGTGACCGTCGACGGCGATGGGCTCATCGATGCGGTAGGCGGTGTATTCTTCGATGCCATCGGCAGGCCAGGGAAAGGGGCTGCCGTCGGCGTAGTCACCGTCGTATTTCGTCGGTTCGCCGGTGATGCCGAGAGTGTATCTGTCAGTTGACATGGTAGACCGCCAGGTGAGAGGACATGGTGAATGGGAGGTTGGCGCCCCGCGTGGTCATCACGGTTGAGCTTGCTGTCCGGCGTTCATGATTCCACGGCAAGGTCACGCAGGGCGTCGCCAGAAACGCGATAGATGATCCACTCCCCCTGGGCTTCAGCTCCCAGGGACTCGTAGAACCTGCGCGCCGGTTCGTTCCAGTCGAGCACGCTCCATTCGAAGCGTCCGCAGTCGTTGGCCACAGCGATGCGGGCCAAGCGCTTCAGCAGGGCCCTGCCCGCACCATTGTCTCGCTTCTCCGGCAAGACAAAGAGGTCTTCCAGATACAGGCCCTTCCTGCCCAGCCAGGTAGAGTAGTTGTAGAAGTACACCGCGAACCCCACCGGCTCACCTTCGATGCTGCACACCAGAGCCTCGACCGTCGAGTGCTTGCCGAATACGGTCTCTCTGATGTCTTCCACTGTGGCGGTGACTTCCGAGGCGGCTCTTTCGTAGAGAGCCAACTCGGTGACGAACCGATGGATGAGGGTGGCGTCTTCCGCCGTGGCTTCTCGGATCTCTATCTCAGGCATGTGCCCCTTCCAGGTGGGCGCGCCAGGTGTACCGGGGTGTCCAGTCGAGCAGCTGTCGCGCCGGTTCGATATCGACAAGGGTGTGAAATGGCTCCTCGTCGAATTCCGCTCCTCCCCGCCATTCGAGATCGGGATGAACGAACTGCGCCAGATCACGGCTCGTCCGTCCGGATGTGGTGATATCGGATGAGGCGACCAGGACGCAGCGGAATCCATCCGCCCTGCACGTCAGACCTCTGAGGCAGGCGTTGGACAGATCACGAATATCGAGGAAGGCACCGTACTCCCAGAACGGGTCCCATTCGAACGCGGTTCTCGCGGCTCGTTCCGACTCGATCCAGGCGTACGTGTCAGGTGTCCACACACCAGGGGGCCGCAGGCAGACCACGGTCAGATCGCCGGATCCGGCGACGAGTCGACACATGTCCTCGCCGAGGCGCTTCGAAATCGCGTACGGGGTTGCGGCGTAGCACGGGTGAGCATCATCAAGAGGCAGGTAATCCGGGGCGTGTTCTCCCTTGAAGACACCCAGGGCATCGACGCTGCTCAGGAACAGGAAGCGCCGGACTCCGGCTTCACGGGCCGCACACAGCACGTTCCACGTCCCCAGCAGATTCACCTCCATGATTCGCCCCGGGGTGTCCCCAGGTTCTCCCAGAAGGGCGGCGGCATGAACCACGCTGTCACAGCCGCGGACCGCTTCCCGCAGCGCGGGCGGATCGAGAATGTCCTGAGAGTTGATCAGGTCGTACGGAACGACCGCATGGCCGGATGCCGCGAGCGCCTCGACGACGGCCGCGCCGACAAGTCCGCCGCTTCCCGTAACGAGAACCCTCACCTGCCTGTCATCCCGATCTCCTGTTGGCATGCTCGAGGATCAGATCCACCGTTTCGCCAGCCGACAGCTCGCTGCTGTCGATTGTCAGCCAGCTACCGTCATCGGCCATCCTCTCCAGCAGAATCTCTTCGGTCCACTCGGGCAACGGCTGGGCGAGTCCGGAAACCACCCACTCCCGCAGATCATCGAGGGAGATGAGAAATCCCCGATCAGACCGGTCGAGCAGTGCCCTGGCGATCGTCGCCTTGCCAGCGCCGGGTACACCCGAAACGATAAAGACTCGAGGCAGATCAGGTGTGGTTCCAGCCTCTGTCACGAGTCCAGCCAGTCACTGACGATGGGTGCCGAGTAGTCGAGCAGGCAAGCATAGGCCGCGTCGGTCAGGTGCAATCCATCCGCTACGTAGTAACACGCGAGCGGCGTGCCGTCTTGGAAGAAGATGTCGTTGGGATCGACGAAGAGGTCACCGGGTAGCAGAGCCGATGAGATGCGCTGGTTCACCTCATCGATAACGTGCCACTTGCCTTCCTTCTGGGGCGCCTTCATGATCCCGAAGTAGGCGAACTTCGCCTGCGGCGACCACTTCCCCGTAAGGCTCCGACAGCGCGCCACATTGGCACAGATGTCGTCCTCGGTCACGCCCCGGTTGAGGTCATTGCTGCCGCAGTAGAACAACACGAGATCCGGCGACTCCTCCGTCAGGATGTCCGCCAACCAGACGACCCAGTCTGCCGTCACCGTGCCGCCGACCGCCCGGTTCGTGACCTCACCATGGGGCAACAGGTCTGTCGCACAGTGCCACGCTGCGAAGTTGGAGCTGCCCACGAGGAGGAGCCTTGTGGGAGCGGGCCTACTCACAGCACTCCTTGAGTCTTGTCATCGCCAGGCCCCATGCCTTCGACATCCACTCCTCATAGGCGGGCCAGTCCCTGTGATCTCTTGTCTCGGCCTGGGTCAGCGTTACATCCGTACCGCCCTGCCGGGCTTGAAAGGTCACCTCGATAACTGTGCGCCTACCATCCGGCGGCAGGAACATGGGCAGGAAAGCCGTGGGTCCCTGCCATTGGAAGCGCAGCAGCCCTTCGGGCTGAATCTCGAGCAGCACGCAGCCAAGGATGCTGTCCTTCTCCGGGTCGTCCCCCCAGAAGAACTCGTACGCCCCCTCCGGTCGGAAATCCACGTTGGCTTTCGGGGCCAGCCACTCTGTGATGTTCTCCGAGTCTGTCCAGGCACGCCAGACTGTCGGGACGGCAGCCCCGATCTGTATCGATGTCGAGTAGCTCACGATGCCTCTCCGGTGATCTCGAACCTGCCACCTGCGTGATGATTGCCATTGAGCATGACGTCCACCGTGTGGATTCCCGGGTAGTGTCTGCGGGTCGAATGTTGGGCCACGGACACCGTCTTGCGGACCGTCGCGCTCTCCCCGGCAGGGATGGTCAGCTCGGCACCTTTGAAGACCCGTGGACTCGTCGAGCCCTTCGCCTTGACGAAGTGGACGCGGAAGTCGACGAGGGCGCCCGCCTCGGCAGTCGATGGGTTATCGATCCTGGCCTCGATGCGGATTCTGTCGCCAATCCGGACACGGGACGGGGCGCAGGACACATGACCGACTACGGCCGGAGAATCCACGCCATACCCCAGCACGGCGAGGGCCTCTGGATGGCCTTGCTTGATCAGCGTACGCAAGCCATGACGGATGAGGCGTTTCCTGTCTTGGCCTGCCCCTTTCGACCAGCGCCGGGTGATGTGGACGACCGCCTCGGGGTGGTCCTTGGAGATGTCGTTCAGGCTGTTAGCCACCGACCGCCGCACGTACTCCTCCGGATCGTCCTTGAGCAGTTCGAGAAGCTCGATGACCGGGGCGGGATCCTGCTGGAATCGCCGCAATCGTGGTGCCCACGGGAGTCGGGGACGGGAGCCTTCGGAGACCAGTCGCCGGACGTGGACGTTCGGATCACCTGCCCAGGTGCGGAGCTGGGCCATGGTCTTCTCCGGGTGTTGCTCGATGAAGGCACGGATGCTGAATTCCGCGGTGAACCGCCGGGTGAGCTCATTCTGGGCCCGCATGGAGATGTCGAAGCAGTCGAGTCCGTACCGGGCAATGAAGAACACGTGGGGGAAGTAGAGGAAGGACTCCATGCCGGTGAGCTCGGCCTCGCCGGACTCCGGCCCCAATGAATCGATCAGGATGTCGATGGCTCGTCTGCGGTCGGCGGGCAAGGTGTCGCCAAGTGCGGCGGCGATCTGGCGGGCTCGCGGGGTGAGTTCCAGTTCGTCGTAGCCATCGAGGGCAGCCTGAAGAAACCGCTGCTGATCGAAGTCGGGATAGACCCGGGTGATCATCTTGCCGATCCGCGCGGCGATGTCAGGCCCGAAGGAGTTCTTGAGTGGCTCAGCCAACGGCCGCCCGCTCGCGGCACACGTCCCTGGCCGCCGTGTGGAGCGCTTCGCGTTCGGCCTGCAGAATCCCCTGTGTGGCAGCGGGTTCACCCACGGGTGCGCCGAACAAGGTCCACTGGAAGCAGCAAGCGGCAAGGTACGACCCAGCCAACGTCGGGTGGGAGTTGTCGGCGTCATGTAACACCGGTACCGGGTCGGCGGCCAGAGCGCGTTGCCAGGCCAGACCGGCGGGGACCACGGTGACACCGAGCTCGGTACCGATGTCGTCATAGGTGGATGCCAGCGTTGCCTGGGTCTCAGGGGCGTTGAGCCGGGCCCAAGTCATATAGAGGACGGTGCGAGCTTCGGTACGGGAGACGAGGGCGTGGAAATCGAGGATGTTCTCACCGGTTCGCTGCGGGTTCTTGATGGGGAGTGTGCTCTGTTCCTGCAGCACGACGAAATCCCAGGGCTCTTCATTGAGCAGGGCCGTCGCCTCGCCCTTATTGAGATGCTGACGCAAGGTCGCGCCTCCCACGGCCACCACCTGCGACTCGATGTGCGTTCCCTCGCCGTCGGCTGCCGCCAACCCTGACCACAGGGACGGCAGGTCGTTGCGGAGGGTGAAGCTGTTGCCGACAAAGAGGATTCTCGCGGTGCTCACGCCCCGATCCATTCCTCCGCCTTCGTACGTCGCTTGCGGCGGTGCAGCCGTACATGATCCCGATAGCGGCCGGCGTCGTTGTCCGAACCGGTGTTGCGATCGAGGAACAGGGGAAACTCGGACGCTGGCGGCTTGGCATGGCTGTAGCCGTACTCGTAGCTGCGCATGATGATCCGCTGCTCGCGAGTCAGGCCCTGCAGCCACTCCGGGTTGGACAGGATGCGATCGGCAGCCGTGATCCAGGCCGGGCAGTAGGCGTAGAAGATGTTCTTGCGTGCGGTGGCACTTGTGTTCGGCTCGACTCGATGCCAGATCGACGAGTGCATGACGGTGAGCGTGCCAGCCTTCACCTTGACGATCAACTCTCCGTCCACAGACTCGTGGGTGTCATACGGGTCGAAGTACTGCTCGCGGTGACTGCCCGGCACAACCACCAGGTTGCCCATGTTGTCCTCCGGCAGATCGGTGAGCCAGTAGCCGATCTTGATCTGCAGGGGAAGGCGTGGAGAGAAGACGCCGTACGGCAGGGCCCTGGCACCGTCGGGATGCCAGAGATTGTGCTTCTTCATGCCAGGGGGCCGGATGAAGAACTGGCTGATGTGTAGCTTGAGCAGTTCGCCGAACAGATCGTAGGCGTAGCCGATATGCCGAGGATGATCGATCAACTCGGCCAGCGCCGGGTCGAGTTCGACGACGTTCTCGCGGCCAAAGGTTTCGCCGGGATCGAACCGATCATCGGCGGCGGCGATCCGATCGAGGGCGTCGCTGTAGCGGGTGACTTCGGCAGGGGACAGGGCGTCCTCCAGGAAGATGATCCCATCCTGCTCGAAGGTCTCCCATTGCTCTGCGGTGAAGCCTGGTGGGGCGGTGATATACTCGGCCTGCACAGACGATACCGTCGACATGTGGCTGCTCCTTTCCGGAAGAATACTGGTCGTCGGCCTGCACTCCGGCAAGCTCGCGGCCCACGACCTGCCGGACTTTTCTTGGGGACCTTGCCAACCGGGTCCCGGTCTCGGGACACTAACCATGCGAAACACCAGCCACAGCGCAGGAGGGCGCATTGGAAGACGTCGAGCGTGAGCTGATCCGCCGGGCACAATACGGGGATGGCTGGGCCTTTGAACAGCTGGTGGTCCAGTACGACCGGCAGATCCTGGCCCTGGCTCGCGACATGGTAGGCAATGTGCCCGACGCCCAGGACGTGTACCAGGAGGCGCTGCTGGCCGCCTTTCAGGGGCTGCCGCGGTTCCGGCTGGACAGCGACTTCTCCACGTGGCTCTACCGGATCGCGGTGAACAAGGCCCTGCGGTTTCGCGGCAAGAGGCAGCGTCGGCAGGCCATATACGAGCAGTCGGCGTCGGATCTCGAGCGGCAGAGCGGTCCTTCGACGGATCGAGACGTCCTCGATGAGGAGCTGCGGCAACAGCTGGACGAAGCCCTCGAGGGTCTGTCAGCCCAGGAGAGGGCGGCTTTCGTCCTCTGCCACCGGCAAGGGCTGCGGATCGATCGGGCGGCGGAGTTGATGCAATGCTCGGCGGGATCGGTGAAGAGTTATCTGTTCCGCGGGCGAGACAAAGTCAGACAGGCCCTGGGGGCCTACATGGAGTCTTGATGATGAGCGACGACAGGATGAGAGAACGGGTGCTGTCCTACCTGTACGGCGGTCTGACGCCGGGGGAGGTGGCCGCCTTTCGCGCCGAGTTGGAGACCGACGAGGAACTGGCCCGCTGTCTGGCAGCCGAAGGCGAGGGTCTCCACGCCAAGCTGCCCGTGGGCGGTGGTGACGATGACCTGCCCCAGCAGGTGCTCGATGAGAGCCGCCTGTTGTTGCGGGCGGCGCTGCGCCAGCAGGCCCACAGGCAGCTGTCGACCTGGACGAGGTTGAATCTCTGGGTGGCCCCCGTACTGCCGCGACTGGCCTGGTCGGGAGGAGCGGCCGCCCTGCTGTTGGCCGGCGTGTTTCTCGGCAGGGGGCTGCCGGGCAGCCCACCGGAGGCCCATATCCCTGGCATGCTGGTCGACGTCAGCGTCAACAGCTATGACGAAAGCAGCGGCCAGATCGAGCTGGAGCTGGTAGGCCTGGCCACGACACGTCTGGCTGGCGATCTGGCAGACCCGCAGATCCGATCGGCTCTGACCGAGGCCATGTTGGGCGACCTGGAACCCGGGCCACGCCTGCTGGCCGTCGACCTGCTGCGCCATCAGACCGGCTCGACCGAGATCCGCCAGGCCTTGAGCGAAGCCCTGCTGAAGGACGAAAACCCGGGTGTCCGTATCGCCGCCGCCGAAGCGCTGAGCGGTCTGGCGGAGGATGACAGGGTGCGGCAGGCGCTGCAGCAGGCTCTCGTAGCAGACGACAATCCCGGTGTGCGCGTCGCTGCCATCGAAGGTCTGCGCAGCATCAGCAACAACGACACGCGCCAGGTGTTCGAGCGTGTGTCCCGATACGAAGAGAATGAATACATCCGCGCCGAGGCGCAGCGTGCCCTCCTTGGGAAGGCGCCGGCAGCGACACATCTGTAGAGAGAGAGAGAGAATCGATGAAACATCCAGGAGTATTCCAGGTAACGGCGATGCTGTTGATCGGCACCGTCATGGCAAGCGCCGACGAGGCGCGGGGCAGCATTCAGGAGAAGCGGGGAGGTTGGGTCGAGCGGATCGATGAGGTCATCGACGTCAAGCCGGGGGGGACGTTGAGTCTGGACTCCGATCGTGGCGGTATCACCGTGGATGCAGAGAAGAGGAAGGGGGTGCGCATCATCGTCGAGAAGACGGTGGATGCCTACACCGAGGAAGAAGCCCGTCTCGTGTTCGACAGATACAGCGTGGACATCGCCCGCGATGGCAACGACGTGGAAGTCATCACCGAGTCAGAGGGGCGTCGAACCCGCTCACTGCAGACTTCGATCCGGGTCGTGGTTCCTCATAACTACAACGTTGACGTGGAGACCGGGGGTGGCGGCATCGATATCGGTGATCTGGTGGGCGACGTTATGGCTCGTACGTCCGGCGGTGGTATTTCGGTCGGTCACATCCGCGACGGCTCCGTCGACGTGCACACGTCCGGTGGCGGCATCCATATCGGCAGCATCGAAAACGGCGATGGTGAGGCGAAGACCTCGGGTGGCGGCATCTCCGTGGGCGACGTGTCGGGCGATCTGAGCGTGCGCACATCCGGCGGCGGCATAAACATCGGCAAGGTGGCCGGCGATCTGGAGGCCCGTACGTCAGGTGGTGGAATCCAGATCGGCAGCGGCGGTACCGTCGAGGCGCAGACCGGCGGTGGCGGCATTCGTGTCAGCGGGTCCACCGGCGCCGTGGTCGTGCACACCAGCGGTGGTGGGATCACGATCTCAGATGCTGGTGGACCGGTGACGGCCGAGACCAGCGGTGGCGGCATCTCGGTGGACGGAGCGGACGGGCCGGTCGTGGCGATCACTTCGGGTGGCGGGCTCATGATCAAGGATGTGCGTGGATCGATCGAGGCCGAGACATCGGGAGGCGGTATCACGGCGGAGCTTGCGGTGGCCGATCCGGGCGTGGACACCCACTGCAACCTGGAGACGGGGGGCGGAGACATTTCGATCCGGCTGCCGGCCGACCTGCATGCCACCATCGATGCGGAGCTGCAACTGCGTCGCCCCCGGCGCGAGTACAGTATCACGACTGACTTCAACCTCGACATCGACGAGAACTCGCGGCGCATCGTCGCCCGGGGCGACATCAATGGCGGGGGAGACACGATCCGCCTGCGCACGACCAATGGCGACATCGAAATCGAGAAACGCTAGAGAGATATGACGATGAGAGTCAGCAACAGAATCAGCCATCAGTGGGTTCTTGGCACTGTCTTGATCTGCACCGCCGTCCTGCCGACCGCCGCCCTCACCACGGATGAGATACGTGAGGAATTCGTCGCCGCCCCAGGTGGGACGCTGGTCGTCGAAGTGGGGGACGGGCATGTCGAGATCGTCCCCCACGATGAAGATCGAGTCGTAGTCGAGGTGTACCGCAGGGTGCGTGCCGCCACCGAACAGCTGGAGCAGGAGGCGTTGGCCGAGTATGAAGTGAAGATGGCGCAACGCGGGGACGAAGTGCGCATCGAGGGGCGCACCCGGCGGCAGGACGACTGGATCGAGACACGCGAATTCTCGGTGCGCTTCGTCATCACCGCACCCAGACGGTTCTCTGCCGACCTGAGGACCGCCGATGGTGACATCAGCGCTCACGGGTTGGAGGGGAGGTTCCAGGCACGGACCTCAGACGGCAACCTGCGGCTGCGAGATCTTCGGGGGAAGATGACAGTCAGGACATCGGATGGCGAGGTGGAGGCGCTGAGCTGTGCCGGCAGTCTCGAGCTGCAGACCTCCGACGGCAGCGTCCACATCGACAACTTTGCCGGACCTGTGTCAGCAAGAACATCCGACGGGGACATCACCGCATCGCTGCACCCTCCCGAACAGGCCTCGGACTTTCAATCCGCTGACGGCAGCATCTCGCTGCGCGTTGATCCCGCTTCAGCACTGACCTTCGACTGCCAGGTCGCCGATGGTGAAATCAGTTCGCAGCTGCCCATACAGGGCAGCAGGACGCGCCGCAGACTGCAGGGTGATCTGAATGGCGGCGGTCCGGTGCTTCTGGCGCGAGTTGCCGACGGAGATATCACGGTGTCCGCCAGGTAGCGGCTGGTCTGACCCGGGCATATACTAGCCCCCCCGACAAGGGAGGCGACCCCGGTGAAACCTGTCTGTGTAGCGCAGTTCGACGAACGGCCCCGAGTGGCGCAGTTGCCAGACGGTTCTCTGCAGGCCGTGTGCATCCCTGCCGCCTCAGAGCAGGCCGTTGTCGCCCGGTCTTCACACGACGGCGGCCGTACCTGGAGTGATCCCGAGACGCTCTTTGCGCTGTCGATGGACCACGGTCGCTGGGGGGGGTGGGAAACCCTCGTCGACCGTGACGGGAACTGCATCTGTTCCTGATGAACGACCGTGGTACCCACGTCTTCACCGACCCCTTCGACGAAGGCCCGGTCAGCCGACCGGGAATGGCTGATCGACGGCTGGATATCTGGCACTGCAGAACGCACGATGGCAGGCGGAACTGGCAACCCCTCAAGCGGATCTGGAAGGGCTACACCGGCGCCCTGAATTCCTCGATCCAGCTGCGCAATGGCCGTCTCGTGCTGCCGTTTTCCTGCCTCACCCCCCGCAGCTGGAAGGACCGCGGCGACGGCCTGGATGCGTTCTGGTACGTGGGCCAGTTGTTTTCTACCGTCGTGTTCTCCGACGACGGGGGAGATACCTGGGAGCAGTCGAGCTCGCAGCTCAAGGTGCACACACCCAGCATCGGACTCTACGGCGCCTGCGAGCCCGTCGTGCTGGAGCTCCTCGACGGCCGCGTCTGGATGCTGATTCGCACGCAGCTGGGCCGGCTCTACGAGTCATTCTCGGACGATGGCAGCGACTGGTCACACCCGCGCCCGACGAAGTTGATCTCGTCGGATTCACCTGTGGGGCTCGTGCGGCTGGCCGACGACCGCGTCGTGCTGCTGTGGAACAAATGTCTGCGGTTTCCCTATGCCCATGGCGGGCGCCATGTGCTGCATGCCGCCATTTCGGAGGATGACGGTCAGACCTGGATCGGCCACCGGGAGGTGGCACGGGATCCGCTGCGCCACCAGCCGCCACCGCCGGGTGGAGATTTCGGGACCGCGTACCCGTTCCCAGCAGTGATGGCCGACGGCAGGGTGATTGTCACCACTGGCCAGGGCAAGGGCCGGATCGCCATCGTCGTCATCGACCCCGACTGGCTCTATGGGACCCGTCAGGAGGAGAATTTCGCAACCGATCTGGAGCAGTGGTCGGTCTTTGGCTGTCGAGGCGTGGAGCTGCAGGCACACCCGGAGCGGCAGGGCGCACAGGTACTGTCGATCGCCCGGACCGACGATCAGTGGCCGGCGGCGGCCGTGTGGAACTTCCCTGCGGGAGCCCGGGGGACGCTGCGGCTGCGGCTGTGTCTCCAGGAGGGCTCAAGCGGCGCGCAACTGATGCTGGCCGACCATTTCTCCGTGCCCTTCGAACCTGAAGACGTGTTGAACGCCTCGTTCACCGTGACCATCGCGCCGACGGGGGAGTTGAGCGGCGGCAGCCGACTGGAGATCGGCAAGTGGTGTAGACTCCAGCTGGAGTGGGATGTCGGTCGCCGCCTCTGCGAGCTCAGCCTGGACGGCGATGCGATCGGGACCTTGCCGCTGCTGCGTGATAGTGAAGGGGTCTGCTATCTGCGTCTGAAGTCGGCGGCCACGGGGACGGAGACCGGTGGTCTGCTGGTGGAGCACGTCGATGTGGAGATCTCCTCAACCCGGGCGCACTGAACCCACTGCCGAGTCTGGAAGGAAGCACATGTCCGTTTACAGACAACCTCAGCCGATTCACTTCACGACCGACAGACCTGTAGAGAAACACTTCCACGATCACGATGAGACGTGGATCGTCACCAGGGGGAAGTGCACGGCCTTCATGGTCGATCTCGAGGGTGTGGAATCCGAGTTTCCTCTGGAGGCCGGTGATGTCTGGATGGTGGAGGCCGGCGTCGAGCATGGCTGCGATCCCCTCGACGGCGGCGTGTGGATCTTCCCGCTCAACGGCAGTCTCCCCGAGGGTTCGCACAAGCCGGGTCACTACTACATGGAGCAGGAGAACTACCTGCCCAGGCTCACTGTCGAGAAGGTCGCGACCGACCGCTACAGGAAGTAGCCAAGTGCGAAACACAGGCATCGAGTTTCCCGAGCAGGGCCGAATCGCCACGTACGACCTCGGCCAGATACCCGAGTTGAAGCCGACGGAAGTCCTGTTGCGCACGCAGTACTCGGCCATCACCAACGGTACCGAGCGTCACGCCCTGCTCGGAGAGATGCGCTGGGCGGGAGGATTCCCCGGCCGTCACGGGTACCAGCACGTCGGACAGATCCAGGCGGCAGGGGAGGCGGTCGAGAAGTTCTCACCTGGCGACACGCTCTTCTGCGGCCGGTATGTGGGCCACCGGTCCTGGCAGGTCGTCGACCTGAGTCCCGGTACCAATCGGCGCGAGGGCGATCACCTGTGCGTCAACCTGCCCGGTGATGTAGAACCCGGACAATGCGCCCTCCTGGGAGTGATGGGTGTCGCTCTGCGCGGGGTGAGGCGGTTTCGCATCGCGCCAGGGCAGAAGATCTGGGTTGCCGGCCAGGGGCTCATCGGGCACTTCGCCGCGCAGGTGGCCCGGTGTTTCGGCGCGCATGTCACCGTGTCGGATGTCGTCGACCATCGCCTCGATGTTGCCGGACGTTGCGGCGCCCACCGAGTCATCGATGTGCGTGAAACCGCAAGCTGGGCGGCGATCGAAGAGGCCGGCCCCTTCGACTGCATCATCGACGCCTGTGGTCAGGATGGGTTGCTGGCTGAGCTTCACACCCGGCAGTTGCTGGCGCCCGGGGGTGTGATCGGCGTGCTCGCCGTACACGACGAGGTCAGGATCTCCTGGGGGCTGCTGCACAGGTGTGAGGCCTCCGTCGAGGTCTCCTGTCACTTCTCGGTCGAGGATCTCGACGTGCTGATTCACTTCCTGCAGCAGGATATGATCCGGGTCGAGCCCGTGATCACCCACGCCGTGGCCATCGACGCAGCACCCGAACTCTACGCCCTGCTACGTGACAGGCCGGGCGATCTGCTGGGCGTCGTGTTCGACTGGGCCGCCTGAGAGGACGTTCTCCATGAGCATCCAGATCACATCTGCAGGACGAACGGCTACGCCAGCATGGGCGGTGCGGCAGCGCCACCTCATCGAGACCATGAACCGCGCCGCTGGGCGTTTCGTCGAGCACGCGACGCGAGCCGACGGCTCGCTGATTCAGCGCACGGTGTGGACGAGCATGGACGGTACCGACAACGGCTACGAGGCGTTTCTTTCCTTCCCGTTGTTCTATCTGCTCGGAGGCGGCGAGCACATCCATGAGATCGGGCGCAAGGAGTACGAGGCCATCACGCGCCAGTACACCGAGTACGGCACCGTAGATCGCGAATTTGTCACCGGCTTCGACTGGTTCCACCACTCCGAGAGCTACACCTACATCTATTACCTGGCCATGTGCGATCCGGAGGGGGGTCTCGACCGCGACCGGGCACAGCGCTACGCCGCCATGTATATCGGCGAGGATCCGCTGGCGCCGAACTGGGACGCCGGGAACAGGATGCTCCGCTCACCGCTCAACGGATCGCACGGGCCGCGATTCGTGACGACGCAGACAGACTGGGACTACCATCGGCCGATCCTGGCCAACTACCTGGCGCCTTTCGAGGACATCCCCGGGACCGACAGCAGCGATCCGCTGTTCAAGGTGGACTGGACCGACGACGAGACGTTCGAGCAGGTCCTGGCGATGATCAACGCCCGGATGACGCGCGGGGACGTGCCGCTGAATCTGAGCGCCACGAGCATGGTGACGAACGCCTATCTCCACACCGGGGAAGAGAAGTACAGGGCGTGGGTGCTCGATTACCTGCAGAGGTGGATGGATCATCGGGATCGAAACGGCGGCCTCATGCCGGACAACGTCGGGCCCACCGGGCAGATCGGTGAACTGTTGGACGGCAAATGGTGGGGCGGGTACTACGGATGGCGCTGGCCTCATGGGGCACGCAACATCGTCGAGCCGTCACTCGTGGCCGGTAGCTGCGCCCTGTTGATGACGGGGGACGACAGTTGCCTCGATCTTGCCCGTTCGCAACTGGATCGGCTGTGGCAGGAGCGCAAGGAGGTCGATGGTGTGCCCATGGTACCGGCCCGGCATGGTGATCAGGGCTGGTTCGATTACCGCCGGCCCGATCCCTATCTGTACATCCATCTCTGTTACCTGTCACAGCGGGATGAGGACCGTCAGCGCCTGGAGGAGGTGTTCCCCGATCGGTCGAGTTTCGCCGACTGGCCAGAGGACTGGGGGGCGGGCAAGGCGGGCATCTGTCCGCCGAAGCCCTGGTCGCTGTTCATGGAGGGGCGCAATGACAGCTACGTGGAGGGTGTCTTCGAGTCCACGGCGCGCAGTATCCATCACGCCCTGGACCGGTTGGATGGGGATGACACGGACCCGGAGACCCGGGAGTGTTACCACTTTCAGAACATGTGCCCGGTGGTGCCGGAGGGGCTGGTGCAGATGACGATGGGCACGCCGGCGGCGATCTACAATGGGGGTCTGCTGCAGACGCATCTCACCTACCATGATCCGCGGAGGAACCGACCCGGCCTGCCGGAGGACGTGGCGGCGATGGTGACGTCGGTCTCAGCCGATGGGGCGCGAGTGGAGCTGGTGAATCTCGATCCCATCGGGTCGCGGGATCTCGTCATTCAGGCTGGCGCCTTCGGCGAGCACGAGTTCACCTCGGTCGAGACAGCGACGAAGGGGGATCGGCTGGCGGCGACCGGTCAGTACCTCACGGTGCATCTGGGACCGGGTAGTGAGGAGACGCTGCGCCTGGGGCTGCGGCGATACACAAACCAGCCGGCGTATCGACGGCCCCCTGCTGAAGTCGGGGCGTGATCGGACAGGAAACCCCCGTCGGCACGTCAGCCGACGGGGGGCGATCGGTAAAGGGGGGGTTACCTCCCCGGGGCGCCGGGGGGGCGGGGTGGTTGCTCTGAACTGTTCGGCAGTGCGGGTGGGCCCGACTCGAGGACGGGGCCGATGGCGGTGAAGAAGAACATGGCGAGGACGACGACAAGGGCGATGGCGTAGACCACCCCTGTCCGGAGATGTCTCTGACGATCCGGTCGCGCTCGAGATCAGTCACGCTCGGGCTGCCTGTCG
>PBSR01000127.1 GCA_002726335.1 Gemmatimonadaceae bacterium
CGATGATGGTGAAGACCGAGCTGGCGCCGTCGGCCGCCGCCTGAAACAGGAAGTCGCGCACGAGCTCCTCGTCCAGATCACGGTAGTGGAAGCTGCCCAGGCGCCAGCCGAAGGGTACCTGGATCTCGTCGCGCAACATGGGCGGGTTGAGCTGATGGGAGATGGAGGGATCGAAGGAGCTCAGGCCGATGTCATGGAGGAAGCGCAGCTGGTCACGCTTCAGGTCTTCCACATGGGCCCGTCGGGTTCCGGTGGTGATGCCGCTGTAGTACTGTTCCCAGTACGGCAGGGCGAACTCCTCGAACATGTGAGCCGGGATGAAGCTGGCGATGTCGTCCACCATGCCGGCGCCGTGCGGATTGGGGAACTCGGTCCTGTCGATAGCGGCCCGGAAACGGAAGACGTCGATGATGCTGGCCGTGGTCAGCCGCAGGAATTCCTTGACCAGCTCGGGCTCGTCGAACAGGTCGGTGAAGAACCCCTCGCCCCGCAGCTCCCACGCCGTCGTGATGGGTCCCTCCACACCAAAGCTGAAGCCCACGTTTTCGTCCGGGAAGGCGCGTTTCATCTCCTCCCAGAAGTCCAGGTAGAAGGGTGTGTCCCCGGACGTGGCGAAATCCACGGGCTCCTTCAGCTGAGTGATCGCCGCCTCCAGCGACTCGAAGGGATGGGTGTGGCCCACCTCGCCTCCGTCGACGAAGAGCAGCTCCGATCCCAGGCAGTTGGCGTGCATGTAGCTGATGGGCGGCGTCGCCGGCGCCAGAGGCGGCAGCCAGTCCCCGAACATCTCGTACATCCGCTGCCGGCCGCTACGGTAGACCTCGATACAGGCCTCAGGGCGGGTGTAGAAATCTCTCACCGGGACGCCGGACAGGGCGATGCAGGAGTTGTAGCAGCCACCGATCTGCCAGCCGAAACCCGCCTCATCGCGGGCCGTGTCGTAGTTGGGTCTGATATAGCTCAGGAGTCGTCCTCGATCTTTCCCACGTTGTGGCTCAGTCCCAGGGCAGTGGTACTGCAAAGTGTTCGTGCATGGCGCGCGCGGCGTTCTGTTCGGAGCCCCCGAAACGTATCCCCTCTGCCCGGGAACGGGCCAGGCACTGCTCCTCGGTGGCTCCGGGGAGCCAGGCGGTGTCCGTACCGGGAATGGGTGCGTAGTTCTTGCGCACATCCCGCGAGTAGCGGTCGGTCTCGGCCCGGAAGAGATCCCCGTCGACGGCCTGTTCCAGATCGATGGCCAGCACCATGCCCCCGCGATCAGCCCCTGGCCAGTGAGCCTCGATGGCGTCGCCCGCGGGTCCGGTGAAGCCGGCCAACGCGCCGCCGAGGAGATTGGCGGCTGCCACCAGCCCCATGCTCTTGAAGAATGCAGAAGGCAGGTTTTCGAGCAACTCGTCGCTGCCGGCGCCGTCGTAGGTGGCCAGGATGGAGGCGCCGGCGTCGAGGACCACATCGGGTTCGTCACCGGCGGGAATGGCGAAAGAGATAGGGGGATTGCCGCCGAATCCGACAGAGCGCTTGGGGTTCGTCGCGCTGGACGTGCCCTCGGCGCGGAATCCTGCGACCGAGAATCCTACACAGCCTGCCTCCAGGCAGATGCGGGCGTAGTGACCGGCCGAGCCGTAGTGACCGATGTGGCGCACGAGGCCGATCCCCACGCCGGTGGCACGGGCTTTCTCGACGGCCATTTCCGTCGCCCTGACCATGGGCAGGTATCCGAGGGTGCCGTCACCATCGAGGACGGTCATCGCGGGCGTGTCCCGCACCACCTCGATGCTGGGATTCGGGTTGTAGGAGCCCTGCTCGAAACCCCGGGTGTATCCGTTGGCACAGCGTGACCCGTGAGAGCGCACACCGCGCAGATCGGAGTTGACCAGGAGCCGCGCGATGGTGGCCGCATGGTCGGTATCGATTCCCGACTTCCTGAAACACTGGCCGACAAAGGCCAGGACACGATCCTCGCGCACGAGGATGAATTCTTCCGGGGGTTCGTTCAAGGGTTGCCTAACGTCCGTTGACTGGGTCGCGATCGCGTCAGATGGCCTAGCCGTTCGTCGCCATGGCGCACGCTGCAGTACTGATGGTAAACCAGTTCGTGGTCCGCCCATAGCGTGTGCTCGACACCGGCCACACACGCTACCAGGTCGCCTGCTCCCAGATGGAACGTGTGCGGCTCCCCTCCTGGGGCCCGCAAGGTGACCCGCGGCTGCCCCTCAACGAACCACCAGTACTCGTCGAAGTCGTGGTAATGCAGTTTCACGTCACTGTTGGCCGGCAACCGGTAGATGTGAAATGTTGCCGGGTCTACCGGTCTGAGTCGCGTCGCCAGCTCGACCGGCACTCGCTCGCCTTGCCCGGCGCGCACGACGCAGATGCCAGGGTCTGACAACGGACTGACGCCTCCTGGTATGTCATCCTTACCAGGCATCCAGCCCCAGCAGCTTCCTGCCCCGATCCGTGAGATCCGCGGGCTCGTTCTGCTCCTCCCAGCGGCGCTCATCGCCGGGGAATGCCTTCCCCGGTGGATGCATGCGGTCCCGCCACAGCTTCACCCGTGCCTCTCGCGCTTCCTCGTTGTCCCAGTGTGCCGGCGACATGCTGATGTACTGGGCCAGACGTGGTTTGTCGGATGTGTTCGGCGAATTCCCATGTGCCAGCAACCTGTGCCAGATCAGCAGATCTCCTGCCTTGCCGGCGATCTTCTTCACCTGCAGGTCCGTCAGGTCCGGGTGTCTCGGATCGCGATCCGCCGGCTGGTTTCGCACCCAGTCTTCAAAGGCGCGGTGAAACCCGGGCACGCATTGGAAGGTTCCCTGTTTCTCGGCAGTGTCCTCCAGGTAGAGCACGCCCTGTACTCCGAAAGGAATCGGACGCTTCGTCGAATCCAGATCCCAATGGACCATGCCGTCGTGATTCCACTCGGGTTTGTCCGCACGGTTGGGCGGTTTGCAGTTGGCGCGATCCATGCTGACCCACAGATCCTCGCGCTCCCAGATCTCGGTGAAGGCCTGGTGGATCCGCGGATGCTGCCGATTGTTCCACAGACCCTGCGTCTGATACATCTCGACCATGCCACCTTTGCGCATCGGCTCCTGGTACCAGTCGTCCGGGTCGCCGCGGTCCATACCCAGGAAAGCCCACACTTCGTCGATGACGGCCTCCAGGTTCTCCTTCGGCACGGCATCGGGAATGACGACGTAGCCGTTGTCGTTCCAGAAGGCCAGGTCGTCGTCGGTCAGAATCGCCACGTACTCTCTCCTGTTGGTCCTTGGTCGATGCGCGTGAAGATAACCTGATCATGTGTGATCTGCTTGACCATGATCACCATGTCTGCTTGCATACAGAAAGGCCGTCCCCCCAATTACATCGTTTGAGGAGAACCGATGCGCACCGTGCTGAGCATGTTGATCGTGGTGTTGCTGGCGCTGCTGCCGGGATCGGCGACCGCTGAACTGCCTGGCGTACGGACGATTCTGGATCTGGATCGAGAGTCCGTCCTGCATTTCGCCATCATGAGCGATCACAAGGGTGAATCTCCTCTCAGCAGTGTCGAGTTCGCGCGATTGGCGGCCTGGGTGAAGCAAGGAGAGGCGGCCTTCGTCGTCGGCCTGGGTGACCACGTGAAGATCAACTGGGAGAACTCCTTCATCCCCTGGATCCAGGGTGATCGCTGGTGGCGGCAGCACGCCTACCTGAACGTCGCCGATGGGGAGAACGAGTACTTCAGCCCCACTCATCGCCAGTCCGATTATGGGGGTGGAGCGCCCCTTCTCGATCTGGTCAACCTCGAGGCACACGCAACGATTGAACGGCCGAACCCCTCCGAGTACTACGCTCGGATCAACGTCGGCGACTACGCGGTACATCTCATTCAGATGCACTACTCGGATCAGCCCGCCGATTCCATCCTCGCCTTCCCCGAACAGAGTCGCGCCTGGTTGATGCAGACCCTGGAGGGGATCGACAAGGGCGAAGAAGATCTGATACTTGTGGGCGCCCACTCCCGCCACGGATCGTGGGACCTGGTCCTGTCACCGGAGCGCCGCAACGCCCTGCTGAGCAAGGCAGATCTCGTGCTGTCGGCGACGACGCACAACTTCCGCGCCTGGGTCCCCGACGGTTTCTCTGGCACGCCTGCCGTATGCGTCAACACCGGCGCCGTGAACTTCCCCGGCTACATGACCCCCAACGGCTATGTCGAGATCCACGTGCTGTCCGACGGCGCCATCGTCGGGCAGTATATCGACCTGACACAGACATCGCGGCAGTTGCAGCGCGGCCGGTTCGCCTGGATCAAGCCGCGGGATGGAACCATGCGCCAGGTGGACCTGCGCCCGGAACAGGTGCTGGCTGTGCTCGCCGATTCGGTGGGCGTGGCTGAGTTGCAACCGGCGCTGAGCAGCCTGTTGCAGGAGCTCACGGGTGCCGATCTGGCCCAGGTGCGGGTCCGCAACGGACTGCCCGCCGGGCCGGTGACCTTGGAGGACGCCTGGCGCGTGTTCGACAAGAACCGCAACCTGCGGGTTGTGCGGGTGCCTGAGGATCGAGTCGACGCTGTGGCTGAGCGGCTCGAGCTGGATCCCGTGAACATTGACGGTGCCTACGCTCGCGTCGCCGTCGATCAGCCGGCAACGGCGGGACTCATCGCCTCTGCCGGAATCACCTACGAGACCCTCGAACCCCAGGCCATCGATCAGCCGGGACTTCGCGAAGTCGATCTGGTCAGGGAGTGGCTGCGTCGGCGATGATCTGAGGCCGAGAACCAGGCCCGGATCTACCCAGCCGTGAAGTTCAGTGCCATTGTTGGTGGCCCCGCGTTGTGGTTGGTGCCATATTCCTCACCATGACCAGAGTCCGACTCGCCCTCGTGGGTTGTGGTGGCATGTCAAAGTCACACCTGCGCCGGTTCCACGCCCTGTCCGAACACCTCGATCTGGTGGCCGCCGTCGACGTCGACTCGGACAGAGCCCGGGCCGTGGCCGACGCCATGGCGGAGCACGATGTCACCGTACGCGTGGCCACCGACTATCGCGACATCATCGGCGATGTCGACGCCGCCTTGCTGGTTCTCCCCCACCATCTGCACCATCCGGTGGCCCTGGAATTTCTGGGTGTCGGCAAGCATGTCCTGGTGGAGAAACCCATGGCCATCGGCGAGGCGGCATGTCTCGAGTTGATCGATGCGGCCAACACGGCCGACGTAGTCCTCATGACAGCATACTGCATGCGCTTTCATCCTCTTGTGACTGGGATGAAGGAGCTCATCGACAGTGGCGCCTGCGGCGACATCTTTCAGGTCTCCATCTGGACCGAACAACTCACCCGGTACGACGAAGGGCACTGGGGTCTGAAGCAGGCCACCCTCGGCGGCGGACAGCTCTTCAGCCATGGCTGCCACTACATAGATATCCTGCTCTGGTACATGGGCCGCCCCGTGCGCGGCACCCACCTGGGCACGAACACGGGCACGCCCTGGATGGAACGGGAAGGCACGAGCAACGTCAGCCTCGAATTCGAAGGCGGGCGCCTGGGGTACCACTTCGGCACCTGGGGAGCGCGTGGAACACGCATGGGTTACGCCTTCCATGCCCACGGCACCGAAGGGTTGATCGAAGCCGACATCAAGGCCGGTGAGCTCCGCATTCTGCGCGGGCAGGACACTGAGATCGTGTCACAACATGAATCCGGTAAGCATACAGAAGAGGAGATGGCCCATTTCCTCCACTGCATCCGCACCGGCGCCCGGCCTCTCACCGACGGTCCGGGCAGCCTGCAGGGCCTGCGGGTCATCTGGCGACTCTACGAGGCCGAAGAACAGGGCGGTATCGCCGACCTGCGGGGTCTGGGACTGGATCAGGTCAACGAAGCGGGGCAACTGATATGAGAATCGGCATCGCGCGAACCGACATCACTCCCACCGGCCCGGTCTGGCTCACCGGGTACGGCGATCGCGATCGCCGGTCGGAAGGTGTGTACGCACCTCTGCATGCCGGTGCCATCTATCTCGAGGGGGATTCGGATGCCGCCCTCATTCTCACGGCCGACGTCATCGGGTATTCCCCCCCGGTGGATGCCACGATGCGCCAGGCTGTGTCGGACGTGACGGGACTGCTGCCACGGCAGGTGGTGCTGACGGCGACACATACCCACTGCGCGCCATTCTTCTCACCCTGGGTCATGCCGGGCGAGATCGAACCCGCCTACGCCGACTTCCTGCAGAGGAAACTGCGTGACGTCGCCCTCGCTGCCATCCATGGCGCCGGACCGGGGCGCCTCGAGTTCTCTCGCGCGACATCGGCTGTCGGTGTCAACCGCCGTCTGCCCGATGGTGCGGGCAGTGTCACCATGGCGCCCAACCCCGACGGTTCCATCGACCGCGATCTGGATACCCTGTGGCTGCGGGGTGGCGGCGGGGACCTTCTGGGCACTCTCACCATCTACGGCTGCCACCCTACCAGCCTCAGTGGCTATCTGATCGGCCCCGACTACCCGGGCTTCCTCTGCCGTCATGTGGAAGCCGACACCGGTGCGCCGGCGCTCTTCGCCACCGGTTGTGCGGGTGATGTACGGCCCTGGTACCCCAGGCAGGGCGCTGAAGGTTTCCTGCGGCCGAGCCTGGAAGAGCTGGACGCCGCCGGGGCCGGCATGGCGCGCGAGGTCCTGTCGAATCGCATCTCCGCCAGCGATGTCGACGGTGATGGACTGCGCATCGACCACATGATCCACCCCCTGCCCTATATCGACCTGCCGACACGGGACGACCTGCTGGCCGAAGGAGACAGCGACGACCCGCTGGTCCGTGAATGGTCGGCTGCCATGCTCCAGCGCTTCGATGCCGGCGGACTCGCTTCGGCCTGCCCACACGAGATCCAGCTGTTGCAGCTGAATCGGGGGTTCCGCATGGTCTTTCTCGGGGGTGAGATCCTCTCCGAGATCGGCCTGCACCTCAAGCGGGAGCTGGCGCCGGCGACGACGGTCACCGTGGCCTATGCCAACGGACTCATCGCCTACGTGCCGAGCCGCAACGCCTGGCCCCTGGGTGGCTACGAAGTGCACGACTCCCACCGCTACTTCCTGCGCCCCGCCGCCTTCACCGACGATTGCGAGGCCCGCATCGTCGAGACCACCGGGCGGCTCGTAGAGCGACTCGCTTAGGGGGCTCTGCAAGGAGACCGTGATGAACTTCGACCGTGAGGCCTGGACCTTCGACTGCGAGCCGACTCTGACCGACTCGCAGGTTCTCGAGTTCTGCCGTGAGGGGTATCTGATGCTGCCCGGTGTCGTCCCTGACGAGATCAATGAGAAGACGTGCGCCTATCTGGAAGGTCGACTCGCGGCAAATCCCTGCTGGCTGCCGGCTGGCTGGACGGAGCAGGAGATCGATCGCGTCCGGGCGAGCCACGAACCGAGCGCCCTCTACCTGGAGGACTGGTTCATCGAGCACGTCCTGCTCAACCCGCAACTCACCGGCATCATGCGCTCCCTGCTCGGGGCCGGGGTGGGCCTGCCGGTGCTCGCCAGCCATCACGCCTCCGAATGCCCACAGGAGGCGCAGGGCTGGCATCACGACGCCGACCACGTCTTCGGCCCGGAGCTGGAGTTCGCCGAGGTCTTCTACTTCCCCCAGGACACGCCCGACGAGCTTGGCCCCACCGAGATCGCCCCCGGCACGCACATGGGCCACCACAGCCGCGACATCGACGAGAGTGGCGTCCTGGCGTCGGGGCCGGCCGGCACCCTCGGCATCCACCATCAGAGCATCCTGCACCGGCGTGGCGCCGCCACTGCCACGGGCACGCGCCACATGCTCAAGTACAACTACTGGCGTACGAGCCGCCCGGTGAAGGACTGGGTGGACGAGCCCGATTTCGACCCGGCCACCGCCTTTTACGGCGGCCACAACACGGCTCGGTTCGCGGCTCACATGTTCTGGTGGCTCTGCGGCAAGGGGGACAACTTCCGTATCATCGGCGGTCAGGGCTGGCCCTGGCGTTCGGCTCAGCAGGTGGGCCCTTCCTACGGCTACGGCCGCACCGAGGGGTACCTGCCGGACTGGCGCCGCGACAACCCCGATGGGTACTCCCGCTGATCCAGTGTCGTGTCTCAGAGATAGGTCGACATAATTCGGGTGTCGAGACACCCGGGTCGCAAGGCGCGCGAACGATGCGTATCGGTGGGATACACAGAGCGAGCGCAACGCCGCGAGCCGGGATGGATCGGCGGCCGAATGTTGACGGATCTCTGAGACACGACACTTACTCGAACACTAGATAACCGAACCGATCCGGCCGTTGCGCGTTGCCGTAGGTCGGCACCCATTGGCCGTACTCTGTGGCGTTGGCCATGCGGATCCGCGCCAGATTTGCCACCCAGACGGCGCCACTGCCGACCTTGCCCTCGCCGAATTGCTCCATCGGAATGGCCACCTCGAGCGACCAGTGATCCTCGGCCACCTGCGTGGCACTCTCGATCTCACCGTTCCAACCGACATCCCCTCCACCATTTGATGAGCTGCCGTCGGTGTAGATGTCGAACTGGGTATTGGCGCTGTTGACGACGAACTGCCAGTACGTGCGCCGATCGCAATCCGGATCGAAGAACAGTTCCACGCAGTCGTCCTCCCAGGCATTCTCGTCCCGGGCAGTGGCCGTCACCTGCAGGTTGTCGGTCCGGGGTTCCCAGCCCCGCACACCGATGTAGAGGGTCGTGCCACGATAGCCGAGACGGATCTCGGTACGCCCGGTGCTCAGGATGGCACGCATACGCGTGATATTCTGGTAGAAGCTGTCGATGTGGGCCGCTGTCTCCCACAGGGGTTCGTCCAGAAGCCCGTCGATGGCGGGTACGCGGCGTAAGCGAGGGACCCGGATGGCCACCCCCATGTCCACCATCGTCGCCAAACCGGTCGCCGAATCCACGTTGTCGAACTCGAAGCGACCCAGGTGCCGGTTGATGTTGCGGCTGTCCGGCACAAGATCCAGGGCCTCCGCCAGCAGTTCTTGCGCCCCCTGCAGATCGGCGGCCAGCTCCCGTTCCTGCGCCGCCGTCGCCCGATCTTCCGCGGCCACCTCCAGCCACTCCATGACCGCCGCCCGCGTGCTGTCGCGCACATCCTCCCGAATACCTTTCAGCAGGTGCACGAACTCTGTCCGCGATGAGTCGTCCTCCATAATCTCCAGCGACCAGGTACGACCGGCGGCGTCAAAGTTGCCGAAGCCCCGTGGCTCCCGCACACTCATGACCCCGAGGGTCACCAGAAGGTCGTGACGCACACCGTTGTCGGTTTCCTTCGCCAACCTGGCAAGCAGGGGCGCCACCCCCTTCTGCCCGCCCATGTCGCCGAGGACCCGGATGACGCTGCCGCGCACGGCTGGCGCGGTGACATCGAGGCCGGCCTGCAGCGCCTCGAGGATGCGCGGCTCTTTCTCGCGCAGGTAAAGTCGACCGAGGGCGTCGGCCATATGGGCCCGTGCCTCGGGGCTGTGGCTGGCGTCCGCGAAGGCGGCAATCAGCGGATCGATGGCGTCCTGACGGGCCAGAGACAGCGCCATCTTCGCATCCTCGGCACCCTCGCCACCCTCCTGCAGACGGTCGATGTGATCGTCCACGTCAACGCCGCACGCTGCCAGCAGTCCACTTGTGAGAACGACCATCCCGAACGCCGTGGGTCGGATTCTGCGCATGAGTCTTGCCTCGCTTCTTCCCAGTCCTCAGGTCACGTCGTAGCGTGTGACCGATGTCCATGCCAGCAACAGGAACACGGCGTTCCACAGCAGCAGGATCAGCATATCGATCGACGTGTCCCGCAGGCGGTCCTCGAAGGGCAGGGTGACGTAGTCGAACCGGGGGTAGTCTTCGGTGTCCAACTCGGCCTCACCCTCGTAGATGGCAGCGTCGAACTTCGAATAGGCATACTCCGTCCAGGTCGCCGAATAACGCTGCAGTTGTTCGCGGAAGTTGGCCTTTTCCTGCACGCCGGTACCGGAAAAATCACACACCGCCACGGTGAACAGCGCCGCCGGCGATACCTTGGCCAGCATCCGTGTCAGCGACACCTGTTCGTCCATCGATCGCTGGAAGTCCGCCTCGATCCGCTTGCGGCCCGACGTGGCCCTCTCCGCCATTTCACTCTCCAGCTCCTTGTACTTGGCAAGCAGCTCTTCTACGGGAGTACCCGCCTCCTGGGCAGGTCCGATGTAGGCCCGCCATTCGTGGATGAACTTGCCCTGCTCCTCGTCGCGCAGGCGTGACTTCTCAGCTTCCACGCTCTGCATCGACGGCGTCGGCTGCACCAGTCCGGCCACCCGTGGCGCCAGGTTGGGGTACACCAGGACCATCACCACCCACACCAGCAGCAGCACGGTGATCGACGTGGAGGGCATGGCGGTACGGGCAGACACGAACAGCCCGAGGGCGAAGATCGTCGACAGATACGCCAACGTACCGGCCACTGCCAGCCCCAGGGACAGCCAATCCGCCTGCCGCAGATCGATTTCGGGGAACAGGAGTGTGATCAACAGGCCGAGCACCACCGACAGCAGGAATGGTGCTGACAGTGCCAGGCAGCCACCGATCCATTTGCTGATCAACAGCAGATCACGGGCCACGCTGTCGGACAGCACCACCTTCAGAGTGCCCGAGTCCTTCTCACCGGAAAACGCGTCATAGCTGAAAGCGATGGCCATGAGGCTCATGATGATGCCCGCCACAAAGGTCAGGTCCATCACCGGGAAGAGCAGACCCACGGGGTTCTTCTCGAAACTGGCCTGGACCTCCGGTGCGGCCACGGCGCTGATGCGCACCGACGCCGTGTGCCGGCCCTCGTCGACGCCCGAGAAGAACACCTTCATGGGGTTGAGCGGCTTGTCGACGAGAACGCCCTCCGAGGTCAGCAGGTGCGGGAAGCGCACGTCATTCAGCTGATCGGCGTGCATCAGTCTGTTCGTGCGAAAATCGAGACTGGCGTCGCGGTAGTCGCGGGTCAGCACGAAGACACTGGACAGCACCACCACGGGACAGATGATGCAGGCCATGGCGAAGCGCAGACTCAGCAGATGGTCGAGCAGCTCCTTACGGATCAGATGTGCAAGCATGGGTATCTCACGTCACGTCGTAGCGGAGGAAGAACAGGTAGGAGCCCATGAAGAACAGCAGGTTGTACACGGCCAGGAGCATCAGGTCGAAGAAGATGCGGTCCAGGGCATCACCGAGACGATCACGCATGATCTCGAAGGCCGGGACCTCATCTTTCTGGAACCAGTCATCCTGCAGCTTCTCGTCGTTGCGGCGCTGGAAGATGTCACTCGAGTATTCCTCAAAGTCGTCCTGAAAACGTTGATAGCCCTTCCTGAAACCGGTGTATAGATGCACACCGGTACCCGACAGTTCGGTCGTCGCATAGCGATAGCTGGCGGCCGGCGACAGCCGTGAGAAGGTCATGCTCGCCTCGGTCTGCCGGCGGAACGCCTCCTGGTAATAGCGCTCGAGCTTATCCTGCCGGCGCTCCCCCTCCTGCTGGATCTCTTCCTGCATCTTCTGTCCCTCAGGGCCATAGGCGAGTGTGGACTGCCACACGCGCTGCAGCCGCAGGTCCGTCTCCTGCTCGATGGCCAGCTTTTCGGCTGTGATCTTCTCCGGACTCGGCACGGGATAGGCGATGCGGGCGATGACCGGCGCCAGATTGGGGATCACGAGGATCCAGCAGATCCACACGAACAACGAAATGATGAGTGAGGTCGACGCCCGATGCGTCAGCGTCGAGATCATCAGCCCCAGGGTGAAAAACAGTGACACGTAGAGCAGCGACGTGAGCAGCATCCACAGCAGCCGCTGCAGAATCTCGTCTGAGATGACCAGAGCCCCCGTGAGGTGCACATAGGCCACCCCCGCCAGCAGGGCGACGACGAAGGGCGCCGCCAATGACACGTACCCGCCCACCCACTTGCCGAGGATCAACAGGTCGCGGGGCACGGAGTTGGACAGGGTGATCTTCAGCGTACCCCGTTCTTTTTCGCCGCAGATCGCGTCAAAGACGAACAGCAGGGCCAGCAGACTGACGACGATGTTGATGATGTAGCCCATGTCCGGGCTGGTGAACAGAGCCGATACGGGATTCTCGTAGAACGTGTCGTCCACGCGGCGTTCGTTGAAGGCCGCTGTGTGCACCTGTGTCGGCAGGTCCCCGGACAGGCCGTCGACGAACACTCCCAACACCGGAGGCCGGATGTCGCCGTAGACGCCCTGGGTCAGGAGCAGCTCATCGACCTGGTTACCGACATCGTCGATCTCGCCGATCTTGGTCAGCACGTCGCGGTGGGCGGATCGACTCGCCTCGTACGACTGTTGTCGGGTGCCCTGCTCGGCGGTCATGACGAAGACACTGACCAGGATGAGACTGAAAAACAGGATGAGGGTGACGAGGAAGCGGAAGCTCAACACGTTGCCGACGATCTCGCGGCGGATCAGGGTCAGGAGCATACGCCCCCCGTCTTCAGTGAAGTGAGAGTCATGTATCGCACGCCCGCCCTATGCAAGGTGCGGGCCAGGACCGCGCGGCGAGCAGCCTGTAAGGGATAACCACCCCGATTTCAGGGCGTACTGCGAGTTCTCTAGCATCGCTGCCTCTGGGGACTGGCCCGTGTCGCCACTTCGTCCCCCACTGGATTGGCGAAATCCGCCATCGTATCCAGGGCGTGGCCGCAGCTTGACCCACGGCGCTCGGTGCGGCTATGTCCTGGGAAGTAATCCCCCCATCCTGCACGGTATTACGGAGGAAGTCATGATGACATCACGCGAGCGTGTGCTCGCCACCCTGGCGCGCCAACAGCCCGACAGGGTACCCATCGATTACAGCGCCAACCCCGGCATCGACGCCCGGCTCAAGCAGCACTTTGGCCTGAAGGCTGATGACACGGAGGGACTGCGTCGGGCTCTGGGCGTCGACTTCCGTGGAGTGGGCCCCGCCTTCGTCGGCAAGAAGCTGCACGCCGACGTCCCCGACCGCCGCGTCGATCCTGTGTGGGGCCGACGCACACGTTGGATCGAGCACGACAGCGGCGGCTACTGGGACTTCTGTGATTTCCCCCTGAGCACGGCAACCGAGGCGGACATCGCCGCCTGGCCCTCCCCATCTGCTGACGACTACGACTATGATACCTTCGCCGCCGACATCAAGCGCCGGCAGCAGGACGAAGTCGCCATCTTCTACGGTAGCCCCGGCGTCGGTGACATCATCAACAGCAACGGCATGATCCGCTCCATGGAGCAGGTCCTCGTCGATCTGGCGACAGATGATCCGGCGGGTCTGATGCTCATCGATCGTAAGGTCGAACACGAGCTGGAGCTGATGCGCCGGTGCCTGGAGATCGGCGGCGACGGCATCGACTTCGTGTGGCTGGGAGAGGATCTGGGCACACAGAGAGGGCCACTGTTGTCGCTCGACATGTACCGTCGGCAGATACGGCCACGCCATGCCCGGTACGTCGACCTGGCCACGGAGTTCGGCAAACCGGTCATGATCCACACCTGCGGCTCGAGCAGCTGGGCCTATGATGACTTCATTGACATGGGGATTTCCGCTGTCGACACCCTGCAGCCCGAAGCCCATGACATGTCCCCCGCGCACCTCAAGTCGCGGTACGGTGACGGACTGGCCTTCCACGGCTGCATCAGCACCGCCGGCCCCGTCGCCTACGGTACCGTTGACGAGGTCGTAGCTGTCTGTCGCGAGACCCTGGAGACGATGATGCCCGGGGGGGGCTACTGTTTCGCGCCGACACACCAGCTGCAGGACAACTCTCCGACGGAGAATGTCCTGGCCATGTACGACTCGGCGATACAGTACGGGGCGTACGACTGATCAACAGCGCCCGGTGAGTTAGCTGTCGGTCTGGAGGATATCCCCGCTCAACAACGAGGGGCACCAGAACTTCTCAGCGTATTCGACCACCAGACGCGTGCCCTCGTCGTGGCTGACGTAGGGCGGCCGCGCCGGGCTGTACATGGTATCCGTCAGATCCCGCAGCAAGGCCATGCGCATGTTCCAGCGCGACATCTGCTTGATGGCGAAGGTGCGGTGCAGGACACACATGTTCGTGTGCACCCCCAGAATGAGGAGCCGGTTGATACCCCTCTCCCGCAGGCAGGCATGGACCCGGGCGCCCTCGTCGGAGATCAGGTCGCCCTCGGCATCGATGTCGATCGCCTCGTGCTGACGCTTCCACGCCTTGAACGGTTCGTTCTCCGCCACCGTGGTGCCGTTGTCGGCGGCGTCCACCGGGAGCGGCGGATCGTACTCCCCGTCCTCGACGAAGACCTTTCCCACCAGCGAGTCGGCCGCCCTGGCGAACTCTGGTAGACCGGCGTCAGGTTCCACCGGCTCAACGGCGAGAGCCCGTTGGCGCGCCGGATGATCCGCGTAGAACTCCATCGTATCCGACGGGGCATGGACAATCTGCACGCCGGCATCGCGCGCCGCGTGAACGGTGGCGTTCATCCTCGGCAGCAGCGGCGCGAGGCGTTCACGAGCGCCGCGGCACCAGTGGCTGTCCCATACGTCGCATAACAGCAGGCCCGTCTCCGCCGCCGGCTGCTCCACCGTTTCGGTAACGGTCTGCCAATGGCGGTGCCCCCCGGCGTCGGCTGTCAGGACCTGTCGCCTGAGATGAAGTGTCAGGGCTGTCATCCGGCCTTCAGCCAGCCTACCAATCCACAACCGAGCCGTCGTCGGGATCGAAACGGGTGTCGTACGAATGGGGGTCGCCGACCTCGGCCATGAGCTTGTCCTCATCGATCGTGATCCCCAGGCCAGGCTCGGTCGGCAGCGGGCGATATCCGTCAACCACGGGCGGCAGTGGCTTGGCCAGCAGTTCGGCGTATTCGTTGTCACCCCGCTCCTGGATGAGAAAGTTCGGGATGGAGGCCGCGATCTGCAGACTCGCCGCCAGCGAGCAGGGGCCCTGCGGATTGTGGGGCGCCATGGGCGTGTAATACGCTTCGGCCATACCGGCGATGATCTTCAGCTCCGTAATTCCCCCGGCATAGCAGATGTCGGGCTGGATGATCGTTGCCGCGCGTTTCTCGAGGATCTCGCGGAAACCCCACTTGGTGAAGACCCTCTCGCCCGTGGCCAGGGGGATGTGAGTCTTCTGCGCCAGTTCCGCCATGACGTCCACGTTGAGGGCCTGCACGACCTCCTCATAGAACCAGGGATGGTACGGCTCGAGGGCCTTCATCAGCAGGATGGCGGTTGTCGGCTGCACGGCGCCGTGGAAATCGACGCCGATGTCGACCTCGGAGCCATGCTTGTCACGCAGGGCCTTGAAGCGCTCCGCCGCTTCCTCGACGAACTTCAGTCCTTCCACGTACTTGAAGGCCTGCCGTGTCGCGTGAGGGCCCACTTTCATGGCGTTGACGCCGGTCTTCTCGCTGACTTCACCGTAGACGCGGATCCGCTCGCGCGTAGGGCCACCCAGCAGTTTGTAGACGGGCACTCCGTAGCATTTGCCCGTGATGTCCCAGAGGGCCATGTCGATGCCGGACAGGATCGCCGTCTTGATCGGGCCGCCGCGATAGAAGGCGCCGCGGTGGATGGCCTGCCAGTGGTGGGTGACGGGACGGGGGTCCTTGCCCACGAGATAGTTGGCAACCTCGAGGGCGCCGGCAGCGCAGGCCTTGGCGTCGTCCTTCAACATCTCGCCCCAGCCGGTGATTCCGGCATCGGTGGAGATCTTGACGAAGACCCAGGAGTTCTTGAGGACGAAGGTCTCGATCTTCGTGACTTTGATCGCTTCGTTGGGGCCGATGGCAGCGTTTTCGGAGCTTGGCATTGCAGAAATCCCTTGCAGGTCGATGGAGGTTCGGGGTATGAGTCAACAGTAGTCACGGTCAGACCGCACCGGACTGTCAAGGTGCCTGTTCATCCTTCTTGATCAGCACGAACAGCAGGCGGGTGAGCGACTTGTGGACGAACAGCGGGAATACCTCGTGCAGGTGGAAACAGTTTTCGAAGCAGTGCCGATAGAACTCAACAGTCTCTGCCCCCTGTCGCGGCAGGGCGATGACGAGGCGAGCGCCCGGTTTCAAGACGGTGGCCATGGGCGCGAACATCCGCTCGTAGAGGCTGCCGATCGGTTCCTTGCCCGTGGCCGTGGACCGGCCATAGGGCGGATCGGTGACGATAGCATCCACCGGCCGGGTGATGACGTCTATGACCTGCCCGACATCCGCGGGCACGAGTACGGGCTCCGACCCGGGCAGCCCATGGCGGATGTTGTCACCGGCGCCGGCAACCATGGCTGGATCGCGATCGCTGCCGATCATCCTCAGACCCGTCAACCCCGCCTCCAGCAGCAGACCGCCGGTGCCGCAGAAGGGATCATACACAGTGCCTCCGGCAGGCACCCTGCCGCTGTTGATCCAGGCACGGGCCAGTCGGGGATGGAGCGAAATCGGCTGGGTGTACGGCCTGAACCCGCTCCGGCGTTCCTCGAAGGACGTGCGGTCGATCGCGGCCAGCTTGATGGCAACGGTTGCCCCGTCGGCAAGAATGGCGCGTACGATCACCTGTGGATGGGTCAGGTCCACCTGCCGATGACGAGTCACCAGCTCCCCGAGCCGGTGCTTCACCTGCGCCCTCAGGTCCGCTGAGTAGACGGTGACCACGTCGGGCGCCAGGATCTTTGCGTCCACCCGGACGCTCCCCTCGGGGATGTCGCTTTGATCGAGGCCTGCTAGAAGATCACTCAGCCAACTGTCCTCCGAACCCGGGTCGGGAGCGGGTGTCTGAACCAGCACCCGGTTCAGATTCCAGGCCATGCCCATGCGAAGGAAGGCTGTCCTGATGTCCGCCTCCGCACCCGTGGAGGCAAAGCCGAATAGCGGGATGGCCGGATGCGACTCGTGCTCGACCACCTCGATCGAGTGCGCTGCCAGAACTGAGCGCGCCTCTTCGCGGGCCAGATGCGGAAACTCGCCGGACAACTCTATCAGATAGTCGGTGGTCATTGTCGAATTCAAGCAGGTGGCGCCTCCTCGGGTCTGCATCGATGCCAATGTAGCTATCGCGACCGCTCTTCACTCAGGTCCGCTCCAAAGACCTCTGTGTATTACTTAACATATACACCAATACGCCTACCTTCCCGATGTCAGGTAAGCGAAAGGACTCGAATTGCTCATCGTCGTCGATCCCCACAGCGGAGTTCCCGTATTTCGCCAGGTGATGGACCAGGTGAAGTTTCAGATCGCCAGCGGTGTCGTGCAGCCGGGCGATGAACTGCCAACCACGAGAGTGCTGTCATCCCTCCTCGGCGTGAATCCGATGACGATCAGCAAAGCCTACGGCTTTCTCGAGAAGGAAGGCGTCGTCGACCGCAGACCGGGCCTGCCGCTCGTGGTGAGACGCTTCCGCCAGAAGGAGCTGGAGGTCAGCAGGCTTGAGCACCTGCGAGGCAGCCTTGGCCCGGTCATCACGGTGATCCAGCAACTCGACATCGACGAGAGAGAGGCGGTGTCCCTGCTTCGCAGCATGTTGAGAGAGAAGGGGAAATGACATGCCGTTCGTCTTCGAACTGAACCGGGTGACCAAGCGTTTCGGTACTGCCACGGCGCTGGCCGATGTCTCTCTGTCGATTCCGGAGCAGCACGTGGTGGGTCTCATCGGCCTCAACGGCAGCGGCAAGACCACTCTGTTGCATCACCTCGTGGGCCTGCTGCTGCCCACCGAAGGTTCATGTACCACACTGGGCATGGAAGCGGCCTCGCTGGGTCCGGAGCAGTTGAGACGCATCGGCATCGTCTATCAGGAGAACAGGTTCCTGGATTGGATGACGGTGCAGCAGCATCTGAGCTATGTCGGCTCCTTCTATAGGCTGTGGGACAACGATCGACAACGACGTCTCCTGGACTTACTCGAACTCGATCTGAGTGCCCGTGTGGGTACCCTGAGCCCGGGGGACGTGCAGAAACTCGGTCTGATTCTGGCGGTCTGCCATCATCCGGAACTGCTGTTGCTGGACGAGCCGGTCAGTGCCTTGGATCCGATTGCCCGTCACCGCCTGCTGGAGTTCTTCCTCGACCTGTTGCAGGAAGATCATTGCACCATCGTCATCTCCTCGCACATCCTGCGCGACATCGAGCAGGTCGTCGACTGGATCGTCTGTCTCGACGCCGGGCGAATCGCCGTCGATACAGCCTGGATGACCTGTAGGAACGTTTCTCCGAGTGGATCGTAACGTCGAGCAACGGGGGTCTGCCGTCGCAGTTCGACGAGGGCTTCGTGTGTGAGCAGCATGGTTCCAGCGCCCAGGCCCATCTGTTGGTGCGGGACGCCACGGGACACCTGGACACCTTCAGGCGGAAGCACGGGGCCGAAGTATCGACAAGCCCGCTGAACCTGGAGCGAATCTTCCCTCTGTTGCTGAAAGGCGGGCAGTGAGCACGCCCGCCCTCGCGCGGCTGTATCTGCGCCCGTCGGTCCTCGCCGAGTTTGTCGTCTGGATCCTGATTCTGGCCGGCACGTTCAAAGGTCTGAGTGTGATCGAGTCCCATCTCCAGACATGGTATCTGCCACATAGCGCCAACGCCTTGCTCGTGGGCATTCCCATGCTGGCTGGCCTGTTCGTGGGTGCCACGATGGTCGAGGTGTGTGGCGGGCGCTTCTCATGGACCTTACCGGGGATACGCCGTGGCTTTCTGTGCAGCACCGTCGCCCTGGGTATCGTCTCCGCAGGCCTGTCGGCGGCGCTGCATCACGTGACGGATGGAACCGTGCCCCCCCTGCCGGCGTTTGCCCTGTCGGCGTTGTGCTACGCCTTGATCATCATGGTTGGCGTTACCACAGGCTGCGGCATGCTGTCATCGCGCTCCGGCCTGGCCATCGTCGGCTATGGCACGGTGAATCCCCTCGCCTCTCTGGCAGCCACGTATCCGCTGCCAGTGTGCGGGCTCGCCCTGGCAATCGCGGCTGCTGCACTTCGTCGGTCCTTTGCGCCCGCTGGATTCCGTGCATTGACCGATGGCCCGCTACACTCGGCATCCCGCCCGCGCCGTGACCCGCAGTGGACATCCGGGTTCCTGGGCGATGACGCGGCCAGCTGGGTGAAGGCGTTTGAGTTCGAGAAGGAAGAGGGTTCCCTGCTGGGCGTCTTCCGACGACCATTGGTATTCACAGTCGGCGCCGTGGGCACCTGTGGATTTCTAGCCAGCGTTGGGGTTTGGGGCAAGCCATTGATGGAAGGCCTGTTGCTGTGGACCCAGGGTCTGCACCTGCTGAGCCGCCTCCCCGGCGCGGAGTTGGGTTTGATCGTCCACAAGCGGGACACCATATGGATGATCATGAGCTACATCATCGTCTTCTACGGACTGGAGTGCGCCCATTCTATCGACCGCTCCGGCGAGCGCCGCGTCGATCTGCGCCCCAGGTTTCTGTATCCTCTTTCCCGACGACAGCACGCCCTGGTCAGCTTCCGGATCTGCCTGAAGGCCAACCTTCGATACACGAGTCTGTGCCTGGCAGCCTTCTACGCAACGGCTCTCGTCAGCGGCTTCGTCCTGCATCGGGACCTCGACTGGATTGTTGTGCCATCCGTCGCAGCCCCCATAGTCGTGCTGTTTCTGTTGACGCCGGCTCACCAGGTGTTTGCTATCTGCTACCGCCCAAGAGTGATCGCCTTGTCCAGCGTCGCCCTGAGAAAGACTGTCCTGGTTCTGAGCGCCGCCGGGTTGACGATTCTGATCGTGGCTGTCAGCAGGCAGTGGATGATGCAGATGTATAGCTTTCCGCCTGCTCTGCACGTGATGGTGCTGCTCGTCCTTGCGGCTGCGTCTCAGTACGCCTTCCACCTCAAGCTTCGACGGCACTTTCTGCGCGCCGATCTGGCGTGATATCTTGGCTGGGAGAATCCTCAGGGCCTTCTGTAACGACGCGGAAGAACGACGCCCCAACTCTCCAGTGGAGCGCGAGCGGTCCACGGTAAGGTAGACCTCGCCTTGCCGCACGTCATCGATCACCACTCCCACTCGTCTTCATCGAACTGAGTATTCGTCGGAGGATCCAGCATTCTGCTCTCGCCGCGCTCCTGCAGGCCGGCTCGCCGCCTCGGACCACCCGTCCCGGGGAGCCCCTTCGACGGGAGCGATGAGGATGGCGCCGTCCCGTACCTCCAACTCAACGTCTTCACCAAGGCCCACCGCATCGATCAGGGGCTTGGGAAGCCTCACTCCCTTCGAGTTTCCGATCCGAATCAGACGCACCTTCATTGTGCTCTCCAACGCTTGTCCTTGCAGAACAGGTCCACCTGCTCGATCAGCTTCTCGAACTCCGTCTTCTGTGGCTCCGTCGCCGCCATGAAGGGCGCCGACACGTGCCGATTGATGACGCCCCGGATCTCGAGGACACACTTCACCTCGCCGTGGACCTCCCGGTTCTGCAGCTTCGGCATACGGGTGATGAAGTCGTTGATCACCCGTTGCTCTGCCCTTGCCCTCTCCAGGTCTCCGCCTTGCACCGCCTCGGCCACGGCGAAGGCCCGCTCCGGGAACGCCAGCAGCGGAATCGCCGTGTGTCCCGCAGCCCCCATGGCCAGTCCGGTCAGGATCTGACCGCCGCCGGCAGTGAGCACGCTGAAATCCGGATCGGCGAACAAACACAGTCGGGTGAGTCGTGCCAGATCGCTGCCGCCGGCCTTCATGGCGATAATGTTCGGATGGGCGGACAACTCGAGGTAGAGCGACACGTCCACCTCACCGCCACGATTGCCGTTGTCGTAAATGACGATGGGCACCGGCGACTGCTCGGCGATGTCGAGAAAATGGCGCCGCACGTGATCGGTACTCAAACGCTTGTGTTCGAACAGTACGATGGCTGCGTTGATACCGAGACCGGACATGCGGTGAGTTCGCTCGATCGTCTCCCGCGTTCCGGCGTGGCTCGTCTTCACCCAGACCGGCAGCTTGCCACTGAAGTACTTGACGAACAGTCGGGTCGCCTCGTCGATGACATCATCCGGCAGGTTCTGGTCTTCGCCTGCCGAGGCCAGGGCCCAGATCGCCGCAAAGGGATAGCGCAGCGTGAACTCGGCGAGCTGCGCGAAGCTCTCCTCGTCGAGGGCCTCGTCCGCCAGCAGCGGCGTCGGCACCACAGGAACGAGACCACGGACTTTGGTGCTCACGAGTCGCTGTACTCCCGCCAGGCTCCCTCCACGTCTTCCGCGTCGATGTCGCCCGCAAACACCAGCACCCGGCAACGTGATGTCGTCGACACCCCGGTCGCCAGCGACCAGGGTCCGGCGATGCAGCGGCTGGGGCTGATGCCCAGCTGGCCGTCCACTCGCCAGGGCACGGGATGCTCCTCATTGCCGGGATGATCGAGGATGGCGATTCCCGCCGGGGTGTCACGGCCGTCGACCCGCAAGGATACCGCCACCCAGCGTGCCCGTTGTCCCTCAGCGTCGCCACCTGCCAGGCCCTCGCTGTTCAGCGCCCTGCCCTCGCACCCGTCACGATAGGGCATGCGCAGAAACAACCCACCGTAGCCGTACTCGCCGAAGCGGAGGTCGGTGGTTGCGGTGAGGGTCCAGCCCATTTCGAGAACGAGTCTCCCCTCGGATTCGCTCACCGTCCACGCCTGCGTCTCGTCCAGCAGATCCTGCCCCTGGGGATCACGCCACACCGAGTCGACGCGCCAGGACATCCGCCCGTCCGACATCGTTGGCGCCAGCAGGGACTTCGGGTGAAATGTCCCGTCCGTGGGTTTATCTCGGATCCCCTCCTCCCAGAAGCCGAAGCCGTTGACGTCGTTCAGCCCGACGTAGAGCCCGTGCTGCCAGGGATGGTGGGGCGGCGCGTCTTCGGTGAGGACTCCCGCGCCATCGGGCGCCATGACAGGATGCACGTAAGGCCGGCAGTCATGCTCCGCGTTCTGCGCCACAAGGAGCCGGCCGTCGCGAAGGATCTCGATCCGTTCGGCGGAATGGGTGGCTGTCAGTCCCATCGCTTACTGGAACGTGCCGGACACGTCCATCGTCTTGCCTCCCCCTTCCTTCACCTTCGACGTCTTGGCCCGCTTCTGCAGCTCTTCGTAGTAGAGATCGCCGTCGACGGGGATGTCGATCCAGCTGTCCGTCCAGGTGGACAGCAGCATGGCGTTGAACAGCTCGACGCTGTTGATACCGTCGAGGCCGGGGGCCATCAGTTCCGTCTTGCCACCGTCGCGAATCGACTGCACCCAGTTGGTCGTGATCGTGATATGACCACCATCTCCACGTGCCGGGGGTACGTCGCAGGTCCAGACGCCGGGGCTGCCGAAGCCGTTCGGCCATTCCTTCAGGAACTTGCTCGCCGATTCCTCGGTGCGATGGAAGGTGATCCTGTTGTTCTCGGCCACAATCTTGCCCCGGTCACCGGTGATCTCCAGCCGGTTCGTTCCGGGTGCATCCCCCGTGGTCGTGACGAACACACCTGTGGCCCCGTTGGGATACTCGACAAAGGCGGTGACATCGTCCTCGACTTCGATGTCATGGTGCTTGCCGAAGTAGCAGAACGAGCGCATGCGCGACGGCATGCCGCAGATCCACTGCCACAGATCGAGGTTGTGCGGACACTGATTGGCCAGCACGCCGCCGCCCTCACCGGACCACGTGGCACGCCAGCCGCCGGAGTCGTAGTAGCTCTGCGCCCGGAACCAGGAGGTGATGATGTAGTTGGTACGGGTGATCTCACCCAGCTCGCCGGAGGCGACGAGTTCCTTCAGCTTGCGAGTCTGCCCCCGGGCCCGCTGGTTGAGCATGAGGCTGAAGACGGTACCCGCCTTTGTTGCCGCTTCGTTCATCTCCTTCACCTGCCGGGTGTACACGCCGGCCGGCTTCTCCGACATCACGTGCAGGCCCGCCTCGAAGGCAGCCACGGCGATGGGCGGGTGGAAGTAGTGCGGCGTGGCGATGATGACGGCGTCGACCTCGCCGGAACCGATCATCTCCTCCGGGGTCCCGAACCGCTTGATCCCGTCTCCCAGGGCTGTCTTCGCCCACTCCAGGCGCGCCGGGTCGACGTCCGCCACCGCCGTCAGTCGCGCCCCGGAGACACCATCACCCTTGGTCAGGTACCCGGTATGATTCGATCCCATGCCGCCGATGCCGGCGACGCCGATCCGTACTTCGTCCATCCTCAACCCCTCTCTTTCAGCTGGTCCGTTGGTGAATCGTCGGATTACGTCTCTGAGCGCAGGTTCGCTGGCGCTCCTGTGGGCTCCCCATCTCGACACACCTCGGGGAAATGCCCGCCCGCCTCGGACATGGGGGCGCCATCCGGCATGTCGACGAACTGCTTCATGATGTGAGCACCGCTGGCGTCGTAGCGCGCCTCGCCGGTCATGTAGTGGATGGCGATGGCCCGGCGAGGACGGGCTGATGCGTTGAACGGGGACCCGTGCCACGTAAGGGAATGATGGAAGGAGACCTCCCCCCGTTTCACCGGCCAGGGAACAGGCACGGGCCTTGCCCCGTCCGGCGGCTCGAAGCCGGCCAGGTTCTCAAACTCTTCCAGCGTCTGCAGATGCCCCTGGGTGCGCAGAAACTCCATCTGGTTCCCCCACTTGTGGCTGCCTGGCACCATCCACATGCAGCCATTCTCTTCGGTGGCGTCGTCCATCGGAATCCACGCCGAAACAGGTGTCATGGGCTTGATGATCGGCCACAGCGGCGCATCCTGGTGCCAGTTCGTGGCGCCCCCGGTCTGCGCCGGCTTGTACTGGATCTGATCATGCCAGACGTGCAGGTCCCGCTGTCCCGTCAGCTGACTGACGGCTTTGACGATGAAGGGATGGTGGATGAGGCGCTCGAATGCCGGTGAGGCTTCCCAGATGTTGACGATCTGCCATACCGGGTGATGGTTCTCCCCCTCATCGCCGCCACGCATGTCGCGGTAGCTGACCGGTTGCGGCTGCCCATCACCAAACCCGTCGGGACCGATTTCGAGCACTTCGGCCAGGCCGTCGGTGATGGCGTCGACTTCGGTCTCGTCGAGAACAGGACCGCTGTTGAGGTAGCCATACCTGTCGAAGGCGGCGATCTGTTCGTCTGTCAGCACGTGTTCCTGTTGGGGCTTTGGGGTGGATTGTATCGGTATCACAAGGGAGATATTGTAGGTGCCGGTTCCACACGACTCAATAAAAGAGATTATGCTACGACACCATGGCTGACCGTGACTGGACCCGTCATCTGCTGCCCCTGCCGAAACGGTTCTGTGTGAAAGGCAGCGTTCTGTGTGCGCCGGACACCCTCGGTGTCGTCATCCGTGGCCCGGATGAGACGCTGCAGCAGGCCGCCCGTCACCTGCGCCACATCATCGGCGCCGAGTCCGTTTCACAGCCCACCTTCAGCATCGAGCTCGTCGTGGCCAGTGGTGGCGATCTGGACATTCCAGACGTGCGTCAGCTCACCGAGCTGCCCAACCCGGAGCAGGCCTATCGGATCGATGTGGTAGCGTCAGACACCCTGCGTATCTGCGGACCGCGGTCCGTAGGGGTCCTCTACGGCGCCGTGACGCTCGGTCAGCTGCTGCAGGCGGGACGCCAGACAGACGCGATCGAAGTCCCGCTAGTCGAAGTCCTCGACTGGCCCGATCTTCAGGAGCGCGGTCTCTGGAACTTCCCGGATCCCGATGACTGGATCCCCTGGATGGCCGGCATGAAACTCAACTACGGCAAGATGGCCGACACGTCTCATGCCACAATGGTTCGTGATGAACCGGGTTCAGCGGCCATCGACGCCGATCTGTACCGGCAGGCTCGTCGTCTGGGATTCAGCTACGTACCCTACATCGTCCACCTGAACTTTCTGCACGGCATCGGCCTGTTCGAGGCCTACCCGGAGCTGGCTGGCATCGGTGACGCGGCGTTGGCCGGACGCTACTTCGCCCACAAAGAGGGCGACCAGCATCGTGCCCCCTGCGCCTCGCAGCCGGTCCTGGTGGATCTCCTCTGTGACTGGTTGACCGCCATCGCCGACCAGGGCGCTGACGAGATCAGCTGCTGGCTGAGCGAACGGCCTTGTCAGTGTCAGTGCGAACGGTGCGTGCCGGTGGGTCAGTTCCTGTTGGAGACACGCGCCTTTCTGGCAGCCTGGCGGCGGGCGCAGGCAGCCCATCCGCAGCTGACCATCCGCATCTTCTCATCGACCACGACACCGGAGCAGGACGATCTCATACTGGCGGAGTTGCCGCCGGAGGCGAAGTTCGAGCGGGCCTGCGCCGCCTCAATGGACCGTGTCAGCCGGCAGCCCCGAGATCTGTTCCGCAACCCGCTGATCGACAGGGCGGCCGCCGATGGCCGCTGGGTGGCCAGCTACGACGTGCCCATCGGCGCCTACGGCAATGTCGACACGCCGGAGTTCAAGGTGCCCCAGTATTCGGCGCAGCGTATCCGCGATTTTGTCAAGCAGCTGCACGAGCGGGGCTACGCCGGCGCCTACGGCATGCTCGCGTGGAGTACGATGGCGCGACAGGTTTGTGGTTTCGCCGTCTGTGCTCTGGCTGAGTTTTCCTGGAATGTCAACGGACGCAGCGTCGGTGAGTTTGCCGCCGCCTGGGCCACCATCGAGGGCATCAGCAACCCGCAGGCGGTGGCAGACTGGGCGGAGCTTCTCGGCGAGGTCGAGTTCGATGTGTACGACGCCGACTTCCCCGTGTGTTACTCCTGGGGAAAGGTGGCGGAGATGGTGGAGGAGAAGCGCCTGCCGCGCTTTGGCGAAGGTATGTTCCGGCATTTTTCATCGGTGGAAGACTTCGAGCGCTGCCTGGAAACCTGCGAGCGTGCCAGGGACCTTGTCGAGACACTGGAGCGGCCGGAGCTGTCGTTGGCGACCGGGGTTGTCGCCAGCTACGTGGCCATGGCGGAAGCCATCTGGCACGTCTGTCATCGGGGCACCCGGGCCGACCTGTCTCGTCTCGAGGCGGCAGGCGCAGAAAGTGTCCAGGCCATACGCGCCTGGCGCTCCTGTCTGGGTCCCGAACCGTGGCACCACCGGGTCCACGATGCCATTGCTGCAACCGAGGCCACGGTGCAGAGGATCCTTCAGGCCAGTGCCCCTGTCACCTCGCCGCCTGCGTCTTGAAGTCTGCGATGACCGGAAAGTGATCGGACAATGGGCCAGTCGCGCCCTCGTTGACCACCGTCGCCTGCGTGCATCGCGTCGCCAACCCGGGGCTGGCCAGGATGAAATCGATCCTCTCCCGATACTCGACGACGCTGGACTCGGTCTGGCTGTACTGTCCGATCAGCGCCGGAGCGGGATAGGAGAACCGCGAGGCAGGGCCGACGTGTCCTGAGGTTACATCGACAGCCGGCAGCGCCAGGAAGGTGGCGATGACGCTGTAGTCGAACTCTCCCAGACGCAGATTCTGGTGTTCCTCGTTGTCGGTGTCGCTCCGTCGGTATCTCTCCAACAGAGCCCCCCGCCCCTGTCGATGTCGACGTCCGCCGGCGCGTGCGCGTTGAAGTCACCGAGGATGCCTGCAGCTTTGACAGGTCGTAGCCACCTGCGGGTTCGATGCTGTCGCTGGCTCCCCGAACAGGACAGCGACGGCCGCCAGGAGTGAGACAGCTTGCCATGGGCACACCAGACTCACGATAATGACCAGCCCTCTGGAGTTTTCCGACTGTGTGGCCTCAACCGGAGTATTGACCCATGCCGAAGCCCGTACGAATCAGCGTGATCGGCGCTGGCAGCGCAACCTTCTCGCTCGGTCTCGTCAAGGACCTCTGCCTTACCGAAAACCTGGCAGGCAGCCACGTCACCTTCATGGATATCGATGCCGACAGGCTCGACGCCGTGACCAGAATGGCCGAACGGTATACGGCGGAGATCGGATCCAACCTCTCCTTCGAGCGGACGACCTCTCGCCAGGACTCGCTGAAGGATGTCGACTTTGTCATCAACACGGCGGCGGCGCAGAGCCACCACCACCAGGTCGACATGCGGGACGTGGCTGCCAGACACGGCTACTACTACCGGGGACCGGGGTTCGGAAACTACTACAATTTCAACCTGATGCTGGACGTTGCCCGTGACATGGAACGGGTCTGTCCCGACGCGTGGCTGATTCAGTCCGGCAACCCTGTGTTCGAGGGTTGCACACTCATGACACGCGAGACCGACATCAAGGTCTGCGGTCTCTGCCACGGGCACTACGGCTATCATCACATCGCCAGAACTCTGGGGCTGGACCTCGAGCGGATCACCTTCCAGGCTCCGGGGGTCAATCACTGCATCTGGATGACGCAATTCCTGTTTGACGGTGAAGACGCGTACCCGCTGATCGACCAGTGGATCGAGGCCGAGGGCGAGGCCTACTGGGAGTCCCATATTGCCAGCGGCACCCACGACATTCAGCTGTCGAGGGGTGCCGTTCATCAGTACCGGCTGTATGGACTGTTTCCCATCGGAGACTCTCCCCGCCTCGGAAACTGGTGGTATCACACGGACATCGGCACCAAGAAGTGGTGGTTCGGTGAACCCTATGGTGGCCCGGATACACACCTTGCGCGACCCGTCTACGTCGAGAGACTGGAGCAACGACTCAGCCAGATCCGGGAGGCGGCCAAGGACCCGAAGGCGAAGATGACGGAGCTCTTCGGGACAACGAAGACACTTGAGCAGCAGGTGCCGATCATCGACGCGCTGACGAACAATGTGGCCGGACGGTTCCAGGTGAACGTGCCGAACAACGGTGCGCTGGACGGGATCGACGATGATGTGGTGGTCGAGGTCCCTGCAGTCATAGACCAGCAAGGGATTCAGCCCATCCAGGTAGGCGCTCTGCCCAGGAAAATCATGCTCGAGCAGCTGCTACCGATGATTCTGAAGATGGAGCACGGCCTGGAAGCGTATAAAACGGGTGACAAGAGTATGCTGCTGTGGTCTGCTCTGAACGACGGACAGACCCGGTCGTACGAGCAGGCCTACACCGCGCTGGAAGACATCCTGCAGCAGAAGGGAAACGAGGCTGCAGGCGAACACTTTCAGTATCCCTGGCCTGAAGGTCACGAATCGGTGTATCTGAACCAGTAGCAGCAGGTCGGAATCATGCGAAGAAGGAAAACCGTCTCATGTCTGCTCGTGTTGATGGTTGCCACCTCGTCGCGGGCCAACCCTCGAGAGGCTGGTGACTACATCTGCAAGCGACTGGAGACAGTGCCAGTACTCGATGGCAGAATAGCCGATGATCCAGCGGGGGCAAGGCGTCAAGCGGTCTGACCTGGCGGAGTCGATCGTCTTGCCGGCGAGTTCCCGGGGAGCGCTGCATCAGCGTTGGTAAGCCACCGGCTCGCACAGGGCACGCAGGTTCTCCACCGGCGTGCCTGATGGAATCTCGCAGCCGGCATTCACCATGTACGGGTTTCCCACCTGCCCATACGCCTCCCGCACGGCATCACGGATCTCACCAGGGCTGCTCTTCAGCATCACCTCCACGGGATCCAGGTTGCCGGTGAGGACCAGTCCCTCGCCCACGGCATCGCGTACCTGGCGGAGACTCACCATGTGATCCACGTCCAGAATGTCCACCCCCAGGTCGGCGATCCCGGGCAGCAGATGACTCGTGTTGCCACAGATGTGCAGTTTCACCAGGGCACCCGCCTCCTGGAGCGCGCCGACCAGGCGCTTCTCCCGAGGCTGAATGAGCCGCTCGTACGTGCCCGGATCGACCTGACTGGCGATGGCGTCGCCAATGCCGATGGTCTCCGCGCCGGCCTCCACCTGAGCCCGGCCAAAGGCGATCGCCACCTCTGTGCACAGGTCCATGAGATCCCCGACAAAGGCTTCGTCGTCGAGCAGGTCCATCAGGAAAGGCGTCACCCCGCGCAGGTCTGAGGCTTCGGCTGCCGGTCCTTCCACCCACCCCAGGACCGAAAAGTCCTGAGCCAGGTGCGCACCGTAGTGACGGGCGGCCTGCACCCGGTCCAGCATGCGCACCGAGACCAGCGGATCCGGCTTCAGCAGAACGGACAGATCCTTGTGGTCCTGCAATGGATGGGTGCTGCGCGGCGGACCGTCCGTGAGATACTCGATGTGGGCGCCAAAGCCCTGGGTCTCGCGGTACGAGTCAGAGATACAGCTCACCTGATCCATACCGAATTCTCGGGCGCAGACTTCGTTGGCCCGCGTCAGCACACGGTGGTCGGCAGCCAGGGCTGCGTAATCGGAACCGATGTGTTCTGCTGCGTACTGCATCAGAATCGGCGTTCGCGGCAGAAAATCCACCGCCTCCCCGCGCACGGTGGCCAGATAGCGGGCGCGTCCGTTCAACATGGGTAACGTTACCGTGCCTTCACCGTCGTCTTCGTGCTGTCGCTCTTGCGGATCATGTCCATGAGGCGGGCGAAACGCAGTCCCACTTCCGCCGGACAGGGGTTGGCCTGCTTGCCGGACCGCACCTTGAGGAACTGTTCCCAGACGCCCCTGGACCTGGGATACTTTACCTCGGCGAAGGCGGCGTCCTTGATGGACTTATAGAGCAACCGCTCCCCCCAGATTCCCGTCTGCAGGATGCCCCGATCACCGATGACGGTGACCTCGGAAGTGCAGTGCATGGAATCACCCGCCGCCGCCAGCGAGAACATGGCACCATCGCGGAAACGGCCGCTCACCGTGGAGTTGATGTCCACGGGCGTACCACAGTTGTCCATGAGGGCACAGACCTGAACCACATCCTGATCGATCAGATCGACCACCGTGTTGACCATGTGAGATCCGGTATCAAACAGAAATCCGCCGCCCGAGATCTCGGGATCCTGACGCCACTGACCGGAGGTTCCCGCCTTCCAGTGCTGATGGACATAGGCCGAAACGGAAGTCACCCGACCGAGCTTGCCCGACGAAATCATCTGCTTGGCCTTCTTGACGGCCGGTGACAGACTGCCCGGGAAAGCGACGACGAGGAGTTTCTTGCTTTGATCCCGGAACTTCATGAGCCGTCTGGCTTCGACGGCGTTGATCACCATGGGCTTTTCAAGCAGCACATCCATGTCGGCCTTCAGACAGTCCCTGGCATTCTCCAGGTGGAACTTGTGGGGCGTGTTGATGAAGGCAGCATCGGGCGCGCCCTGCGCCTTGACCAGTTCACCGATGGTGTTGTAGAAGGCCGGGCATTTCTTGCCATGCGACTCAAAGAGGTCGCAGGTCATCTGACGCTGGACCTCGGAGACTTCCACCAGACCGCAGATACGCGTGCTGGCCATGGTCACCATGACGCTCATGTGATGCCGCGCCATACCGCCCGTGCCAACGATGATGACCGATGTCTTTGCCATGGTGCTGTCTCCCGTGCTCGTTGATGGGCCTGGCTCTCAGAGCGTGGTCACGCTCGTGACTGCTACGCCCTGCGTGCCGCTATACTCTCGAGGGTTGACTGGATCTTGATCATGTCGAAGCTCATGCACAGGTCTTCGAGATGCCTGGCCAGTGCCTTCTCCGCAGCACCCAGCGCCCGCAGCTCCTCGAGCAGCCCCCGCACGTCGGTAACGCTGTGGAATCGTGCTGCCTTCAGCAGTTGCTCGAGCAGTTCCGGTGGGGGTTGCACACTGAGCCAGTCCGAGTTTCTCGACGGCTGATCGGAGATGGCTCGCCGATCCTCGCGGAAGACAAACTGAGTGCCCGCGCCTTCTGCCAGGATACGGTACAGTTCCGCCCGCCGAACCGGCTTGTCGAGAAACGCGTCAAAGCCGTGGGCCATCGTTTCCTCACGTTGGTGCCGGAGAACAGAGGCGGTGACGGCCACGGTTCTGATCCGCTCGCCGTGGTCGGCCACCAGCCGCGATCGCGTTTCGATGCCACCCATCCCGGGCATGTTTAGATCGAGGAACACGATATCCGGGCATCTCTCGGCCGCCCTGTCGAGGGCCTGCTGCCCGCTCTGAGCCGTATCGACTTCGACTCCAACTCGCTCGAGGAACTGCACGAGTACATCGAGATTGTCACGGATATCATCGACGACGAGGGCGTATACCTGCTCGCCGGGCGCCAGGTGGGAGGCCATACCCCAGTGGTCGTCGTCCAGATCGACGGTGGCCGTCCCGGGAGGGAGTGGCAACTCCAGTTGAAAGGTCGTCCCTCCATCAGGCGACGGTCGGAGGCGGAGGTCGCCCTGCATGAGCTCGGCGAAACTCCTGGCGATGGCCAGGCCGAGCCCGGTGCCACCATGCCGTCTTCCGGCCTCGCCCTGACGGAAGGGTTCGAAGATCGTCGCCTGCTCCTCGGCGTCGATGCCGGGACCTGTGTCGCTGATCGTGAAGCAGTACGCGTGCTGGATGAGGCCATCCACCGTGAGCGTGACGGCCCCCTGATCGGTGCATTTGACGGCGTTTCCGAGCAGGTTGAACAGGATCTGTCGCAGCTTTCCCTGGTCGCCGTAGACGATGCGGGTCTCCAGGTCGGCCCGCAGGACCCAGGCCAGCCCCCTGGCCTGCGATCGCTCGGAGAAGACCGCATCGACGACGCGCAGCAGCGAACCCAGATCGAAATCCTCCTCTCGCAGTTGCCGCGAGCCCGCCTCGATCTTCGAGAGGTCAAGAACCGCGTTGATCAGTGTCAGCAGGTGTTCGCCGCTTTCGCGGATGGTGCGCACTGCGTGCCTCTGATCCGGGGCGAGTTCGTGGTCACCGAGGATCTGAGCATATCCGAGGAGGGCATTCAGTGGCGTCCTGATCTCGTGGCTCATGTTGGCCAGAAACAGGCTCTTGGCCCGGTTGGCTGACTCGGCCTGCTCCTTTGCCGATTCCAGATCCCGCTGCACCAGTCGCCGCTCACCCGCCTCACGTTCCAACTCGTCTCGTCGAGCTTCGAGAGTTTCCAGATCCTGGAGCCGGTGGAATCCCTCTGTCAGGACATTGGCCAGTTCGGCCAACAGGTTCACATCCTCATCGCTGAAGGCCTCGGGCACGTGGCTGCTGACAGCGATCGATCCGAGAGAGAAGGGCGCATCCAGTACGGCCCGTGGAACGAAGGGCTCATCCACCAGGGATCCCAGATACTTACGTTCGCCCCACGGGTCGTCCCTGTGGATGTCGCGACGATAATCGATCTCTCCGTTGCGCCAGATGCTGATCGTGTTCGGAGAGATCAGTTCGCTGTGCGATTGCCACTGTTTGTGCCGGTCCATAGCGTAGACGAACACTCGGGACGATGCCTCATCGGCGATGACATTGACGCCGAAGTAGTCGAAACGAACCTGGTGTTCGTAGAGGACCTCGCCACCGCGTACACGACGGTCTCGATATCGCGCGAGTTCTTCATCCGCCAGACCTGCTCGCGAACACGGTGCCGTGCCCGTTCAGCCCGACGCAGGTGATCGGTCTGCTGGCCATGCCGCCAGAGACGGAAGATGGACAGCCCCAGAAGGGCCACGGAGGCAACGATCAGCGGCGCCAGGATCCACGCGATCCCCGAGTCGATCACACCGCTACCCTCGAATCCCGATACCGAGGCTGATTTGATGGGTCCATTGCCGCAAGATAGCCGGCAGTTCGTCTCATCTCAACACTACCGGCCGGATGGAGACGGTCGCCCTGCTGTTGACCGGGGCGGTGACCCGACTATTCTGGTCAGGCACGCGCTGTCCATTGTTACCCCAGGGAGTTCCCCATGCACGCAGGCACACAGCAGTTCACCACCACGGACAAAGACCTCGAGTTCCTCGCCCGCCATGGCGTCACCGCCAAGAACGAGAATTTCCTCACCTTCGATCGCGACACGGGCTGGGATGTGGCGGAACTGATCGAAAAGAAGGAAAAGTGCGCCAGGTTCGGCGTCGACATGGAGATGGTGGCCATCCCCATCACCCAGCTGAACCGCGACGGTGGTTCGATTCCAGCCTACATGCTGGGCGACTTCCGCAAGGGAGATGAAGAAATCGAACTGGTCTGCACCTTGATCAGGCAGGCAGCAGAGGCCGGCATTCCGGCGATCAAGTACTACCTCTGCGAGATGGAGAATCAGCGCACCGAAAGTGTCCCCCTCGGTCGGGGCAACTCACGCTACAGCACCTGGGACCTGGAAAAAGCGGACAGCACCCCACGCTTCGGCAAGCCGCTCACGGCCGAGGTAAACTGGAAGCGCATCACTCACTATCTGGAGCGGGTCGTCCCCGTCGCCGAACAATGCAAGGTGCGTATGGCCTGCCACCCCTGCGATCCTTGGCTTCCCCCGGGCTTCAAGGGCGTTGATCGCGTGCTCGGCGGCCCCGACGGCTTCAAGAAGTTCATCGGGATCTGCCCCAGCGACTATCACGGCGTCAACCTGTGCCTGGGCTGCATGGCCGAAGCCTCCACGGACCCGGTGAACGATGTTCCCGAGATCATCCGCAACTTCGGCTCACGCAACAAGATCTTCCTGTGTCACTTCCGCAACATCGTCGGCGGCCGCAACAAGTTTCAGGAGGTCTGGCCGGATGAAGGGGTGATGAGCATGTACCGCAACATCAGTGCTCTCAAAGAGGTGGGATATCCGCACATGATCGTGCCCGACCACGCACCGGGTCACGAAGACTCCGACGGCTACCAGGCCTGGGCCTACCAGTTCGGCTACATCCAGGCCATGATTCAGGCGGTGACGGAGGCGGGGACCATTTAGCCCTCGGCGCGCACCGTACGAAACCCCAGGCTGTAGAACCAGCGCCCGGTGCCATCGGCGTCGCGATAGGTACTGCGGATGTTGGCCGCCTGCTTCGTCCAGCCGCCACCGCGCACGCAGAACAGTTCCCGCTTCAGGGCTGCCTCCTGGATCCAGTCGAGGTCTGGCGCTGTCTCGTCGAAGTCGAGCATGGGAGTCCCTCCGGGATAGGGGTGATACTCGTCGAAGCACCACTCCTTGACGTTCCCCGCCAGGTCCCACACACCTTCGTCGGTAACACCCGCCGGAAAACTCCTGATCTGCGTTGTGCCGCCATAGTGGTAGTCATAGCTGGCGTGCTCAGGTGTGGGTGACTCCTCGCCCCACGGATAGGTCCGCCCCGTGAGCCCTCGCGCCGCGCGCTCCCACTGGGCTTCGGTGGGCAGCTGTCGGTCGTGCCAGGCTGCCCAGGCAAGGGCAGCGGAATAACTCACGTACACCACCGGAAAGTTCTCTCGACCGGACACGACTTCGTACGCCTGCCCCTCGGCTGCGACGATGCCGCACTGGTCCGGATTGGCCATGGCCTCCACGTAGTGCTCGTCGAATGACGTCTCATTAAGAAAGCCGGCGAACTGGGCCACCGTCACCGGATGCCGGTCGATCCAGTAGCCCTCCAGCTCGACCTCGTGTGCCGGACTGGTGTCGGGAGAGGATTCGTCTGGGCCCATGGTGAAACGGCACGGCGGGATCCACACCATGTCTGCCGGGACCGACTCGACGATGGCGGGGCGTGGCAGCGCCGGTGCCGCCGCCCGCCTTTCGATTTCGTCATCCCTCTCGGTGCCGGCCACCCGGTCGCTGAAGTAGACCCGTCCCCACGCCTCGGGGATGTGTAGGTCGCCGCAGTTCGTCGAGTTCCAGATCCAGTCCTCACAGCGTGATCCCTCGACCTTGGCACAGCTCAGCCCGGTCGTGTCGTGCGGGTACTGCACCCGGGAGAAGTTCACCCGGAAGGACTGGCCCCGCAGCGGCGGGATCGTCGCCTGCGTACGATCGTGTGTGCGAATCGCACGCCAGGGCCAGGCCACCTCCACCGTCCAGCCGGTGTCCGTGTCGTGATGATTGTTCAGCGTGCCCTGCACCTGCACGGCGTGGCGCACACCGTCGATGTCGTACGCGGTCTCCAGACAGGAACGGCGGTGATACTCGCGCGGGTGAAACATGTCCCACACCGTGTTCAACGGGTTGATCTCGAACTCGTAGTAGTTGTCGCCCCGTTCGTCGACATCGAGGAAGATCTCGAAGTCGTTGTCCTTGTAGATCACCGCGTCGCGCTCGGTGATCGAGCCCCAGACATTCTCCTCCTGCAGCCGCGCCGCGAAGTACAGATGGTCGTCATCCCACAGAATCGCGGCCCGCGTCATCCGCCAGGGGGCGGGAGCATTCGGCGCCTGGTGATCCTCGAAGGGCTCCGTCCACGGCGCGTCCCACCAGGCTTTCTTGTCGAGATTGCCGTCGACGGAGATCGGCGCACTCGCCCGGTAGACGACGTAGGTACGGGGCAGGAACAAGCCGCCGGGGTGGCGGCTGGTGATGGGGAGCGTCGGACTCAAGGCAGCGAAATGTGCCCGTCCTTCGCCAGGCGGACGATCTGGTGACAGATGGCGGCGTGGATGCCGGCCACCTCCTCGGCGCCGGTCTCGGCGACGAAACCCGTCTGGGAGAGGATGAAAATGCGCACACGATCTGACATATTCCGCGTCAGCTTTTCGCGGACCGGCTCCGTGGCCCCCACGAGGGCGGCTACAAGGGAGCTCTGATCAATCTCCCGCAACAGCCCCTGGATCTCGCGGTCGGCGAGCTTCGTGATGTCGGCGAAGGCGAATTCCGCCGGACCGAGTTCGGCGGCGCGGCGCTTCACCTCTTCGACGAAGGCCGCGTCGGGAAGGGACACCGGTTCGGGAGTGGTCGACTGATGATCTCCCGAGGGCCGATGGGCGGGCGCCAGAAAGACCGCTAGCTTGTGTTCGACGATCCGCGGATGGTCACCGGACTGGATGGCCATGACCGCTTCGATGACCATTCGCTTCTGCAGGACTTCGGCCTCGCTGTATCCACGCAACTTATTGGCGATCGGTGCTGCCAGCGCCCAGACAGCGACCCCGTAGAGCAGGGGCAGGGCCGACAGGTGCACGGCCTGCAGAAGCTCCGTGTTGCGCCCGGTAAAAGCGATCAGGGCCACCGGCGCCACCGCCAGGCCCATGGTCAGGAAGCAACGACCGACCACATGGATTGCCCGCCGGGCCTGCTCGTGCCGCTGCTCGATGAACTGCAGCTCAGTCTCGAGAATATCCATGACGAGATCTGGCTCGGTGCCGTCAACGGCCAACAAGATGCCCTGCCGGAGGAAAGGGTCATCAGCATGCCGCTCTACGTCAGCTTCAAGGGCGAGTAACCCCTCGGCAGCTGCCAGCTCGGCCAGCTGCGCGGACCGCTTGACGGTGTGGGTGGGCGACACGTCGCGGGTGAACAGCGTCCGCATGAGGACGGGACCCAGACCCAGAACCTGGCGCAGAGGCATTGCGATCAGCGTCATGGCCACTCCGCCGCCCCAGACGATGGCGAGTAGAGGGCCTTCCAGAAGCATGCCAAGATCGCCGGTAGCCACTGCCAGCAGGGCCGCGACGAATCCGATCAATCCAACGAGAGTTGCTATATCCATCTGCTCCTATCCCATCCATGCCCCGCCAGAGACACTGATAGACTGGCCGGTGAGAAACGCCGCTTCTTCCGAAGCCAGAAAGGCCGCCGACCGCGCCACATCCTCGGGCTGGGCGATGCGCCCAAGTGGCGTCATCGCCTCGTTCTGCCCATGAACTCCTGCCGATCGGCGGGGAGGTCCGCTTCAGCTATCCGTAGACGCTGGAACGGTGGCCGATCTTCACGAGATAAGCGACGAGGGCGTCGTCCTCAACAGAGTAGACGATTCGGTACTGGCCTTGTCGGACCCGATACCGTTCCTGCCCTGTCAACTTCTCGCAGCCGGGTGGCCACGGATCACCTCCCAGGGATTGCATTCGCTGCACGATCCTTTGCCGGGTCTTCTTCTGAGGGATCATTTCGAGTTCTCGAACTGCAGATGGCTTGATTTGGATATTATGTCTTGCCACTGAGCTTCAGAGACTTGACGACCTCCTCAAAGGAGAGATTTGGCTCCTCCGCTCGCTGTTCGAAGGCGGCCAAGTCCTCGGCATCTTCGCTGAGGGTAGTTTTCACCGCGTCATTGACCAGATCTGAGATGGACCGATCGGTCTCAGCGGCCTTCATCCTGAGGGCACGATGGATGTCCGGGTCGAAGTAGATCGTACTTCTCTTTGCAGCTTCGCTCATGATCAGAAGTATCCCATTCAGACGTTGTAACTGTCAAGACGTCATAGCGTCACTTCTCGCCTTTCGCTCCCTGATGGATTCGTGCCGGCTTCGCATGCGGAGTCCAATAGAGAGGCCCGGCGCTCAGAAGAAGCGATCGGTGGCGCCCGTGCCGGATGGCCAACCCCTCTCAGGTATCTGCGGATGGACCCCGGGCCGGCGAGAGCTCCCACGATCTTAACCCTTCCCCCGCACCGATCACATACGGTCACGTCAAACTGGAACACCCGAGCCAGCAGTACAGGCCGGGCCGATCTATTATTGATGGCACCCCGGGGCCCAGGATTGTCCCCGCGATCTGGGCCGCGCATGTTCTTCACCCGCTTCGTCAATTCCCCATCGACTCCTGGCCTAGGGCCCGGGCGGAGGCGCTCCTAGATGGATCACCAGCCACAAGAGCCACGTCTCCTGGAGGTAAGGGCCGGACCGGGTGTGCGCCACGGCATGTGGCTGAACTACGGAGTGCGCGACGGCCTGCCCTCCTCCTGCATCGTGGATGCTGTACAGGATCTGAGCGGCAGGATCTGGTTTGCCAGCTCGCAGACCGGGGTCAGCTGCTTTGATGGTCACACCTTCACCAACCTGACCCCCACGGGGGTCCCACCCGGAACAGGGGTGCTGTCCCTGGCGCTTGACCTGGACGGAGATCTGTGGCTGGCCAGCTACGGCGGGGGCCTGGTCAGATACGACGGCAGAGAGTTCACGTGCTTCACGGTTGAGGACGGGCTCTCAGGATGGAAAATCACCGCCGTTCTGACCGACACCCGGGGTCGCATCTGGTGTGCCGTCGGGGACCTGTATGACCCCTCCTACCGAGGGGGCGTGCACTACTTCGACGGCCGTTGCCTGGTGTCGTGCCAAGGGGCTGGCGAATTGGTGGGCGCCAATGTCCTGAGCCTTGCCGAAGATAGCGACGGCGTGATATGGGCGGGCACCCATGGCCGCGGCGCGTGGCAGCTGGCGAACGCGGGCGCCCGTCGGGTGACGCCAGAGCGGGGAGGGATGGAAGACGAGGTGTGGTCCATGGCCCTGGATTCAACAGGCCGGATGTGGCTGGGGACCGGGTCGGGGGTGGCCCGCGCCGTGGATGGCCGCCTCGAGAGCGTGCCCGGGACAGGGGCCATGGAAGGCGTGGCCGTGCTGGCGATGCACGAGGACGACCAGGGGCGGATGTGGCTGGGCTACGAACGGTGGCGGCATCAGCCGGCTGTCCGGCGATCGACGAACCACGTACACCACCGCAGAAGGGCTGGCGGGCAACCAGGTGTGGTCGGTGACACCCGATCGCGAGGGCCATCTCTGGATGGGGACCCTGGGTGGCGGCGTCAGTCGGTACGACGGCCGGTACATTCGGCACTACAGCACGGCGGATGGCCTTC